>JBQCHN010000049.1:0-5451 GCA_051954615.1 Mesorhizobium sp. | reverse complement strand
TGGTCGATGACGATTTCCTCGTCGAAGGCGACGCGGGCGATCTCGGCCGCCAGCCCGCGAATCGTCTCGGCGGCGACACCGGTTTCGCCGGCCACGGCCTCCGGCGCGTATTTCGGGTCGAGGTACTTTTCGGCCAGCAAGTGAAAGGACGGTGAAGCAAAGCGCCCGTCCGGCAGCTCGAAACGACCGGAAAGCGCAGCCCGCGCACCCTTGGTTCCGGCCGGAACGGCGCGTTCCGTCACCGTTTCCCACACCAGCGCCCTGCCCTCGCCATCGCGGGCGAACAGGCCGTGCTCGGGCGTGCCCGGCGCGTCGATCACCAGCCACGGCGCATTGGAGTAGCGCACCAGATAGTCGACGTCGATCTTGCGCGCCTTCAGCAGTTCATGCACCACCGACAGGATCAGCAGTCCGTCCGTGCCCGGCCGGATGCCGATCCAGTTATCGGCCACCGCCGAATAGCCGGTGCGGATCGGATTGACCGAGACGAAGCGCGCGCCGCGCTGCTTCAGCTTGGAAATGCCGATCTTGATCGGGTTGGAATCGTGGTCTTCGGCCACGCCGAACATGACGAACAGCTTTGTCCGGTCCCAGTCGGGCGCGCCGAACTCCCAGAACGCGCCGCCGATGGTCATGATGCCGGCGGCCGCCATGTTGACCGAGCAGAAGCCGCCATGCGCGGCATAGTTCGGCGTGCCGTATTGCTGCGCCCAGAATCCGGTCAGCGACTGCGACTGGTCGCGCCCGGTGAAGAAGGCCAGCTTCTTCGGGTCGCGGTGGCGCACTTCGCCCAGCCATTCGGTGGCCAGCCCGAGCGCCTCCTCCCACGAGATTTCCTGGAATTGGCCCGACCCGCGCGGCCCGACGCGCTTCAGCGGCGCGCGCAGCCTCGCCGGCGCGTAATGCTGCATGATTCCGGCCGAGCCCTTGGCGCACAGAACGCCCTTGTTGACCGGATGGTCGCGGTTGCCCTCGATGTAGCGGATCTTGCCGTCCTTGATATGGACGTTGATGCCGCAGCGGCAGGCGCACATGTAGCATGTGGTCTTGCGGACCTCGTCGCCGACCGGTTCGGATAGCGCAACGCGCTCGCGTGGACTCAAAGGCTCGACCTCCCTTATCGGGAGTCCTAGCGGTGCGCGGGCGGAAAGGAAATGCGCCTAAGCGGCGTCACGCGGCGATTTTCTTCTCCGCGTGAGCCGAATGGCGAAACGGCCGTTCTGCACAAAAGAGCGGCGCGACAAACCTGCGCGCAGTCAGTTCGTCACGACGATGCGCGTATTACCCATGCCGGCCTGCTTCACCAGCGCATAAAAGGTCGCCGCATTCGCCGTATGCAGGCGCACGCAGCCATGCGAGGCTGGCCGGCCGAGCGACTTGACCGCGCCGGTGCCGTGGATGGCGTAGCCGCCGTGGTAGAAGACCGAATACGGCATCGGCGACATCTCGTATTTGCGCGAATACCACATGCGATGCAGCCGCTGCGGCCGATAGGTGCCGCGCGGCGTGATGTAGCCCTTGCGCGCCGTGGAAACCTTCCAGCGGTAGAGTACGTGGCCGTTCTGGCTCACCGTCATGGTCTGCGTGCCAACATTGACCTTGGCGACGAGGCTCGCCGCTTTTGCCCCGACCGAACCGCACAAAAGCATCGCCGCGGCAGCGGCGGCTGCAAGAACAGTCATCCTCATTGGTCCAAACCCCTGTTGTTGCCCTTTATTGCCCCTTGCCTTGTCATTCTCACGTTATTTTTCACCTTTTTGAAGACAGGTGATCGATCGTAGCGCGGACTTCTTGCCCAATTGGCCAACCCGGAAGCGAAAATTTGAACTTTTTCTCTCCTTAGTTGCAGCGATACCACGCCGGTTACGCCCTGGCGCAATTCACCACGTCCACCATCCCTCTTGCCTTACCGCGCCAATCGCTGCTCAATCCGGCGATGCATGACCAGCTCCTGAACGCCATAGACGCCCGCACCGACGATCTCGTCGCGCTCACCGCAGACCTGATCCGCTTCCCGACCGTCAATCCGCCGGGCGAGGCCTATCGCCCTTGCGCGGAATATGTCGGCGAACGATTGAAGAAACGCGGCTTCGGCATCGAATACGTGCGCGGCGAAGGAAGCCCCGGCGACACCGACCGCTACCCGCGCATCAACGTCGTCGCCCGTTTCGACGGGCGCTCGCCCGGTCCCTGCGTCCACTTCAACTCGCATATCGACGTGGTCGAGGCCGGCGACGGCTGGAGCCTCGATCCTTTCGCCGGCATCGTCAAAGACGGGCGGGTCTACGGCCGCGGCGCCTGCGACATGAAGGGCGGGCTGGCCGCCTCCATCGTCGCCGTCGAGGCCTTCACGGCGACTTATCCGGACTTTCCGGGTTCCATCGAGATTTCCGGCACGGTGGACGAGGAATCCGGCGGCTTCGGCGGCGTCGCCCATCTGGCAAAGCTCGGCTATTTCTCGAAGCCGAAGGTCGATCACGTCATCATCCCCGAACCGCTCAACAAGGAGCGCATCTGCCTCGGCCATCGCGGCGTCTGGTGGGCGGAGATCGAGACCAAGGGCGAGATCGCGCACGGCTCCATGCCCTTCCTTGGCGACAATGCCGTGCGCCACATGGGCGCCGTGTTGGTGGCCTTCGAGGAAGAACTGTTCCCGGCGCTGGACAGGAAGCAGACGAAAATGCCGGTGGTGCCGGAAGGCGCCCGGCGCTCGACCATGAACATCAACTCCATCCACGGCGGCCAGACCGAGGATTTCCGCCCGGGCCTGCCCTCGCCCAACGTTCCCGACTGGTGCCGGCTCACCATCGATCGCCGCTTCCTGCTGGAAGAAAAGATCGGCGACGTGAAATCCGAAGTGACCTCCATCCTCGACCGGTTGAAGCGCGAGCGACCGAAATTCGACTACGAGATCCGCGACCTGATGGAGGTGCAGCCGACGATGACCGAGCGCGACGCGCCGGTGGTCAAGGCCGTGGCGCAAGGCATCATGGAAATCTTCGACCGCGAGCCGGACTACGTCATCTCGCCCGGCACCTACGACCAGAAGCACGTCGCCCGCATCGGCCATCTCTACGACTGCATCGCCTACGGCCCCGGCATCCTCGATCTCGCCCACCGGCCGGACGAGTGGGTCGGCATCGAGGACATGGTGCAGTCGGCCAAGGTGATGGCGCTCGGCCTCAACGTGCTCTTGCGCGGCGGCGCCGCTTGAACCGACCCCGCAGGCAGAAGCCGGATAATTACACGCTGCACCGCAACATTGCCGTTTACTCTACGGCAATTTCACGCTTTGATCCGCGCCGGTTCGGGATTTTGGGAGTTGACCGATGACGCTATGGAAATCCGTTCTGGCCGCTGCGGCCTTGGTGCTCGCCTCGGGAAGCGCGGCACTGGCCGCGCGCACCGATCTCGTCCTCGGCATCCCGCTCGAACCGCCGCATCTCGACCCGACGGCGGGCGCCGCCGCCGCCATCGACGAAGTGCTCTACGCCAACGTCTTCGAGGGGCTGACCCGCATCGGCCCGAACGGCGAAGTCCAGCCCGACCTGGCCGAAAGCTGGACCATTTCCGACGACGGCAAGATCTATACCTTCAAGCTGCACACCGGCGTGAAATTCCACGACGGCACCGATTTCGACGCCAATGACGTGAAATTCTCACTCGACCGCGCCCGCGCCGCCGATTCGGTCAATGCCCAGAAGGCCCTCTTCGCGGCCATCGACAGCGTCGATGTGGTCGATCCCGCCACCGTCAAGGTGACGCTGAAGAATCCGCAAGGCTCCTTCCTCTACAACATGGGCTGGGGCGACGCGGTGATCGTGGCGCCCGAATCGGCCGACACCAACAAGGAAAAGCCGATCGGCACCGGTCCCTTCAAGTTCCAGAACTGGGCCAAGGGCTCCTCAATCACGCTGGTGAAATCGGACAACTACTGGGGCGAGCCCGCCTATCTCGACAAGGCCGAGTTCCGCATCGTACCGGATGCCGCCGCTGCCGTGCCGGCCCTGCTTTCCGGCGACGTGCAGGCCTTCCCTTTCTTCCAGCCGGACGGCGTGGCGCAGATCGAGGGCGATCCGCGCTTCAAGGTGGTGGTCGGCTCGACCGAGGGCGAGACGCTTCTGTCCATCAACAACAAAAAGCCGCCCTTCGACCAGCTCAAGGTCAGGCAGGCGATTTCCTATGCGCTCGACCGCAAGGCGATCATCGACGGCGCGTCGAACGGGCTGGGCGTGCCGATCGGCTCGCACCAGTCGCCCGCCAGCAAGGCCTATATCGACCTGACCGGCGAATATCCGCACGATGTCGCCAAGGCCAAGGAACTGTTGAAGGAGGCTGGGCTGGAGAACGGCTTCAAGGCGACGCTGAAGCTGCCGCCGCCATCCTACGCTCGCCTCGGTGGCGAGATCATCGCCTCCGAACTGCGCGAAGTCGGCATCGACCTCGAGATCATCCCGGTCGAGTGGGCGCAATGGCTGGATCAGGTCTTCACCAAGAAGGACTACGACCTGACCATCGTCTCGCACACCGAGCCGAACGACATCGATATCTATGCGCGCAAGGACTACTACTTCAATTACCACAACCCTGGCTTCGACAAGGTGATAGACGAGCTGAACCTCACTTCCGACGAGGCCAAGCGCAAGGAACTCTACGGCGAGGCGCAGAAAATCCTCGCGCAGGATGCGCCGGTGGGTTTCCTGTTCGAGTTGCCGAAGATCGGCGTGTGGGACGCCAAGCTCGAAGGCCTTTGGGACAACGCGCCGATCCCGGCCAACGACCTGACCAAGGTGAAGTGGGCGGATTGAGCACGCTTCTGTTGAGAAACGCTGCCCCGGAGCCGAAACCGCTTCCGGGGCAGTCGCTTTTTGGGCAGGCTGACACCCCATGACCGCCTACCTGACCAAGAGGCTGCTGATCGCCGTGGTGACGCTCGCGCTTGCCTCGGTGGTGGTGTTCTCGGTGATCGAGATCGTTCCCGGCGACCCGGCGCGGCTGATGCTGGGCATGAACGCGACGGCTGACGCGGTGCAGGCGCTGCGCGATCAGATGGGCCTCGACCAGCCTCTGCTCGTTCGCTACCTCGACTGGATCGGCCGGCTGCTGGTGTTCGATATCGGCAAGTCCTACACCTACAACGTGACGCTCCGCGACCTCGTCGCCGAGCGCGTCGTGGTCTCGCTGCCGCTGGCGCTGATGGCATTGGCGCTCTCGACGCTGATCGCCATTCCAGTCGGCATATTTTCGGCCGAGCGGCGCGGGCGCATGGCCGACACCGTCTCCATGGGCGCAGCCCAGCTCGGCGTGGCGGTGCCCAACTTCTGGTTCGCGCTGCTGCTGGTCTATGTCTTCGCTGTCTGGCTGCACCTCGTGCCGGCCGGGGGCTTTCCCGGCTGGAGCGCTGGCGCCTGGCCGGCGCTGAAATCGCTGATCCTGCCGGCCGTCGCGCTT
>JBQCHN010000048.1:0-3123 GCA_051954615.1 Mesorhizobium sp. | reverse complement strand
CCGAGCGAGCCGGTCGGCACCGTCTCGATCTCCACCACCTGCTCGTTGGCGCCCAGGCGCATGATCGAGCCCTTGCCGAAGGCGCGCTCGATCTGCGAGAGAGCGGCGTCCAGCGCCTTTGATTTGTCCACCGATTTGTCCTCTACAAGCCGCAAACTGTTCTGAGCCATGATACATCACCCCTTGGTCGTCAATGAAGGCCGGACAGGCCGGTGCGTCCCTGTGAATATGTACCGCTTTTGTTCTTGTTTGACAAGGCCGATATGCAATTGATAAAAAAGGATAATCCTATTTTGTTCTTTTTTTGTTTTGGCGACTTCACGGCGACCGCATCCTCGTACCCGACGGCGAGCGGCATTCCTGGACGTGGCAGGCGATTCGGCCGCGTGCGCGGATGGACGGGCCGCCCGGCATGACGCGCGCACCGCACATCCTTGCTGTCGGCGGCGCGCATATCGACCGGCGCGGCCAGGTGAGCGGCGCCTATATAGCCGCCGCCTCCAACCCCGGCACGATGCGCGAGGACGTCGGCGGCGGCGTCTTCAACGCGCTGCGCACGGCAGTGCGGCGCGGGGCGTCCGCCTCGCTGGCTTCGCTGCGCGGCGGCGACGCAGCGGCCGAGACCGTGGCGCGCGCCATCGCGGCCGCCGGCATCGAGGATTTGTCGGCCGTTTTCCTCGACCGCACGACGCCGAGCTATACCGCCATCCTCGACGCCGAGGGCGAACTGGTCGTCGGCTTTGCCGACATGGGGCTCTACGACCTCGCCTTCCCCAAGCAGGTGCGACGCGCCAGGCTGCGCGAGGCGGCGGCGACGGCGGATGCGCTGTTCCTCGACGCCAACCTGCCGGAAGCCGCGCTTGAGCGGCTGGTGCCGCCGGCCGGCGGCCAGCCGGTCTTCGCCATCGCCATCTCGCCGGCCAAGGCGGTGCGGCTGAAGCCGGTGCTCGACAGGCTGGCGCTGCTGTTCATGAACCGCCGCGAGGCAGCAGCCCTGACCGGGCTGGAAAAGAACGCCCCGGCGGCCGACCTCGTGGCCGGATTGCGTGCCGCCGGACTTGCCGGCGGCGTCGTCAGCGCCGGCGACGGACCGCTGATCGGCTTCGACGCGCAAGGCGCGTTCACCATCGCACCGCCGGCGCCGCGCCATGTCGCCGACGTCACCGGCGCGGGCGATGCGCTGGCCGGCGCCATGGTCGCGGCCTTGCTCGGCGGACAGGCCCTGCGGAAGGCGCTGCGCGAAGGCGCGGCGGCAGCACTGCTTGCCATCGAAAGCCCGCATGCGGTGCCGGATTTCACGGCAGCGGACTTTGCCGCAGCGCTGGCCCTTGTGCCCGAACCGCAGGAAATGGCATGAGGCTGGACAAGCGAAGCCGGTGCCGCCGTGCCCGCCACTGGAGATTTCACCATGCTTGAGAGCGCCCGTCCCTTCCTCGACATCCACCCGCCGGTGGCGGAAGCCCTTGCCGCCAAGCGTCCCGTGGTGGCGCTGGAATCGACCATCATCACCCATGGCATGCCCTATCCGGACAACGGCGCGATGGCGGCGGACGTGGAAAAGATCATCACACAGGAAGGCGCGGTGCCCGCCACCATCGCGGTCGTCAACGGCCGCATCAAGATCGGCCTGTCGGACGGCGAGCGCGAATCGCTGGCCATGACGGTCGACGCCATGAAGCTGTCGCGCGCCGACCTCGCCTTCGCGGTGGCCGAAGGGCGCATCGGCGGCACCACGGTCGCCGCCACCATGATTTGCGCCGCGCTTGCCGGCATCAGGGTGTTTGCCACCGGCGGCATCGGCGGCGTCCACAAGGGGGCGGAAAAGAGCTTCGACATCTCGGCCGATCTCGACGAACTGGCGCGCACGCCCGTCATCGTCGTCTCCGCCGGCGCCAAGGCGATCCTCGACATCGAAAAGACGCTGGAGGTGCTGGAGACGCGCGGCGTGCCGGTGATCGGCAACGGTTGCGAGGTGATGCCGGCCTTCTGGTCGCGGCAGTCGCCGTTCCGCGCGCCGCTGGTGCTCGATTCGCCGGAAAAGATCGCCGCCCTGTTCAATGTCCGACGGGCGCTCGGGCTGGAAGGCGGCATGCTGGTCGCCAACCCGGTGCCGCAGGATCATGAAATCCCGGCCGCCGAAATGGCCGGCTACATCGAGGCGGCACAGAAGGCTGCCGAGGCACAGAAGATCACCGGCAAGGCGGTGACGCCGTTCCTGCTGGGCAAGATCCTCGAACTCACCGGCGGCCGCAGCCTGAAAACCAACATCGCGCTGGTGGAAAACAATGCGCGGGTCGCGGCACGGGTGGCGAAGGCGCTGTAGGCGCCGTCTGCCCTCGCTTCATGCCGCGCGACGGCGCCTACTTCTCGCTCCGCAGCCCGGCCTGATAGGCCTTACGCGCCCACATTGTCATCTCGTCGGGATCGTCCAGCGCGCTTTCGGGCGCGGTCCAGTAGGGCATGGCGACCTCCTTGCCGTGGCGCTTGTTGAGGTAGGTCCAGTGCCGGCCGCCAGCCGCCTCGTACTCGGCGGCGATCTCGCCGTCGCCCTTCAGCATCAGCTCGCCACGCAGGATCAGCGCGAAGATGACGCCGTTGTGGTAGATGCCCTTGCCGCTGAACATGCGGCGGATGGTGACAGGCCCCAGCCCGTCGAACAGTTCGCGGATGCGTTCGTCGTCCATGGGGCGATCATCTCACGCGGCTTCGCCGCTGTCATGCCGGCAACCGAAACGTTGCTGACAAGTTGAGAGCGCACTGGTGCTATCGTGCTTCCGTCAATCGAGGAGAACCGCCCATGCCCATGCTACTCAAAGGCTCCTGCCGCTGCGGCGCCGTACGCTTCGAGGTCCAGAGCCACACGCCCGCGCCCTACCAGCTCTGCTACTGCTCGATCTGCCGCAAGCAGCAGGGCGGCGGCGGATACGCCATCAACCTCGGCGCCGTCAGCGACACGCTGGCGATCGAAGGCCGGGAAAACCTTGGCGTCTATCGCGCCGAAATCCAGGACGACGAGCATCCGGTCTGCGAAACCTCGACCGGCGAGCGCAATTTCTGCACCCGCTGCGGCACCGCGCTGTGGCTCTATGATCCAACATGGCCGGAGCTGGTGCATCCCTTCGC
>JBQCHN010000047.1:0-24340 GCA_051954615.1 Mesorhizobium sp. | reverse complement strand
ATGTCGGTACGGATCGGAGGCAGCGACTGGTACGCCGCTGTGGCGCTGAAGCCGGACGGCAAGGGCGCCGCCGCCGTGATGGTTCCGCAGCATGCCGTCTTCACCGAATGGCGGCGGACCGTCTCGCTGAACGTCTCGCTGTTCGTGCTGACGGCCGGTGTCCTTCTGGTCATCCTCTACGCCTATTTCACCCAGGCCTCGCGCGCCCAGGCGGCCGACCGCATGTATCTCGAAGCCCATGAGCGCATCGACATGGCGCTGGTGCGCGGCCGCTGCGGTCTGTGGGACTGGGACATGGCGCGCGGCAAGATGTACTGGTCGCGCTCCATGTACGACATGCTGGGCTACGAGCCCTGCGAGGCGATGCTGTCCTTCGGCGAGGTCGACGCCATCATCCACCCCGAGGACGGCAACCTGTTCGATCTGGCCAACCGCATCGTGGCGCGCGAGATCGACCAGATCGACCAGGTATTCCGCATGCGCCACGCCGACGGCCAATGGGTGTGGATGCGCGCCCGCGCCCAGGTGATGGACCCGGAGGCACCAGAAATCCAGCTGATTGGCATCGCCGTGGACGTCACCGAGCAGCGGCACCTGGCGCTCCGCTCGGAAGCCGCCGACCTCAGGCTGCGCACAGCCATCGAAAACATCAACGAATCCTTCGTGCTGTGGGACGCGGCCGGGCGGCTGGTGATGTGCAACTCGAAATACCAGCAGG
The DNA here is from genome assembly GCA_051954615.1 of Mesorhizobium sp. Classification (GTDB taxonomy): domain Bacteria; phylum Pseudomonadota; class Alphaproteobacteria; order Rhizobiales; family Rhizobiaceae; genus Mesorhizobium. Next base: position 23,622 of record JBQCHN010000047.1, on the reverse strand, counting down.
ACAACGGCCTGTCCGACCGCGCCGTGATGCCCGGCACGGCGCGCGCGCAGGTTGAGGAACGCATGCTCGCCTTCGCCTCGGAGCGGCGGCTTGCCAATGCCAACGGGCCGAACGGCGGCGTCACCTACGAACGCCAGCTGGCAGACGGGCGCTGGTTGCAGGTCAACGAGTTGCGCACCCGCGACGGCGGCACCGTTTCGGTCGGCTCCGACATCACGCAGATCAAGCAGCATCAGGAAAAACTGGTCGACAGCGAACGCCGGCTGATGGCGACCATCCACGACCTCAGCCTGGCCCGCCGCGCCGAGGAAGACCGCTCGCACGAACTGGTCGAGCTCAACCGCAAATACATTCGCGAGAAGGACCGCGCCGAGGCGGCCAACCGGGCCAAGTCCGAATTCCTCGCCAACATGTCGCACGAATTGCGCACGCCGCTCAACGCCATCATCGGTTTCTCCGAATTGATGGAACAGGAATTATTCGGCCCGCTCGGCTCGACGCGTTACGACGAATATGCGAGCGACATCAACTCCAGCGGCAAATATCTGCTTGGCGTCATCAACGACATCCTCGACATGTCGAAGATAGAGGCCGGCCAGTTCTCGATGGATCGGGAAGAGATCGACCTTTGCCCGCTGATCAAGGAGACGGTGCGCGTCGTCTCGCTTCAGGCGGCGCAGAAGGCGATCACCGTGGAAACGCGCATCGCCGACACGATGACGCTGTTCGCCGACCGTCGCGCCATCAAGCAGATCGTCATCAACCTGCTGTCCAATGCCGTGAAGTTCACCGGCCAGGGCGGTCGCATCACGCTGCGCGCCCGCAACGCATCCGGCGCCATGATCCTGACCATCGAGGACAACGGTTGCGGTATCCCGAAAGACGCCTTGGGCAAGCTCGGCCGGCCCTTCGAGCAGGTGCAGAACCAGTTTTCGAAGAACCACACCGGTTCCGGCCTCGGCCTCGCCATTTCGCGTTCGCTGGCGCAACTGCACGGCGGCGCACTCAAGATACGCTCGACGGAAGGCTCCGGCACCATCGTCTCGGTGCGGATTCCGGCCGGCAAGAAGCCGACATCGCCGCGACAGATCAAAAAGGCGGCCTGAGCCGGGTTTCCCGAAGACCGGGTTCCGGTTTTCGGCCCGACGCTTTATTTCCGCTTCTTCAGCAGCCGACCGAAAATTCCGCGCACCTCGCCCGCCATCTCCTTCAGATGCGCCTCCAGCACGGAAAAGTCGGGCAGATCGGTTGCCGCCAGTAGCAGATCGGCAAGACCGGGCGGCACATCCTTGCGATCGAAGGGACTATCCAGGCAAAGCCGGATTATTTGCGTCAATGCGAGATAGAGCGACCACGCCTGGACAAGTTCCTGCCGCGTCGATCCATCCGCGAACGCCGGAGCGAGCCGCGCCAGCGTCTCAGCCGTGTTGGCGGTGCGGCCCTCGCCTTCAACCTGACCGGTCAGCGTCGCCACCTGCGCGATGAATTCGAGATCGATCAGCCCGCCGGGAACCAGCTTGATGTCCCACAGATCGCGCGGCGGCTTCTCCTCCTCGATCAGCGCGCGCATCTCCGCCGCCTCGGCTCGCACCTTGGCGGCATCGCGCGGCAGGGCGAGGATCGCGGCAACCTCCGTGTCAATCTCGGCCGCCAGTTCCGACTCGCCGGCGATGGCGCGCGCGCGCGTCAGCGCCATCTGCTCCCAGGTCCAGGCATCCTGCCTCTGATATTTGCGAAAGGCCTCGACATGGGTCGCCACCGGCCCCTTGTTGCCGGAGGGACGCAGGCGAAGGTCCAGTTCGTAGAGCACGCCTTCGGTGGTCGGCGCGGAAACGGCGGCGATGAGGCGCTGGGTCAGCCGGCTGAAATAATGCGACGGCGCCAGCGGCTTGTCGCCGTCGGACTCCTCGGCATCGGTGTCGTGGTCGTAGAGCAGGATCAGGTCGACATCAGAACCGGCCGTCAGTTCGCGGCTGCCCAGCTTGCCCATGCCGAGCAGCACGATCCTGCCGCCCGGAACACGGCCATGACGGATGGAAAACTCCGCCTCCACCGCCTCCAGCGCAGCGCCGATGGTGAGGTCGGCGAGATCGGAGAACGCCTTGCCGGCGCGGGCGGCGTCGATCGAACCGGCCAGCAGGCGCACACCGATCAGGAATTTCTGCTCCGAGGCGAAGATGCGCAGCCGGTCGAGCACATCCTCGTAGGCACGCTCGCCTTCCAGGAATGCAGCAAGGCGCGCGGCCAGATAGGCGCGGTTGGGGAGTTCCGTGAGCAGCGCCGGATCGAGCAGTCCGTCGAAGACGTGCGGGCGCCGCGTGATGACCGCGGCCAGCCGCGGCGCGGCGCCCATGATCGTGGCGAGCAGCCTCAGAAGCGCGGGATTGGATTGCAGCAGCGAAAAGAGCTGGACGCCCGCCGGCAGGCCGGCGAGGAATTCGTCGAACCGCATCAGCGCCTCGTCGGCGCGCCGCGTCTTGCCGAAGGCTTCCAGCAGCGCCGGCGTCAGCTCCGTCAGCCGTTCGCGCGCCTCGGCCGAACGGGTGACGCGGTAGCGGCCGAAATGCCAGCTTCGGATGACGCGGCAGATGTCGCTCGGCCGTTGGAAGCCCAGCCGATGCAGCGTCTGCAACGTATCGGGATCGTCGACGTCACCAGTGAAGACCAGGTTGCCGACGCCGGACGACAACTCGGGCGCCGCCTCGAACAGCGCGGCATAGTGCGCCTCCACCTGCTGGAGGGATGCGCGGAAAGCATGGGAAAAGCTTTCGGCATCCGCGAAAGCAAGCATGTGGGCGATGCGCTCCAGCCCCTCGTCGTCCTCCGGCAGCGTATGCGTCTGCTCGTCGGCGACCATCTGGATGGCGTGCTCGACGCGGCGCAGGAACCAGTACTGACGGGTCAGCGCATCGCGCGCTTCCGCCGTGATCCAGTTGCGTTTAGCCAATTCGGCCAACATCGCCACCGTCTCGCGGCCGCGCAGTTCGGGAAAGCGGCCGCCGGCGATGAGCTGCTGCGTCTGGACGAAGAACTCGATCTCGCGGATGCCGCCACGGCCGAGCTTGACGTTATGGCCGCGAACGGCGATCTCGCCATGGCCCTTGTGCGCGTGGATCTGGCGCTTGATGGAATGGACGTCGGCAATCGCCGCATAGTCCATGTATTTGCGCCAGACATAGGGCTGGAGTTCCTTGAGAAAGGCCGCCCCTGCCTCGATATCGCCGGCCACCGGACGAGCCTTGATCATGGCTGCCCGTTCCCAGTTCTGGCCGCGGCCTTCGTAGTAGTTCAGCGCCGCCAGCACCGGGATCGCCAGCGGCGTCGAGCCGGGATCGGGGCGCAATCGCAGATCGGTGCGGAAGACATAGCCGTGTTCTGTGCGATCCTGAAGGATGCGCACCAGCCGCCGCGTCAGGCGCGAGAACAGGTCGGTGGCATCGAGCGGGTCGGTCACGGCCGGCCGCTCGGGATCGAAGAAGGAGATCAGATCGATATCGGAGGAGAAATTCAGCTCGCGCGCGCCGAGCTTGCCCATGCCGAGCAGGATCCAGCCCGATCCCTTGGCCGGGTTTTCCGGGTCGGCAAGGCCGAGCTTGCCCTGGCGATGCGCATCGCGCAGCAGGAAATCGCTGGCTGCGCCAACGCAAGCGTCGGCAAGCCCGCTCAGCCGCCGCACGGTCGCCTCAGTGTCGGCCTCGGCGGCAAGGTCGGCAAGCGCAATCAGGAAATGCGCCTCGGTCTTTCGTTCGCGCAGACCGGCCATCAAGACGGGTTCGGTGAGGTCCGGTACGAGACCCGAACGGCCGATCTCGACAACAATAGCAGTAAGACGTTCCTCCACGCCCTGATCGAACAGTGCATCAAGCATGCTCGGACGGCGGCGCGCCAAATCTCGCAAGAAGGGGGAAAGATCGAAGACGGCGCCAAGGAAATCGCGGACGGGAGACTTCGCGGTCAACAGCCTGGCAACACGCGCCAGGCCGTCTTCCGCCGCGGCGTCAGCGATTTCGGCCAGTTCGCGTTCGGCCCGGCCGACATCAAGGGGCGCCAGCGTCACCGTCGGCTTCAGCAACCACCCTCCCTTCGTGCGCTCCACCGTATCCGCCATGTGTACGACCCAGCTATTTCGGACGATCTTCCTTATCAGGAAAATCCATCGTCACGGATAGTCCGGGATCGGCGGGGGCAAGATCAAGCTGACCCCCATGGAATTTCATCACCGCCTTGGCGAGGCTCAGGCCAAGGCCGGAACCGGGCTGCGAGCGGCTCTTTTCCAGCCGCACGAAACGCTCGGTCGCGCGCTCGCGGTCGGTGGCATCTGGAATGCCCTGGCCGTTGTCGGTCACCGTCAGCCGGATTCGCCCGTCGCCGCGCGCCAGCGCGACACGCACGGCTGGCTTGGCGGTCGCATCCTGGGAATACTTAATGGCGTTGTCGACGATGTTGGACAGCGCCTGGCCGATCAGTTCGCGGTTGCCGTCGACCATGCAGGCCGTTCCGGCGTCCGCTTCGAGCGCGACGCCGGCCTCCTCGGCCACAGGCTCGTAAAGCTCCACCACGTCGCGCACGGCGGCGGCAAGATCGACCCTCGTCGTGTGCTCGGAGGAATAGCCCGCCTCCAGACGGGAGATCATCAGGATGGCGTTGAAGGTCTTGATGAGGTGATCCGATTCGGCAATCGTTCCCTCCAGCGCCGCGCGATAGTCGGCAACCTTGTGATTGCCGGCCAGCGTCGCTTCGGCGCGATTACGCAGCCGGGTCAGAGGTGTCTTCAGGTCGTGGGCGATGTTGTCCGAAACCTGCCTCAGCCCCTCGTTGAGCATGGCGATACGAGCGAGCATGGCGTTGAGGTTTTCCGACAGACGGTCGAATTCGTCGCCGGCCCCCGTCACGGGTAGGCGGCCGGTGAGATCGCCGCCCATGATGCGGCGACTCGCCTCCGAAACGCCGTCGATGCGCTTCAGCGCCGCGCGGCCGACGAAGAACCAGATCAGCAGGCCGCCCAGCCCCATCATGCCGACGGCCAGCATCAGTGCCCGGCTGACGACGGCGCGGAAACGCTCCGGCTCGCCGAGGTCGCGGCCGACCAGCATGATCATCTGGTTCGGCAGGCGCAGCACGACCGCTATGGCGTTGTGGCCGGTGGCGGCGGGAGCGGAGGCGACGCCGCGCTGGCGGTCGGCCTCCCCCTCGCCGTAACGCTGATAGGCGAAAGGCCGCGTGGTCCAGCCGTCCGTCTCCAGCACGCCGGGTTCAAGGCTGCGCACGTTGCCGGTGAGGATCTGGCCGTTGGTGTCGGCGATCAGGTAGAGATTGGCGCCGGGCTGGCGCGACCGCTGCTCGACGACACGCACCAGCGTCGGCAATCCGCCGCGCTGATAGGCGCGCGCCAACCCCAGCACCTCGTCGTTGATGGTTTCCTGCGTCTGCGCCGTCAGCATGCGCGACGACAGCGAGGTCATGTAGAAGACCAGGAGGATGGCACACAGCGCAAAAAGCAGCAGATAGAGGGCCGATAGCCGCGCAGCCGTCGTCCTCATGATGGCGGGCACGGAAAGCGCCATGAAAGCTAGTCGCTCCTCAGCATGTACCCGGCGCCACGGACCGTATGCAGGATCGGCGTGTCGAACCCCTTCTCGATCTTGCCGCGCCGTCTGGAGACGTGCACGTCGATGACGTTGGTCTGCGGATCGAAATGGTAGTCCCAGACGTTTTCGAGGAGCATGGTGCGGGTCACCACCTGCCCCGCATGGCGCATCAGATATTCAAGCAGGCGGAATTCGCGCGGTTGCAGGGTGATCTCGCGCCCGGCGCGGCGAACCGAATGGGACAGCCTATCCAGTTCCAGGTCGCCGACCCGATACACGGTCTCGCTTTCCTTGGCGCTTGCACGCCGGTTCAGCACCTCGACACGCGCCAGCAGTTCCGAAAAGGCGTAGGGCTTGGTCAGATAGTCGTCGCCGCCGGCGCGCAGGCCGGTGACGCGGTCGTCCACCTCGCCGAGCGCGGACAGGATCAGCACCGGGGTGGTGTTGCCGCGGGAGCGCAGCGCGGCAATGACCGACAAACCGTCGCGGCGCGGCATCATGCGATCCACAACCATCACGTCGTAGTCGCCGGCATCGGCCAGCGCAAAACCCGTTTCACCGTCGCCGGCGACGTGCGCGGTATGGCCGGCCTCGGTAAAAGCCTTTTCCAGATAGTTGGCAGCCTCGCGATCATCTTCGATGACAAGAATCTTCATGGCATCGTTATACGCGATTCCTGCGGTTCTGGCGGCAGCCATGGCTCAAACCTCGCAAAGCTTTGCGGCAGCGGGTGATGGGACCCGCTGCCGCTGGAACCGGATGCGATGACTGACAAACGTACCCGGTTCCATGCTTTCCCATGCCGCGGCTCGGGGGTGTTGAAACCGCAGCATGGGAAAAGGGTCCCGGTCAGCCCTTGGCGACCGGCAGGGCGACGAAGCGGTTGTTGTCGTCGCGGCTGATCTGTACCAGCACGGATTTGCGGCCCGCTTTGGCGGCTTCCGCCATCGCCTTGGTGATGTCGTCGGGCCCGGCCACGTCCTGCGAATTGACGGCCGTGATCACATCGCCCGCCTGGATGCCGCGGTCGGCGGCATCGCTGTCGGGGTCGACATCGGTGACGACGAGCCCCTTGCCGTCATCGGACTTCGTGACCGTGAGACCGAGATCGGCAAGGCTGTCGGGCTTCACCGGCGCGCTTTGCTGGTCGTCGTTGGAAGCCTGCTTGTCGCTTTTCGGCAGCGTGCCGAGATCGACCTTGACGGTTTCGGCCTTGCCGTTGCGCCAGACGGTGACGTCGACCGACTTGCCAGGCGCATAGGCGCCGATCAGGCGCGCCAGTTCCTTGGTCGAAGCGACGTCCTTGCCGTCGACCTGGGTGATGACGTCGCCGGGCACGATGCCGGCCTTCTTCGCCGGGCTGCCGTCCTGGGAACTCGCCACCAGCGCGCCCTTGGCTGACGACAGGCCAAGCGATTCGGCGATGTCGTCGGTGACGGGCTGGATCTCGACGCCCAGCCAGCCGCGCTCGACGCTGCCGTCCTTCATAAGATCCTGCACGACCATCTTGGCGGTCGAGGCGGGAATGGCGAACGCGATGCCGACGTTGCCGCCCGAGGGCGAGAAGATGGCGGTGTTGATGCCGACCACCTGGCCGCTCAGGTTGAAGGCGGGACCGCCGGAGTTGCCGCGGTTGACTGCGGCGTCGATCTGGATGAAGTCGTCGTAGGGACCCGCACCGATATCACGGCCCCGCGCCGAGATGATGCCGGCGGTGACGGTGCCGCCAAGGCCGAACGGGTTGCCGACGGCAACCACCCAGTCGCCGACACGGACCTTCGAATCATCGGCGAAATCGACATAGGTGAATTTCTGGTCCTTGCCGTCCACCTTCAGCACCGCGAGATCGGTGCGGGGATCGGTACCGATCAGCTTCGCGTCCAGTTCCTTGCCGTCGTCCATGACGACGGTGAAGGCGGAGCCTTCCTCAACGACGTGGTTGTTGGTGACGAGATAACCGTCTTCGGAGATGAAGAAGCCGGAGCCTTGCGCAACCGGCCGAGGCTTGTCGCCGCGACGATCACGGCGCTGATGCCAGCGATTGTCGTTGCGGTCGCCAAAGTGGAATTCCTTGAAGAAGCGACGAAGCTGCGGATTGTCCGGCAAGCCGTCGGGGCCCTGGAAGAAGTCAGGGCCGTCGTCGGAGGCGGGCTGGACCTTGGCCTTGACGCGAACGCTGACGACGGCGGGCGAGACATGCTCGACGACGTCGGCGAAACTCGGAACCTGGGGAGCCTCGACCTTGACGGCGTCGGCCAGGACCGGAGCGGTCCCGGTGGTGACGGCGCCGAACCCGATCGCGCCTGCGATTGCCAGCGAGGCGGCGGCGGCCAACAGGCGGCTACGGGTGCGGGGAAGCTTGGGAGCGGTGTTCATCAATCTCTTTCCTCTGAGAAGGAATTCGGGGCAGAATGCGTTGGAAGCATCCGATAGCCACAGAGATAGAGAGCACCACATTACCGGGCGATGGCCGGTACATGACAAAATCGTAATGTTGGAGGACGCGAGCCGCGAGGACGCAGCCTATTCGCGTTTGAGCAGGGTCTCGAGCGCAGCTTTTTCCTGCTCGGTCAATGCCTCTGCTTCAGCGGGCCTTCCGGCCCGGCTGGCGCGAAACACGAACAGGCCGCCAGCCAGAAGAAGCAGCACCGGAGCGCCCCACAAAAGCAGCGTGCGAAGCTCGAAGCGCGGTTTCAACAGGACGAATTCGCCATAGCGCGAGACGATATAGTCGATGACCTGCTTGTCGGTGTCCCCCGCCTTCAAGCGCTCGCGAACGAGGATGCGGAGATCGCGGGCGAGGTCGGCGTCGGATTCGTCGATCGACTGGTTCTGGCAGACCATGCAGCGCAGCCCTTCGGACAGCGATCGAGCCCTCTCCTCAAGCGCGGGATCGGCCAGCATTTCGTCGGGTTTGACCGCCTGCGCGGCACCCGACAGCGCCAGCACGAACAGCAAGGACAAAGAAAGCAGGGCTGTGCGGGCGCGGTTCACGAGACGCCGGCTCCGCCTGCCACGACCGTTTTGTTGCGGCGTCGTGCCGGTGCGCCGACACGCAGACGCCGATCCGCCAGCGACATGGCGCCACCGACCATCATCACCAGTCCGCCGCCCCAGATCAGCGTGACCAGCGGCTTCCACCAGATGCGCACGACCACGGAACCGTCTGCGGCTTCGTCGCCAAGCGAAATATAGAGCTGGCTGAAGCCGATCGTCCTGATACCGGCTTCCGTCGTGGTCATCTGCCTCACGGGATAGAACCGTTTCGAGGACGTGACCTCGCCGGAGACCGCACCGGCCGCGTTCAGGATGGCGAAGCGCCCGTTCTGTTCGGTGTAGTTCGGTCCAGGCGCAGGGTAGAGTCCATCGAAACGCAAGGCGCGGCCGGCGATCTCGACCGTCTCGCCGGCGTGCATGGACAGGATTCGCTCCGCCCCGAAGCACAGCGTTCCGACCACGCCGAGCAACGTCAGTCCAAGGCCGAGATGGGCTATGGCCGTGCCGAAGATAGAGCGGGGAAGACCGACCAACCGCCGCGCCGAGACATTCCAGGCGACATTGCCGACACCGGCCTTGACGGCAAGATCGGTGAGCGCACCGCAAATCAACCAGAAGGCCAGACCGGCGCCCAGTGCGGCCAGCACGGAGGCGCCGTCGATGAAGACCAGCGTCACCAGCGCGGCCAGCAATGCCGCCGCGAAGGCGACCATAAGGCGCTGTGCAGCGGCCAGGACATCGCCACGCTTCCAGGCAAGCAGCGGGCCGAACGGCACCAGAAGCAGCAAGGGAACCATGAGCGGGGCGAAAGTCATGTTGAAGAAGGGAGCGCCGACCGAAATCTTGTCGGCCGAAAGTGCCTCGACGGCGAGAGGGTAGAGCGTGCCGATCAGTACGGTCGCGGTGGCCGTCGTCAGGAACAGGTTGTTGAGCACCAGCGCGCCTTCGCGGGAAATCGGCTGGAACAGGCCGCCAGCGGCCAAGGTCGAGGCGCGCAGCGCAAACAGCGCCAGCGAGCCGCCGATGAACAGCATCAGGATCGCCAGGATGAAGACCCCGCGCGTCGGGTCGGTGGCGAAGGCATGGACGGAGGTGAGCACGCCCGACCGCACCAGAAAGGTCCCGAGCAGCGACAGCGAGAAGGTGAGGATGGCCAGAAGCAGCGTCCAGATCTTCAGGGCTGAACGCTTTTCCATGACGATGGCCGAATGCAGCAGCGCGGTGCCGGCCAGCCACGGCATGAAGGAGGCGTTCTCGACCGGATCCCAGAACCAGAAGCCGCCCCAACCGAGTTCGTAATAGGCCCAATAGGAGCCCATAGCGATGCCGCCGGTCAGGAAAATCCAGGCCACAAGCGTCCACGGACGCACCCAGCGCGCCCAGGCGGCGTCGATGCGCCCCTCGATGAGGGCTGCGACCGAAAAGGAGAAGCAGACGGAAAAGCCGACATAGCCGAGATAGAGCAGCGGCGGATGAACCGCGAGTCCGAAATCCTGCAGAATCGGGTTGAGATCGCGTCCCTCGACCGGCGCCGGCGAAAGCCGTGCGAACGGATTGGAGGTGATGAGGATGAACAGGAAGAAAGCGGTACCGATGGCGCCCTGCACGGCCAGCACATTCGCCTTTAGCGTGGCGGGCAGGTTGGTACCGAAGACGGCGACCAGCGCGCCGAAGAAGGTGAGGATCAGAACCCACAAAAGCATGGATCCTTCGTGGTTTCCCCAGGTGCCGGTGATCTTGTAGATGAGCGGTTGAAGGGAGTGCGAATTCTCCCAGACATTGGCGACCGAAAAATCGGACCGCGCATAGGCGATCGCCAGCGCCGTGAAGGACAGCGCCGTCAGCGCGAAGCCGGTTACCGTCACCGGGCCGGCAACCGCCATCATCGACTGGCTGCCGACGCGCGCACCGACGAGCGGCACGATCATCTGCACCAAAGCCAGCGCGAGGGCGAGAACGAGAGCGAAATGTCCGATTTCAACCATGGCCGCTACTGGCTCTCGCTCTCGACCCAGACACCCTTGGCCTTCAGCCCGTCGGCGACTTCCTTCGGCATGTAGCGTTCGTCATGCTTGGCGAGCACGCTGTCAGCGACGAAGGTCCCATCCGGACCGAAAGCACCCTCGGTGATGACGCCCTGCTCTTCCCGGAAGAGATCGGGCAGGATGCCGGTATAGGTCACCTTGACGGATTTTTCGTGGTCGGTCACCGCGAAAGCAACTTTCGCACCCTGGCCGCGCACGATGCTGCCCTTCTCGACAAGCCCGCCCAGGCGGATGCGCTGTCCAGGCTGTACGGTCGCGGTAGCGAGATCAGCGGGCATATAAAAGTAGGACGCCTTCTGCCCCAGCGCATAGAAGGTCAGTCCCGTCGCCGCGGTAAGGAACGCCAACCCTCCCACGATCACCGATAGCCGCTTTTGCTTGCGTGTCATGGCCTACTCCGTCGCCGCCAGTCCGAGCGTCGCGGCAAAAGCGGACACTTTCTTCGCGGCGTCGCTGTCGGCTCCGAGGGCGGCGACACCGCGCGTCAGCGCGTCGCGCGCCTGGTCCGTCTTGCCCAGCACGAGATAGGAACGAACAAGCCGCATCCAGCCTTCCGCGTCTTGCGGATCGCGGCGCAATTTTTCATCCAGGCTCGCCACCATCGTCTCGATCATCGCGGCACGATCCTGCGGCGACATGGCCTGCGCTGCCGCCATGTCCTGCTGCGAGGGGCCGTCACCGGCGACCGGCGCCTGCCGACCGTCCGCTTCCGCCAGGGCTTCCTGTGCGGCGCGGCGCCACGGCGAATCTGCCGGCAGCGCGGCCAGCATCCGCTGCCAGCTGGCCCTGGCGTCTCCCGTGCGGCCTTCCTGCGATGCGGCCATCGCCAGATAGAAGTCGGCCTTGGGATTCATGGAATCGAGCTTCAACGCGGCCTCGAAGGCGGCCTGCGCCTCGGCTGAGACAATGCCGGTCGATACATAGGTCAACGCTTCGCCCAGGCCTGCCTGGCGGGCCGCCGTCGACCCTTCGAGGCGGATAGCGTTGCGGTATGCCGTCACAGAGTCCGGAAAGCGCTGCAGGCGCAGATAGATCGGGGCCAGCACATCCCATCCCTTGCCATCGGAAGGATCGGCCGCCAGATGCGCTTCCGCGCGCGCCACCAGTTCGTCCACCGAGCTGTCCGCCGGATTTTTAGCCATCCGCTCTGCCAGCGGTTGTGACGGCAGATCGGGCGAACCCAGCATCCCATAAAGGCCCCAACTGACCAGCGGGATGGCAAGCACGGCCGCCGCCGAGATGACCCTGAGTACGCCTCCGTTCGATCGAGCCATGCCGCGGTCGGAGGCGGCTGCATCAGCGCGCAGGAGACGGCGGCCAATCTCGGCACGCGCCTGCTCGGCTTCGGTAGACTGGATCAGGCCTCGGCCGAGATCGCGATCGAGTTCCGCGAGTTGGTCGCGATACACCGCCACATCGGGACTTCCGCCGACCAGACGACGCGAAGCTCCACCAGCCAGCGGCAGCAGCACCGACAGGCTGGCGGCCAGCGTCAAGGCGGCGGCGATGATCCAAAAGAGCATGGCATTCCAAATAGACGCGCGGCCACGATCTGCCAACTACAGCGTCCTGCGACGCTTTGGCCGAATTCGGACCAATCGCTTCCCGCCATGGCCTATCCGGTGCCGTTCAGTTCAACAGCGACCAGCTTCCATCGGCATTGCGGCAGGCCGTGCCGCGCGCGGTCACGCCGCCGCCACCGGCATGGACGGTCTGGGCATATTGGCGACAGTCCTGCGAACCGACGCGATAGGGTTGCGCGGCGACGACTTCGCCGTAATGGCTCGCCTGATCGCCCTTCCAGTTCACCGCCTGTCCGCTCGCGGTGTATTCCAGCGCCTTGTACTCAGCCTCAAGCGCATTGCGCTTCTCGCCGGCGCTCAGGCCAGTGCCGATGGAACCATTGACGAGGCCGCCGCCCATCGCCGCAATGACCGACGAGGAAACCTTGCCGCCGGCCGCGTTCGCAGCGAACACGCCCGAGCCCTGGTTCGAGCCAGTAGTGCTACATCCGGCAATGCCGGCAAGAAGGCCGGAAACCAGAACCAAACGAATTCTCATGCCACACCGGTTTCCAAGGCGCCGTCCCACGCTTCAGCGCCGCGGTAGTTCCAATATTTGGCCGAAATTGGGCTACCCACAAGGCTCCTCCCGGCGATCATTGCAGGCTCCGCAACCTGACCACGGCTCTCAGGCCGCCCATCGCGGACTGTTCAAGCGCCAGTTCGCCCCCATACTCGTTGACGAGATCGGCGACAATGGCAAGTCCCAGGCCCGTGCCCGGCTTGGTCTCGTCCAGTCTCTTGCCGCGCTTCAGAGCATCGCGCGCTTTGTCTGCCGGTATGCCCGGCCCGTCATCCTCGATGGCGATCGCGAACAATTCCGTTCCACCTGCCGCCTGCAAGGCAGGGCTAACGATGATCGCCACCTTGCTCCTTGCCCATTTGGCTGCGTTCTCGAGCAGGTTTCCCAGTATCTCTTCAAGATCTTCGCGCTCGCCGGCGAAAATCACCTCCTCGGCCGGCAGCGTCCAGGAAACGGCGATCTGGGCATTGAGCTTCTGCACGACCCGCCCCAACCGCTGCACCAACTGCCCGACGGGGGTCCGGTATACGACGCTGTCGCGCTGGGCGGCCATGCGGGCACGCTGCAGATAGTGCTCGACCTGCTTCTGCATCGACGCAGCCTGGTCGACGATCAGCTGGCCGCGCGCATCGCCAAGGGCGCGACCTTCGTTCAGCAGCACAGCCAGCGGTGTCTTGAGGGAATGGGCGAGATTGCCCACCTGTGTGCGCGACCGCTCGACGATGCGCTTGTTGTTCTCGATCAAGGCATTGGTTTCGTTAGCCAACGGTTCGATCTCGGTCGGAAAGCGACCGTCCAGGCGACGCGCGGTTCCCTCGCGCACCATGGCCAGCGCGTTCCTGACGCGGCGCAGCGGTTGGAGTCCGAGCACAATGGCGATCGCGTTGATGGCGATCATGCCGGCGCCAAACATGGACAGATAGGTCAGCAGACGCCGCTGGAACGTGGCGATCTCCGTTTCCAATTCGCTGCGGTTGCCCATGACCCGAAAGCGCGCCGCACGGTTCTTGGCGTCGAGCACGAATTCACTCTCGAACACCTCCAGCTCCTCGCCGTCCAGGCCTTCCGTCGTGTATCTGCGCTGGAAGGCGGAGTTGAACGGCACCTCGGCGACGCTCGGCGAGGGAATGGCCTGGGTCAGCGAAAACGACCGCAAGGTGCCGCTCACCCCGGGCGACGCGGGCTCGACAGACCAGTACCAGCCGGATTTCGGTTGGGAAAACCTCAAATCACCAAGGTCCGGCGAGCCGGTAAGATTGCCCGCGTCCGAGATTCCGACGGAGCCGATGAGATTGAACAGGTGAGCTGAAAGCAGGCTCTCGAAGCCCCTTTCGCTCGTCTGGCGGTAAAGCGTGGTGATGAGGGTGAAGATGACGACCAGCGTCAGGATCGCCCATACGGTGGAGAAGGCGACGACCCGGAAAGTCAGCGAGCGCAGCCAGAAACGCACCGTCGGCGCCATTCCGGCACGAGGTCTGGTCAGCAGCGGTTCCGCCTCAAGCCTCCGTCTCGCGCATGCGGTAGCCCATGCCGCGCACCGTCTCTATGAGATCTATGCCCATCTTCTTGCGCAGGCGACCGACGAAAACCTCGATCGTGTTGGAATCGCGATCGAAATCCTGATCGTAGAGATGCTCTACCAGTTCCGTTCGCGAGACGACTTCGCCCATATGGTGCATCAGATAGGCGAGCAGGCGGAATTCGTGCGACGTCACTTTCAGCGGCACGCCGTCGATGTCGGCCTTCGACGCCTTCGTGTCGAGGCGTAGCGGACCGCAGGTCAGTTCCGAGGACGCGTGGCCCGCGGCACGGCGGATCAGCGCGCGCAAGCGGGCAAGCACCTCCTCGATATGAAAGGGCTTGGCGACGTAGTCGTCAGCGCCTGCGTCGATACCGGCGACCTTGTCGCTCCAGCGGTCGCGCGCCGTCAGGATAAGCACCGGCATCTTGCGGCCGTCGCGCCGCCAACGCTCCACCACGCTGATGCCGTCCATCTGCGGCAAACCGATATCCAACACGACGGCATCATAGGGTTCGGTATCGCCGAGAAAATGCCCCTCCTCGCCGTCATAAGCCCGGTCGACGACATAGCCGGCGTCCGACAAGGCGTCGGAAACCTGCCTGTTGAGTTCCTTGTCATCCTCAACGACGAGTACGCGCATCGTGTCCTTTCTGCCCGCCAGAAACCAGATATAAGGCGATTCCAAAACCTTGGGAAACGAGGTTTGGCCCCTTGCGGTTCAGCCTTGCGGCACGACGATCTCGGCCCGGCGCGGGCGTTCACCCTCCTTGCCCGGCACCAGCACCACGATCACGCAAACCGCCTGCCCGCCTCGCGTGGCCGACGACGCCTTGGCAAGCGTCCCACCATTCTGTGCGGCCACCTGCTGGCCCACCGCATAACAGTCGGCGGCCACCGTCTGCACCGGATCGACATAATCCGGCACGGCGACCGGCAGGGCGCTGGCTTGCGCAAGGAACAAGGCGCCGGCACAAAAGGCCAGCGCAACGGTTCCGAAAAGGGAGGTCAGCCGTTTCATGGCGAGCGTTCTAATATACCCGTGCTGAACATGGAATGAACACAGCAACGCCCGCAAAGCATCCGCCCTGAAATCACGCCCCACAAAGTCGGGCGCAACGTTGCCCGGCCTCCCCTGCATCTACACTAGCCTATCCTCGCCTTCGCCGACAACCGGCCAAAGATCGCCACCAGTCCGGATACGGCGCTGACGATCTGAAGCAGCGTTTCGGTCAGAGCCTGTCCGTCGACGCCATCAATGGGCAGGCCCGTAAGGCCGGCGGCACCAGTCAGGACGGTCACGATGGATGCCCAGATGGTGCGGGACAGATACCAGGGTTTGCTGGTGGTCATGGCAGGATCCTTTCGTTGAGAAAATTACGGTCGCTCAGGCGAGTGCCAGCCGACGGCTGGCGGGCAGGCCCCAGCCGATTGACGTGCCAAGCTGTCGAACCGTCAGGTCGATAGCCGCCGGCAGGTCACCGAAATCGATCGCGATCGCGGCGGCGTCGTAGGTCCAGCGCGGTTCCGCCACGTCCACCGTCCGAATCACCGGGCCACCGACAGGCGCGATTTCCAGCCGATATTGTTCAGTCTCCTCACCCAGCGGGACATCACCGCCTTCCCATCGATCCGCGTCGATGCGACCGCATCGGATCCAGGACAACGTCACGCCGCCGCCGCTGCGCGTCGCCCTGAGATGGACGGGCGCATAGGGCAACAGCGCTCGCACACCGCCCACCTGAGCGGTCTGGACGAAATTGTCGGCGGAGAAATCGAGGGAAGACGGTCCGGCACGCCAGTGCAGCGACAGGCCCACCTCGCCCGCCAGCAGGCCAGCCGGCGTTACCGCATCGTCCAGGACTACGAAATCGGCGCCTGCCGGTGCACCTGCGGCCATGGCGTCGGTGCTGCCAAGCTGGCCACGCAGCAAACCGGACAGCTTCCAGACCTGTGGCGCCACTTCTTCGGCGGCTTCGAATTGCAGGATTTCCCATGCACCAGTCGCCGAACGAACGGCCGCGGCATTGGCGCCATTCAACAACTGGAGACGGCTGATGCTGGCAATCCCGGTATCGAACAGTTCG
Source organism: Mesorhizobium sp. (assembly GCA_051954615.1). Taxonomy (GTDB): domain Bacteria; phylum Pseudomonadota; class Alphaproteobacteria; order Rhizobiales; family Rhizobiaceae; genus Mesorhizobium. The sequence goes on along the minus strand of JBQCHN010000047.1, from coordinate 7,301 downwards.
ACGAAGAGCGAGCCGGCACGGTCGATCCTGCCGGCAAAACCGGAACCGAGAGCGGCTGTCAGACGACCGAGGCTCGCGCGCTTTGTTACGAGCGCGCGAGCCGTGAAACCGGACTCTTCGGGAGCGACGAAAAGCGCCTGACTGCGCCACGGCTTTTGCCAGGTTGCGACACGGAACTGGTCTTGCGGCGCACCGCTTCCCACCGCCGCAGGCAGATCCAGGAAAAGGACGTGCGGTTGGCCGACGATCGCTGGTACGCCCACACTTCCCGAGGGCAGCGCGCCCGACCAGACCGCCGGGGCGCCGCGTGTGATCTGTCGGGCCGAGACCTTGCGGACCAGACCGTCCTCGACCTCGGTGACGATGAATTCGGAAGGATTGCCAGAAGCCGCGACCGTGACGATGGTGCCGGGAGCCACATCGATCTGCGGCTGCGGCAGGGAAAAGGTGGTCGTCTCGCGGCCGTACCAAGTGCGCTTCAACCAGTCGTCAAGCAGGGCTCGGGCCTGGCCAGCCTCCAGCACGCCGGGGAAGGAGAGCGCGTGCTGCCGACTCCCCGGCGCGCCAAGCCGAACGCTGCGGACCGACGCCGCCTGGTATTCGCCGAGCGGATCGCGGAAAGTCAGGATCGCCTCGGCCGGCAGATTGTGATCGGGCTCGCGCTTGGTCTCGACTACCGGTCCGTCCGATGCCGCGACGAATTCACTTACCGTCAGAGCAACCGTGCCGGAAGCGCCCGTCTGCCGCAGCACCAGCCGGTCGGCGCCTTGCGCCACGACCAAACCGAACAGGTCGAGCAGCGGCTCCAGCGCCGCGCGCGCCGAAGTGGGATCATCGATCACATAGCCGGCGACGGAGCCGGTCACGGCGTCGGTGTCGGCCGTGGGCTGGCCATGGTCCGCGAGGATCGCGTTGACGAGATCGCCCAGGGCCGGGTTGGCGATTCGGCCGTTCAGCCAATGGCCGCGCTTCCAGTTCGCGCCGTCGCTCCATAGGTCGCCACGCAGCGGAAACGCGGGAAAAGGCCTGGCATCCCACGCCCAGATGTAGATGCGCGAGAAGTCCACCATGCGGCCGCCATAGACGGCAGAAAGCGGATTGGCCGCATTGTCGAACCCGATGGCAGCGGCATCCCAGTGGCGGGCATGCGCTTCCAGGAAACGATGCTGGGCAGCATCCGAGCGGCCGCCGTCCGAAAGATAGGGCATGCCGTTCTCGGCCGATTTCGGATCGGGAAAGACATTCGGCTGGTTCGGCCCCTTGTCCACCGCCGGACAGCCCAATTCCGTCAGCCATATCGGCTTGGTTTGCGGTACCCAGGCAGTCGGAGACGCCTTCTCTAGCCCGCCGATACGGTCGAAATGCCGGTTTGACCACCAATTCACAATGTCCTTGTAGCGATAGGTCCACGGCTTGCCGTAGGCGCCGTCCGTGATCGGCACGCGGGCGCGGGCATCGCGCGCCGCAGCATCGGGATAGTACCAATCGAAACCCTCGCCGCCTGCGACGGCGCCGGCAAGACCCACCGGATCGTAAGGGCTTGTAAAGCCGTCCGGATTGCCGCCAGCATAGTCGGCGTCGCGCCAGTCGGACAGCGGCATGTAGTTGTCGATGCCGATCGCATCGATGGCGGGATGCGCCCACAGCGGATCGAGATGGAAATAGACGTCGCCGCTGCCGTCGGCTGGGTGGTAGCCGAAATATTCGCTCCAGTCGGCGCCGTAAGTTACACGCGTGCCTGTCCCAAGCACCGTCCGCACATCGGCAGCCAGCGCGCAGAGCTGCTCGACGAAGGGAAAGGCGTCCGACTGGTCGCGCAAGGTGGTCAGCCCGCGCAACTCGCTGCCGATCAGGAAAGCATCGACGCCGCCCGCGCGCACAGCCAGGTGGGCATAGTGAAGGATCAGCCGCCGGTATCCCCAGTCGCTGGCGGATCCGGAAAACTTGATCGTGTCGCCGCCGGATGCGGAAAATTCGCCGGGCAGCGCCGCGCCGCAGAATGCGTCGACCTGCGCGCGGGCCTCGGCAGTCCGGTCCGCGCTACCGGGTAGCAGGGGGGCGGGTTCCGCGGTGATGCGGCCGCGCCAGGGGTAGCTCGGTTGCGTGGGCCGTCCATAGGGGTCGGGCAAGCCGTTGCCGTCCGGTATGTCCATCATCAGAAAGGGGTAGAGCGTGACGCCCAGTCCGCGCGCCTTGATCTCGGCAATAGCGTCGATCACACTGCGGTCGGACGGCGTGCCGCCATAGGCTACGCCGCCATCATGCCGGGAAACGACGGGCGCGCTCGCCCTGGGCAGGCCCGATACGACCCAGTCGCTGGACAAGCCTGTGCCACTCGCGGTGGTCACGGCTGGGCGGATACGGCAGTGCCCTGCCCTCAAATCGTCGCCGAACCAGGTGACGATAAGTGCCACGTGCTCAAGATTGGGGCATGTCGCCTGCAATTCATCCAGCGAAGCCGCGATATCGGTCCCGGCAAACAGGACGTTGCGGTTCACCGCCTCCTCTTCGCCAGGTCGATGTTGCCGGCTGACCAGCGCCGGCGACAGGCCGTATTCGATGGCGCCCGGAAGCAGCGCGACGGCGCGCACGGACCGATGGAGTTCGCCCACCGGACGGATGATCTCGAACTGCATCTGCGGAACACGATTGCCGTAGTCGCCGATCGGCAACCTGTCGAGCACGACGTAAGCGACGTCCCGATAGGCGGGCGTATTGCCGGCACCCTGCTTGGCCTCGATCAGCGGATCGGCCGGTTGCTCAGCCGTACCCTGATAGACGCGCAGTTCGACCGTCTCGCGATCGATCTCGCGACCATCCGCCCAGATGCGGCGGATGCCGGCGATCTCGCCCTCGCATAGCGCGAAGGCGACATTGGCGTGGTAGGAATATTCGGTGACCTTGGGGCCGAGCTTGCCCTGCCGCCGGGTCGCCTTGCTCTCTTCGAAACGTGTCGCCCAGATCAGGATGCCGCCAAGCCGCGCCGTTCCGTAGAGACGCGGCAGCGCCACGCCCTCCTCGGCGGTGAACGGACGCGCGCCGCTGAGGCGCGGTCCCTCGATGCGGTTGGTGCCGTTGATCAGCGCCCGGTCGACAGCATAGCCGGCCAGAGCGCCGGCAGCAGTCCCTATCGCCGTGCCGACAGGACCGAGCAGGCCACCGAGATAGGCACCCGCCGCTTGCAGAAGAATAGTCGCCATCGAGGCTCCCGGACGTCAGCTATCTGGAAAGGCGAACACCGCCGCGATGCGGCGGCGCCATTGCGGAACGAGCGGCGACCGCACGACGGCGACCGCGCCTTCATAGGCATGGACGAAATCGTCCGCGCCCACGACTATGCCGACATGCCGCGCCGGCCAATGCGGCCGCCAGCGAAACAGCAGCAGGTCGCCGGCTGCGAGGCTCGCCATGTCTTTTTCACGGAAGTGCCGGCGTGCCGCGCCGGCCAGCCGATCGCCCTCGCCGGCTTCCGACCAATCGGCGGCGTAGATGCCGGGGTGTTTGAGTTCCCGGCCATAGACTGCCTGCCATACGCCGCGCACCAGCCCCAGGCAGTCACAACCTATGCCCTTGCGGCAACCCTGATGCCGGTAGGGCGTGCCGACCCAGGCCAGCGCCTCGGCGACGACCGCCTCCGCCAGCGGAGTGTCGCGCACCATTCTATGGTACGACCGGTCCGCCATCGAAAGCCCCGCCGTCGGTCACGTAGGAATAGGCCGCATCGTTGCCGGGCAGATGCGGAAAGCCACGAAAATTCAGCGCATTGCCGAATTTCGCCTTGCACGTCGCAAAACTCTTGTCGCAGCCGGCCGTTACGGAAAAGGTATCTCCGACACCGACAGCGGGACCGACAATCGGCAGCAGGACGAACACCGTTTCGTTTCCCGCCTTGCGATGGGCAACGATGCGCTCGACCCATCCCGTCCGCACACCACTCGTCCATGTCAGCGTGCCGGAAGAGAACCAGCCGGATTCGTAGGCGTCGAGGCCGGCGACCTCCATTGTCTCCGAGGCGCCAGTGGCGACGACGCTGCCGGCTGCGGTGAAACCCGGCTGGGCGAGCAGGAAGCCGCAGCGCGCATCACCCAGTTCCGCATCGCAGGCGCGCGTGACATAGCGCCCGTTCGGCTGGTCGAGCGCCGTCACGAGACTTTCCAGCTCGGCAACGAAACGCTCGTCGCTGCGCGTGATCTTGCCGATGGTGGCCGTCCGGATCACGGCGAAATCCGCAGGCTGACGCCAGTTGACCAGAAGCGTTTCCACCCTGGCGCCGTCGTAGAGGCCGGCGGCGATATCCTCGTCGCGGATACGGTCGGACGAAAGAGCACCCTCGACGTCGACCGTATCGACAGCAAGGCCCAACGTGTCGCGTGCCTCGCTGGCGGAAAAGCCGGTCTCCGGCTCGAAGGCCAGGCCATCGACCACCAGCCTGCGATCATGATCGGTAAAGCTCGTGACGGTTCCGTCCTTGCGGGTCAGGCGCCAGCAATGACAGACCGTCGTGACCTTGCGCGAGAAATGCGCGGTGAGCGCAGCTGGATAGACCGTCACAACGGAACCTCGACCAGAGGAATGGAAGGGATCTGTCCTGCCTTGAAGGCCTTCAGGTTGATGGAGAGGCGCTCGGTATCGAAGCGCACCGGCACGTCGAATTCGTAGCCTGCCGTGACGGTCGCCCCGGCCGCCGGAACATGCTCCGGCGCAAAGACGATCTCTCCAGTAACCGTGTCAAAGCTGAACGCGGACGGCGCATCCTGCTCAACGGTCGCCACGGCAATCCTGAGGGTTGCCGGGCGCGGCTTCATGACGAGGCGACGGTAGGCATCGTCACCGGTTCCATAGACCTTGACCAGCGTGAAGCGGTCGGTCGCGCCATCGCCCACGCCAATCGGCTGGTCGAGCGCGGACGGCGCGCCATCTGGCCGGCAGGATTTCATGTCGAACGGATCCCGAAACCGGAAGGCGTGCAGGGAACCGCGCCGCGCTTCGAAGAAGTCGATTACCTCATGCAGATCGTCGAGCGAGCGCACGCCTGTACCTGCGTCGTAGTAGTGCCGCGACTGCGAAAAACGCGCATTGCGTTTCTCGCGACCGGACGTCAGCGTGACGATCTCGTTGCGCCGCTCCGGTCCGCCCGTCGCCCCGAAAGAGACGCCGAGCGGAAACAGCACGTCATGAAAGCTGGAAAGTTCGGTCACGAATAACCTCAAAAGGTTCTGGTGCCGCGCGAGACAGCGCGCGCCAGCATGCCGGTGATCTGTGCCTCGGACTTGCGGAAGGAGGCCGCGTCCTGCGCAGTGACGTTGAAGACGACATTGACAGGCGCCGCAGTCCCAGCGGCTGCCACTCCCAGGCTGCCGTCGGCACCGCGGCGCAGGGGCAGGATAGCTTCCGACCCCGCCTCACCCATCAGGCCGAGATTGCCACCGAGCGGGAAATAGGTCGGCGCCGACACAACGCCGCCGCCGGCGAACGGCACTACGTGGCCGGGCACGCCGCCCTTGGCGAAGGGCAGGATGCCCGACAAACCGCCGATGAGGCCAGAGAACAGCGAGCCGGCCAGCGACTGCAGCGGTTGCAGCCCCTGCTTCAATGCCAACCCCGCCAGGTTGAGCCCAATGCGGCGCAGCACATCGTCGAACTCCCTGCCGTTGACGACGGCTCCCTTCAGCGCACCGGCCATCTGGGTGCCGAAGCTCTCGGAGAGTTTGCCGAGGTCCGCCAGCGCCGCCTCGAACGGCGAGGTGTCTGCACGCACGGATACGATGACGTCTTCGGCCAAGGTCAGGCCTCCTTTTCATAACGATCGGGGAAGGCACGCATCAGCGCGACCAGATCGGCACGCAAGGGGGCCGGGCCGCGTCCAGGCGAGCGTACGCGCACCGCATGGCCGAATTCAACCGGCGTCATCGCCCAGAACGCCTCCGGCGAAAGCCGCAGCAGGCCGAAACCGACGGCCATCACGTCTTCCCACGGAAAGGCCGGCCGCTCGCCCGCTGCGGCATCTAAGGGTTTGGCGCGGGTGCCTGCCCGCCAGCAGAACCGAAAGTCGTCATCAACAGCTCCGAGACGATCGCTGCGAAGCCGGCAGCGCCGTTGTCGCACTGCATGGCACCGACCTCTTCATCCGCGACACCCTCGCCGGCGCCACGCAGGCCGGCGCCGATAACGCGCATCATGTCGAGCGCCGACAGTCGCCCGGCCGAGAAACGCTCGACCAGGGCGGTCAGGTCATCGGCCGCGTAGGTCGCCTCCAGTTCGGCCAGCGCACCGAGCGTCAGGCACAGCCGGCGCGGCCTGCCGTCGAGTTCCGCCGAAATCTCGCCGCGTCGCCGGTTCGCACTCATGCCGCCACCGCAAAGCTGATGGCGCCGGCCGACTCCAGCGCCATTTCAAAGGTGACCTCGCCGTCATGCGCGCCGGAATACTCCAGCGCGGTGATCTGGAACGGACCGGAGACGATGCCGAAATCCGGAACCGCCATCTGCCAGGCGGCGATCTCGCCGGCAAAGAATTTCGACCGGATCAGGGCGTCGGACTGGGCATCCTTGAAGATGCCCGAACCGCTGACGGCGGCGCGCTGTACACCGCTGCCGGCGAGCAGTTCGCGCCAGCGGCCGGCCGAATCCGCATCGGTGATGTCCACCGTCTCGCTGTTGAAGGCGATACGCTTCGACCGCAAGCCGGCCACGGCGACGAAGCTGCCGGCTCCGGTGGAATCGAGTTTGAGGAGAAGGTCCTTGCCCTTCTGTGCGCCCATGCAGGCCTCCTGATTGTACTGTCGATTGTGGGATCTGATCTGAAGCGCTCAGGCGTCGTCCTCGATCATGGCGCGGAAGCGCAGCAGGCCGTGGTGGATCAGCAGATCCTCGTCATAGCGCGCTTCCGAATAGTCCAGCCGCAGAGCGACCAGGCGATGAACCTCCAGCACAAGCGGCCCGTCGAGCCGCGCGCGGATGGCTTCCATGATGTCCAGCGTTTCCTTCTTGCCCTGGCTTTTCGACCAGATGTGCAGGGTAAAAAGCTGTTCGGCACCGCTTTCGGTGGCGGTGCTCCAGTCGTAGATACCGGTCATTCCGAACGTCACGTAGGGAAAGCGGACGTTCGCCGGTGCCTGGTCGAAAATCTTCGCGCCGTCGAGCAGCGCCGTCAGTGCACTCTCCGCGCCCAGCGCGGCAAAGATCGTCTTCTGAAGATCAGCCGCGGCCGCGATCATCATCATCCTCCTTGCCGCGCAGGTTCGTTATTGGGGTGACGCTCCGCCTCTCCGCCGGCGCCTGCCTTGTCGAAAGGGCGCCGCG
>JBQCHN010000046.1:0-6281 GCA_051954615.1 Mesorhizobium sp. | reverse complement strand
AAGCTCGGCAACGAGAAGTTCGTCGCCAACGCGCCCGAAGAGGTGGTGGCGGCCGAGCGCGAGAAGCTTGCCGAATACGGCGAGTCGCAGCTTCGACTGGACGTCGCCTTGCAGCGCGTGCGTGGCGCCGGGTGACGGCACGAAACGGCCAGTTTTCGCGGCTTTCCATCCTTCCGTTGCGTTAGAATTGACGTAAACGGAAAGATTTGGGCCTCATTGTTGCCGTAATGTAACAATGAGGCCGAAGTCCGCGAAAATCAGCGGGTTTTGAGGTGAAAGCCGCCGGTTTTGTCAGGTTTTTAGCTCCCTCCCATCGATTTTTTGCCCGTTTTCGCCATGTGCCACCCTGGCACGACACTGCGCCTACTCCCACATGCGCAAGTGTACTTGTACGTCCGGGAAAATCGTTATTGCGCCGTTAACCAGGAAACGCTCTTGCTTGGGCGACTGATTTTCGGGGAGACGAGTCATGCGGACTTTCAAGGCAAAGGCGCTGTTGGGGGCAGGCAGCCTGACGCTGGCGCTGGTCGGCGCGGCAAATGCCGGCGGCTTTTCGCGCGGTACGGCCGATACCGACATCCTGTTCGATGCCGGCAACTTCAACATGCGCGCCGGGGTGACCTATGTCAGCCCCAAGCGCGAGTTCTCCAAGGTGGCTCCAGCCGCCAGCCCGGCACTCATCGGCACGTCCTATACGGACGACTACATCGTGCCGTCGGCGGCGGTGAAGCTGAACCTGACCGACAACCTGCGCTGCGCTGCCACCATGGTGGACAACAACGGCGGTTCGGCCACTTATGCCGTGCCGAAGCCAAGCGGCAAGCTTTCGGAAGATTTCACCACCAACGAGAAGGCGCTGACCTGCGGCGTCAAGTTCCAGGCCGGACCGGGCAATATCTGGCTGCTCGGCGGCGGGTTCGTGGAAAACTTCGACTACACCCGCCTCAATGCGCTTGGAACGCTGCCCAATGGCGTGGTGCTTCCCAACGCCAACCTTGAATTGTCCGGGCAGGATGCCGGCTATCGTATCGGCCTCGCCTACGAGATCACCGACATCGCGCTGCGCGCACAGCTCATGTATCGCTCCGGCACCAGCTACGGCGCCGACGGCAGCCTGACGGTTCCGACCGCGGGTGTGTTGGGTCAGCAGGCGAAAGCTGCTTTGGCTGCTGGCAATCGTGTATTGGCCGCGACGTTGCTGACGCAGGCCAATGCCGCCGCCGCCGCCGGGCTCAATACGACGGTCCCCGCGATCGGCACCGGCAACCTGCCGCAGAGCGTCGAGTTCAAGCTGCAGTCAGGCATCGCTCCCGGCTGGCTGGCCTTCGGCTCGGTCAAGTGGATGGACTGGAGCGTGCAGAAGGAACTGCTTGTCAATTCCGTTCTCTCCAACACCGCCGACGAATACTTCTGGAAGGACGGCTGGACCGTCACCGGCGGTGTCGGCCACGCCTTCAACGATCGCGTGTCCGGTCTGGTCAGCCTGACCTGGGACAGCGGCGTCAGCACCGGCTACGATTTCTCCTCCGACAGCTATACGCTGGCGCTCGGCGGTTCGGTCAAGGACGGCATCGGCGGCGAACTGCGCGCCGGCGTCGGCTTCAGCTACCTCACCGCTGCCGAAGTCACCAAGGGTTCGGATGCCGGTTTCGCGGTCAAGGCCGGCTACGCGGTGGCCGGTAGCGTGGGCTATAACATCAAGTGGTAAGTTGTTGCCATCGTTGATTAAAAGGCCGGGCATCGCCTGGCCTTTTTGTTGCGGCAATCATCAGCTTGTCTCACCGGGCGTTGCAGACAGGAAAAAGGGGTCGTACCGGCACTTGTATGTGTGTCGTTTCAGCAACAGTTTATGAACACCCTTGTGTTACAAGCCTGCGCCGGAGGGAATTGCCCACATCCCGCCATAAACCCGGCGCACCTCGTTAAGGTCCCCGGACACGCGCCATGAAGGCTCGGCGACGGGCAGGGCCGCACCGCCCGCGGCAAGGATGAGTATGAGCGCCAGAGTGATCGCATTTGCGGATCTGACGGATCGCTGCACCGCCGGCTCCCCGGCGCTCGGCGAGGCTTCCGCTTTGATCCGCGGCATCGGCTGCCATGCCCGCCGGGGCAGGGCGCCCGCCGCGACCGCGATTCGTTCCGGCCTCCTCTCCGCGCTGGCCGCGGTTGTCCTGCTGATCGGCGCGGGGCAGGCGCTCGCCTTCGATGACAAGGTGTTCGACGACAAGACCGGCGTGAAGCCGCAGTCGAGCCCCTGGGCCGTCTTCCAGTTCGGCTTCTCCGCCTACAAGAGCGGCCACAAGGAACAGGCCGTCGAGGCTTACAAGTACGCCGCCGAAAACGGCCAGATCGGCGCCACCTGGAAGCTCGCCCGCATGTACGCCGAGGGCGACGGCGTGACGCGCGACGACTACGAGGCCTACAAGTTCTTCTCCGAGATCGCCGAGCAGGACGTCGAGCCCGGTTCGCCGGAGGAAAGCTACGTTTCCGACGCGCTGGTGGCGCTGGGCAATTACCTGAAGAAGGGCATTCCCGGCACGCCCGTCGCGGTTAACGAGGTGCAGGCGCAGGAATATTACATGCGCGCCGCCGCCAACTATCGCAATCCCGTCGCCCAGTTCGAGATGGGCAAGATGTTCCTCAAGGGCGAGGGCGGCGTCAGGGCCTCGGTCAAGCAGGCGGCGCGCTGGTTCCAGCTTGCCGCCGAGAAGGGCCATGCCGGTGCCCAGGCGACGCTAGGCAACCTTCTGTTTCAGAGCGGCAAGATCGTGCGCGGCCTGGCCATGATGACGGCGGCCCTCGACCACGCGCCGGCCAGCGACCAGCCATGGATCCGCTCCATGCAGGAAGAGGCCTTCGCGCTGGCGCCGGAAGCAGACCGCCGCACCGCCATTTCGCTGGCCGACGACATCCTCACCAAGGGCTTCGGCGGCCAGTAGCGGGCGCAGCCGCCCTGTTCCGCGCCATTCCCATGGACGTTCAGGTTCGACCCGCCACGATGGAGACGCGCGATGCGTTCGCATCGCTGCTGGCGCAGGCCAGTGCGTGGCAAAGAGAGCGCGGCTCGGAGGCGTGGTCCCATCCCTTCGACGATGATTGGATGCTGCCGCGCATAGAACGCGGCGAACTGTTCCTGGCCTATCTGGACGACGAACCCGTTTCCGCGTTTCGCCTCCTGTGGGAAGATCGCCCGTTCTGGGGCGAGCGGGAGGTCGGCGACAGCGTCTATCTTCATACGTTCGCGGTCCGGCGCGACAAGGCGGGCCTCGGCATCGGCAAGGCCGTCATCGAAACGGTCGTTGGCATGGGACGCGAGCGCGGCCGGATCAAGGTCCGTCTCGACTGCTTCCTCTCCAGCACGGGCCTGATCGCCTACTACGAGCGCAACGGCTTCGTTTCAGTGGGAACCGCGTCCATGCAGCGCAAGGTCGTGGCTCTCATGGAGAGGGAAATCTGAGGGGCGGCGACAGGACGCCGCTCACGAGCGGCCGAGCAGTTTGTCCAGAAACTCGCGCGGTTTTTCCAGCGGCTTCCATGAACCGTCGTCCGGCGCATGGCTCGCGTCGAGCGGTGGATTGCCCGGACAGTCGTCCTGCACCTTCGTCCATGACGAGGTGTTCAGCACCAGATCGCAGCGCGCCAGGTAGCGCGTGCCGTCAACGCTGAGGCAGGCGAGTCTGCCGGCGCCGAACGACTGAGCGTTCGCCAGGCAGGTGGCGGCGAAATCGGCCGTCTGCGGAGCCTGTTGGGTTTCGCCGCCCGGGCAATAATCCTGCACCGTGCGCCAGGACATAACGTCCTGCGTGGTTTCGCACAGCGCCAGCTTTCCCCTTTCGCCAACCTTCAGGCAGGCATAATGGCCGACGCCGAACGCTTCTCCCGCGGAAAGGCACCGAGGCTCCGCCGCCGCTTGCGATGCGCCCGCGACCGCTGCGGCAGTCACGGCGAGCGTGGTTGAAAACCGCATGTCCGCCTTCAATTCCAAACCCGAAAAGTCAAGCACAACAGGCGAATGTGGCCATATCGCGGAGCCATGCCTCAAGCTGCGGCGAGATCGAGCTCGATCGCGACGGGCACGTGGTCGGAGGGTTTTTCCCAGGCCCGCACATGCTTCTCGATCGAGGCCGAGGAAAAGCGATTCGCCGCTTCCGGAGAAAGCAGGAGATGGTCGATGCGGATGCCGTTGTTCTTCTGCCAGGCGCCGCCCTGATAGTCCCAGAAGGTGTAGGTGTCGGGCGCGTCGGTCACCGCGCGCACGGCCTCGGTGAAGCCGAGGTTCTTCAGCCGCCGGAAGGCCTGCCGCGTCTCAGGCTGGAACAGCGCGTCGCCGAGCCAGTTTTCCGGATGCCTTGCGTCGGCCGGCTCGGGGATGACGTTATAGTCGCCGGCGATCACCAGAGCTTCCTCAAGCCCCAGCCGCTCCTCGGCCCATCGCTCCAGCCGCTCCATCCACGAAAGCTTGTAGGGAAACTTCACCGGATCGTCGATCGGGTTGCCGTTGGGCAGGTAGATGGAGGCGACGCGCAGCGCGCCCTTGTCGGTGGAAAACACGCCCTCAATGAATCGCGCCTGCTCGTCGCTCTCGTCGCCCGGCAGGCCGCGGTTCACCTCGTCGAAGCGCAGCTTCGACAGGATGGCGACGCCGTTGAAACCCTTCTGGCCGTGCGTCTCGACGTGATAGCCCAGCGCCTCGACCTCGGCGCGCGGGAACTGGTCGTCGACGGTCTTGATCTCCTGCAGGCACACGATGTCGGGCTGGCTTTCGCCGAGCCAATGGGTGAGGTTGCCGATGCGCGCACGCACGCCGTTGATGTTCCAGGTCACGATCTTCATGAAAATCTCGCGATGATTTCAAAATGTTCTTGATAGCGCACACGGCGATTGCAGACGATCCTGCACTATCCTTCGGAGGAAGGGAACCGGCTCTCTTGGGCATTCTTCGGGCCGGTTCTGGGAGAGAGGAAAAAATGCCATGACGTCAACCACGCATTCCGTGGACGAGGTGCTGCCGGCGCCACGTCTGTTCGCGCTCGGCCTCCAGCATGTGCTGGTCATGTATGCCGGCGCCATCGCCGTGCCGCTGATTATCGGGCGCGCGCTGAAACTGCCGCCGCAGGATGTCGCCTTCCTGATCTCGGCGGACCTCTTCGTCTGCGGCATCGCCTCGATCCTGCAGTCCATGGGCGCCACCCAATGGTTCGGCATCAAGCTGCCGGTGATGATGGGCGTCACCTTCGCCGCCGTCGGGCCGATGGTGTCGATGGCCGTCGCCAATCCCGGCGTCGACGGCGCGCGCACCATCTTCGGCGCCATCATCGGCGCCGGCATCGTTACCGTGCTGATCGCGCCTTTCGTCTCGCGCATGCTGCGTTTCTTCCCGCCGGTGGTGACGGGCACCATCATCCTGGTCATCGGCGTGTCGCTGATGAAGATCGGCATCGCCTGGATCTTCGGGCTGGGTGTCGGGCCGACCGCGCCGAAGCTGGTCGATCCGGTGCATGCCGACTGGCTGAAGGCGGCGATGGACACGGCAAGCGCGGGTGGGTCCACCATTCCACCGGTGCCACCGGGCATCGCGCTGGCGCCTTCGCTGCCGAATCCCGCCTATGCGCCGGTTTCCAGCATCGTGCTCTCGCTGGTGGTGCTCGCCATCGTCGTCGGCGTCGCCCGCTTCACCAAGGGCTTCCTGTCCAACATCGCGGTCCTGATCGGCATCATCGCCGGCGGTGTCATCGCGGCAGGGCTCGGGCTGATGCATTTCGACAAGGTGGCGAACGCCGCCTGGTTCGCGCCGATCATGCCGTTCCACTTCGGCATGCCGATCTTTTCGCCCGTGCTGATCCTGACCATGGTGCTGGTGATGATCGTTGTCATGATCGAATCGACCGGCATGTTCCTGGCGCTCGGCGAGATGACGGGCAAGGCGGTAACGCAGCCGATGCTGTCGTCCGGCCTGCGAATGGACGGCCTGGGCACCGTGCTCGGCGGTGTCTTCAACACTTTCCCCTACACGTCCTTCTCGCAGAACGTCGGGCTGGTCGGCGTCACCGGCATCCGCAGTCGCTTCGTCTGCGTCGCCGGCGGCGTGATTATGGTGGTGCTCGGCCTCATCCCGAAGATGGGCGCGCTGGTCGAAGCCTTGCCGACGGTGGTGCTGGGCGGGGCGGGCATCGTCATGTTCGGCATGGTCGCCGCCACCGGCATTCGCATCCTGACGGCGGTCGACTTCAAGACCAACCGCAACAACCTGTTCATCGTCGGCATCTCGGTCGGCTTCGGCA
>JBQCHN010000045.1:0-6724 GCA_051954615.1 Mesorhizobium sp. | reverse complement strand
AGATCTACGATGCCGGCACGCGCGGCGTCGATGGTCCTGACGGCCGGTTCGGCGGCGACTATCCGGCAATCGTGCCGCTGCTGCCGTCGGGCGTGGATGCCTCGGCACCGCACCTGACCTGGGACGACAGGCCGATGAAGGCCGGCGAAGGCACCTTCTTCGAGATTGCCGGCTGTTATAATCGCTATCACTGCCCGCTGTCGCGCACCGTATTCCTCGGCAAGCCGACGCAGGCGTTCCTCGATGCCGAGAAGGCGACGCTGGAGGGCATGGAGGCCGGGCTGGCGGCGGCCAAGCCCGGCAACACCTGCGAGGACATCGCCAACGCCTTCTTTGCGGTGCTGAAGAAGTACGGCATCGTCAAGGACAACCGCACCGGCTACCCGATCGGCATTTCCTATCCGCCGGACTGGGGCGAGCGCACCATGAGCCTGCGCCCTGGCGACCGCACGGAACTCAAACCCGGCATGACCTTCCATTTCATGACAGGCCTGTGGCTGGAAACGATGGGGCTGGAGATCACCGAGTCGATCCTCATCACCGAGACCGGCGTGGAATGCCTGGCCAGCGTGCCGCGCAAGCTGGTGGTGAAGGACTAGCCTGCCATGCCGAGACCCTCTCCCATCTTTCCTACCGTCGATTTCGACCGCGACGGCGTACAGCACGGCTTCCTGCGCCTGCCCTACAGCCGCGACGATTCCGCCTGGGGTTCGGTGATGATCCCGATCTGCGTGATCAAAAACGGCAGCGGCCCCACCGCCCTGCTGACCGGGGCCAACCATGGCGACGAATACGAGGGACCGCTGGCGCTCTACGAACTCGCCCGCACGCTGGAGCCGAAGAATGTTTCCGGCACGGTCATCGTCGTGCCGGCGATGAACTATCCGGCCTTCCGCGCCGGCACGCGCACCTCGCCGATCGACAAGGGCAACATGAACCGGGCCTTTCCCGGCCGGCCGGACGGCACGGTGACGGAGAAGATCGCCGACTATTTCCAGCGGGAGCTGCTGCCCCGCGCCGATATCGTCTTCGACTTCCATTCCGGCGGCCGCACGCTCGATTTCGTGCCGTTCTGCGCGGCGCACATTCTGCCCGACAAGGATCAGGAGGCGAAGGCCTTCGCCGCGGTGGAGGCCTTCTCCGCGCCGTACTCGGTCAGGATGCTGGAGATCGACGCGGTCGGCATGTACGACACCGCCGCCGAGGAGATGGGCAAGGTGTTCGTCACCACCGAACTCGGCGGCGGCGGCACGTCTCGCGCCGAGACCGTGCGCATCGCCCGGCGCGGCATAATGAACGTGCTGCGCCATACCGGCATCGTAAATGGTGCGGATGAGAGGACTCGAACCTGCTGGCTCGATATGCCGGGCGGCGACTGCTTCTCCTTCGCCGAGGACGACGGCATGATCGAGACCATGGTCGATCTCGGCGAGCCCGTGCGGCAAGGCGAGGTCGTCGCGCGCATTCACAGCGTCGGCCGCACCGGGCTGGCGCCGGTTGAAATCCGCGCGAAGTTGGACGGGCTGCTGGCGGCCCGCCACTTCCCGGGTCTGGTCAAGGCCGGCGATTGCGTCGCCGTCGTCGCGGTCGAGGTGGGCTGAGAGGCCCTGTCACACGCGGCCGATCATGGCACGTGGCGCGGCGGCGCGCTTCGTCAGCGCACCGCCGCCCTGTTGGAAACCTTCGACAGGATGGCCAACACGATCAGCGTTCCGACGCCGAGGATGGTGGCCATCGTCGCCGCGTCGAAGATCGCGCCGCGGTCGGAGAGCGCGAAGATGCGCACGGGCAGCGTCACCCAGCCCGGCGGGTAGATCATCACCGTGGCGCCGAGCTCGCCCATCGACAGCGCGAAGGACAGGCTGAAGGCGGCGACCAGATAGGGCAGGAGCAGCGGCAGCGTCACCCGGCGCAGCCTGTAGAAGGGCCGTGCGCCGAGGCTCTCGGCCACCTGCTCGCAATCGATCGGAATCCGCGCAAGCCCGGCCGTGACGTTGCCGTAGGTGAAGGCCGAGATCAGCACGAAATGCGCGATCAGCACGATCCAGGTGGTGCCGTTGAGCAGGAAGGGCGGCTGGCTGAAAGCGACCAGCAGGGCAAGGCCGACCGAGACCGACGGCACGGCGCTGGGAATGAAGAACAAGAGGTCGAGCACCCGTTTCGGCATGGCCTTGAAGTTGCGCAGCGCAAGTGCTGCCCAGGTGCCGCACACAAGTGCTGCGCCGCTGGCGATCACACCGGTCAGCAGGCTTGCCTTCAGCGCATCGAAGGAATCGGTACGGAACGCCTTGGCGTAGTGGGTGAGCGTCATGTTGGACGGCAGGATGTCGTTCCATTGGCCGCTGAAGGAGGCGAGCACGATGACGCCGATCGGCAGGCCGTAGACGATCAGGAACAGCGGCACCGCGACCGCCCAGGTGGCGATGCGCCAGGGTTTAGACCAGACCAGCACGGCGGCCTCCAAAATGTGCGATCGCCAGCCGGTAGAGCGAGTAGAGGCCGAGCGAAAGGACGACGTTGACCACGGCGATGACGCAGGCGGTCGTGTAATCGAATTCCTGGATCGCCTTCGAATAGATCAGCAGCGGCAGGGTGATGACGTCCTTGGCGCCGATAAACAGCACGATGCCGAATTCGTTGACGGTGAGCAGCAGGCACAGGCTCCCGCCCGCCACCAGCGCCGGCAGCGACGCCGGCAGGATGATCTGCCGCACGATGCGCAGCGGCCGGGCGCCCAGGCTCGAGGCCACCTCGATCTGTGCCTGGTCGATGGTCGAGAAGGTCGCCAGCAGAGGCCGCATGATGAAGGGTGTGTAGACGGTCATCTCCGCCAGGATCACGCCCCATTGCGAATAGAGGAAGTCTATCGGCGGCAGGTCGAGGCCGAAGAGGTGCATCAGCGTTTCGTTGAGCAGGCCGGCCGAGCCGTAGATGAAGGTGAAGGCAAGCGTGACGAGAAAGGTCGGCAGCGCGATGACCGTGTCGATCAGCCTGCCGGCCATCTTGGCGCCGGGAAACGGCACGAAGGCGATGATCAGCGAAAGGACGAAGCCGAGTATGAGGCAGCCCGCCGTCGCGCTGACGGCGATGACGATGGTGTGGTAGAGCCCGTCTAGGAACCGGCTCGACATCAGCACCTGCTCGAAGGTGGCGAGCGACGGCGCATCTTCGCCGAACGAGGCCCGCACGATCAGGCCGAGCGGGTAGAAGAACAGCACCGCCAGGATCAAAAGCGGCGGCGCGATCCAAAGGCTGTCCAGTCTGAGCCGCGGCGCGGGAGCGGCGGCGATCGCCGCCTCAGCCATGGCTCGCGTCCTCCGGCACCAGCGTCACTTCGGCGGCATCGAAATGCACGGCGATCGTTTCGCCGATGCGCGGCGGATTGGCCATCGGCGCCGAGGTCATGCGCATCGTTTCGCCGCCGGCGTCGAAGGTGATGTTGTGCACGTCGCCCTGCCACTGCACGCTGAGCACGGTTCCTGAAATCGAATTCGGCTCCGATGCGTGCGAGAACCGGAAGTCATGTGGCCGGACGCAGACCAGGCAATCGCTTCCCCGGGCCAGCCCATGATGGTTGCGCGCCGACAGCGTCACGTTGCCGAAGCGGACCTTCGCCATCTGTTCGTCGAGCGGCTGCACGTCGGTCACCGGAAGCAGGTTGGCCCGGCCGAGAAATTCCGCGGCGAAGCGGTTCGGCGGATGACGGAACAGCGCTTGCGATCCGCCGAAGGCCTTGAGCTTGCCGTCGCGCATGATGCCGATGTGGTTGGCCAGCGTCAGCGCTTCGCTCTGGTCGTGGGTGACGTAGAGCACAGTCAGGTTCGGCAGGTCGCGATGCAGCTTCGCCAACTCGTCCAACATCGAACGACGAATCTGCGCGTCGAGCGCCGACAGCGGCTCGTCGAGAAGCAGCACCTGCGGCTTCGGCGCCAGCGCCCTGGCGATCGCCACGCGCTGCTGCTGGCCGCCGGACAGTTCGCGCGGATAGCGCTTGGCATAGGTCGACATGCCGACCATCGCCAGGCATTCGGGCACGCGCTTCTTGATGACGTCTTCGGCCGCGCCATGGGCGCGCAGGCCGAAGGCGACGTTTTCCTCCACCCGCATGTGCGGGAACAGCGCGTAGTTCTGCACCACCATGCCGATCTTGCGGTCATAGGGCGCCAGATGGGTGACGTCGCGATCACCGATCAGGATGCGCCCGCCCGAGGGACGCACGAACCCTGCGACAGCGCGCAGGGCCGTGGTCTTGCCCGATCCGGAAGGACCGATCAGGGCAACGATCTCGCCCGGATTGACGGTCAGGGTGAACGAATGAAGCACGGTCAGCGCGCCATAGGTGACCGAGACGTTCTCGAAGCCGATCCTGCTGCCGTCCGATGCGGCGGGAGCGGCGGACGCCACGAAAGGCTTCGCGATGTGCGGCGTCCGTTCCATGACCGTCACCTGGGACATCAGTTGCCCGAGATCGCCTGATTGTAGGCTGCCACGTCGTCCTTGAGGCTGTCCAGCACCTTGGCCCAGTCCGGCGACCATATTTCTACTCCCTCCAGCATGGCGTTCAGGTTCTTGAAATTGTCGTCGTCCGGCTTGACGTCGGTGCGGACGGGAAAGCCCTTGGCGACGGAGCTGATATCCTTCTGCGCGTCGGCGGACAGCAGGAAATCGACCAGCTTCTTGCCGTTCTCGGTGTTCGGCCCGCCATTGACCAGGGCGATGTAGTAAGGCAGCGCGAACGCCGTCTTCTTGCCGTCAGGCCCGGCGGGGAAGAATATCTTGATATTCGGGTTGTCGGCCGACTGCGCCGTGTTCATCTGCATGTCGCCGTTGGCGACGTAGAGTTCGCCCTTGTTGACGAGCGCCGTCAGCTTGCCGGTCGAGGCCGAAGGCCCGAGATTGTTGGCCTGCAATTTCTTGAGATAGTCGAGGCCCTTTTCCTTCGAGCCGAAGGCGTGGAAAGTCTGCAGCATCAGTGCCGTGCCGTCGCCGGCCTGGCCGGGCGTCGAATATTGCAGCTTCTGCTTGAACTTGGGATCGAGCAGGTCCTCGTAGGTGGCGGGCGCCTCCTTCAGGACCTCGGCGTTGTAGATGAAGTTCGGGTAGTTGTTGACCATCGCGTAGTAGCGGCCGTCGGCATCCTTGTCGCGCGCGTCGATCTTGTCGGCGCCGTCGGGTGTATAGGCGGCCAAGAGACCGTCCGCCGCGGCCTTCTGCATGAAGGGCGGCAACGTCACCAGCACGTCCGCCTGGGTGTTGGACTTTTCCTTCGCCAGACGATCGACGACACCGCTGGAGCCGGCCTCGACATACTGAATCTTGATGCCGGTTTTCTCGGTGAAGGCCTCGAACTGGTCGCCGAGCCAGCTCGGGTCGCCGTCGTGCAGGCCATCGGCGCTGTAGATGGTGACGACACCGCCGTCGGCGAGTGCTGGAAGGGCTGTAGCCGCCAGCAGAATTGCGGCCAAGGCGAATTTCGTTTTCATGATCTCTCCTTTGCTTGACGCTTTGAAAGTGTTCCGAAGGCGGTTCTTATTGTTGTCAGCCGCGCTGTCCGCGCGGTCCGTGGCCATCCTCGACCGTTAATGTGTTGAGGTGGCATCGATAAGTAAAATCTATTTATTTTATGAAGGAGAAAGTTTTACTTATGAACCCACTCTTCCATGGACGACGCCATCCTTCGGCCGGCCAAAGGCCGTCCGGCTATCGATTTGCGCAAGCACGATGGCACCGGCCGATGGCACGCGCATGACAGATTGATGATGCCGGATCGTTCCCGCCGGCGATGCGAAACGTCGGCTCAGCCGAAAACGACGCCTGCCGTCTGCGCCGTAAGGCGCGGGTCGCGCGAGCGCACCGTCACCGGGCGTCCGTCGAGGATCTCGAAGCAGCGGGCCAGTGTGTCGTCTTCGAGCCGCCGCATCGCCTCGTGCGTGAAGAACGTGAGGTGTGGGAACAGGATGACGTTGTCGCGGCCGAACAGCGCGCTCATCGGATGGCCGGATTTCTTCAGCGGCTCCACCGAATAGACATCCAGCCCGACGCCGCCGATGCGGCCCGCCACGACGGCCTCGACCAGCGCCGCCTCGTCGACGATGGCGCCGCGCGAGACGTTGACGAGTACGGCCGACGGCTTCAGGCACGCGAGTTCGGCCTTGCCGATCAGGCCGCGCGTTTCGTCATTGAGCACGCAGTGGATCGAGACGAAGTCGCTGGCGGCCAGCATCGCCTTGAGGTCGGGTACCGGCTCCACGCCAATCGCCCGCAGCTCGTCGGGATCGCTATGGGGGCTGTAGGCCAGCACCTTGGCGCGAAACCCCTGCCCGGCCATGCGCGCCATCGAGCGGCCGATCTTGCCGCAGCCGACCAGCCCCACGGTCGAACCGGCAATATCGCGCCCCAGCCAGCGCTGCTCGGGCCACACCCAGCCGTCGCGCTCCATCGTCCGTCCGACTTCCGGCAGGCGCCTGGCCAGCGCGACCATCAGCGCGAAGGCGCCCTCGGCCACCGTTTCCTCGGCATATTCGGGCACGTTGACCACCGGGATGCCGCGCCGCATTGCCGCCGGAATATCGATGGCATCGATGCCGACACCATATTTGACGATGCCCTTCAGCCGCGGTGCGGCCTTGATCACCCTGGCCGTGATCGGCGTGTAGCACATGAGCAGAATGTCGGCGTCGGCGACCGCCTGGCAGAGTTCGCCTTCCGCAATGCCGTCCGGCAG
>JBQCHN010000044.1:0-7250 GCA_051954615.1 Mesorhizobium sp. | reverse complement strand
GGATTGAGGATGCCGAGCGGGTCGAGCGCCTGCTTGATCTGCCGCATGACATCGACGCCGTGGCCGTGTTCGGCGCGCATGAAGCCGGCCTTGCCCTGGCCGATGCCGTGCTCGCCCGTGCAGGTGCCGTCCATGCGGATGGCGCGTTCGTTGAGCCGAGCCACGAACGTCTCCACCTTGGCGATCTCGGCCGGATCGTCGGGGTCCATCAGGCACAGCGTATGGAAATTGCCGTCGCCGGCATGGCCGACGATCGGCGCGATCAGCCCCATTTCGGCGATGTCGACCTCCGTCTCGGCCACGCATTCGGCCAGCCGCGA
Organism: Mesorhizobium sp.; assembly: GCA_051954615.1. Classification (GTDB taxonomy): domain Bacteria; phylum Pseudomonadota; class Alphaproteobacteria; order Rhizobiales; family Rhizobiaceae; genus Mesorhizobium. Next base: position 6,930 of record JBQCHN010000044.1, on the reverse strand, counting down.
GATCGGCACGCAGACGTCGGTCGAAAGCCCCTTGGCGCCGGGGCGCAGCGTCAGCGAGGCCCAGTAGGCGTCGTGGCGCGCTTTCCAGAGCTTGCTGCGCTCCTCCGCCACGCTGGTCCACAGGAACGGCCCGCCGCCGTTCTCCTCGGCGATCATGCCGAAGGTCTCGGCCTGTTCGGCCACGCTCGCGTCCGAGCCGTGGAACTCGACGAACAGGCAGGGGCTCTCGGGGAAATCGAGCTTCGAGTAGTTTTTCATCGCCCGCATCTGCAAGGCGTTGACCAGTTCGATGCGCGCCACCGGGATACCCATCTGGATGGTGGCGATCACCGCTTGCGAGGCCGCTTCCAGCGTCGGGAACGGACAGACCCCGCCCGAGATCGCCTGCGGGATGCCCTGCAGGCGCAACGTCAGCGCGGTGATGATGCCGAGCGTCCCTTCGGACCCGACGATGAGGCGGGTGAGGTCGTAGCCGGCGGCGCTTTTCTTCGCCCGCTTGCCGGTCGTCACCGCCTCGCCGTCGGCCATTACCGCCGTCAAGGACAGCACCGCCTCGCGCATCGTGCCGTAGCGCACCGCGTTGGTGCCCGACGCCCGCGTCGCCGCCATGCCGCCGAGCGAGGCGTTGGCGCCCGGATCGATGGGGAAGAACAGGCCGGTGTCGCGCAGATGCCGGTTCAGGTCCTCGCGCGTCACGCCCGGCTCCACCGTGCAGTCGAGATCCTCGGCGTTGACGGCCAGGATACGGTTCATGCGGCTGGTATCGACCGAGATGCCGCCGCCGGGCGCGTTGACATGGCCTTCCAGCGAGGACCCGACGCCGAAGGCGATCACCGGCACGCGATGCGCGGCACAGGCGCGCACGATCTCCTGCACCTCCGCCGTCGATTCGGGAAAGGCGACGCCATCCGGCGGCTGGGTGGGAAGATAGGTGGTGGTGTGGGCGTGCTGCTCGCGGATCGCCTGCCCGGTCTGGAAGCGCTCGCCGAGGCGCTGCTTGAGGATGCCGAGCACCGCGGCGATGCCTTCCTCGTTGCGTTCCACCGGCCGAAGGTCGCTCAGCGCCATTGATTCCTCCGCGAATGGGCCAGCGTGGCCCTTGTCGCCGTTCTATAGCTGGGTAGTCTCACCGGCCGCACCTGTCCAGCAAGACCTGAAAGGTATCCATGTCCATACCCGCGCCCTTCCTGTCCAGCCCCATGACGATCGAGAAGGACTGGATCGACTACAACGGCCACCTCAACATGGCCTACTACAACGTGCTGTTCGACCGCTGCTCGGACGAGGCGTTCGAGGCGATGGGGCTCGGGCCGAATTATGCGAAGGAGCGGCGGCTGACCATCTACACGGCGGAAGTGCACGTCTGCTACGTGCAGGAAATCCACCTCGACCATCGCCTGTCGGTGTCCTTCCAGCTCATCGACCATGACGACAAGCGCCTGCGCTTCTACCAGGAGATCCGCCATGCCGAGGAAGGCTGGCTGGCCGCCACCTCCGAGCAGCTTGCGCTGCATGTCGACATGGCGGGGCCGAAGGTCGTCCCCTTCCCGCCCGACATCCTCGCCCGGGTCGAGGCGATGCGCACCGCCCATGCCGGCCTGCCGATGCCCGAGCGGGCCGGCCGCGCCATCGGCATCCGCCGCAAGAGTGGCTGATAAGCCGCACCGTTAACCTTAATTGCCCGTAAACGAGCAAAGCCTGTGGGTTGGCCCAATTGGCAGGTTGATCGAATCGGCGCTTGCCTGAAAAACGGATGAGGGCTGCGGCGCGGAACGATTGGCAGGACAAGCGAGCCGGTTTGGAATGACCACGCGGATCGACATCGAGGCGACATCGGACAGGCTGGCGGCTGATGAGCGCATCAGCGACTACGAGTTCTGGCGTTCGCTGAAGAACCTCAACAACGAGATTTTCGAGATCGCCAACAGCAACGAGCCCATCCCCTTCGAGATGGTCCGCTGGCGCGCCATCCTCAAGCAGGCCCGCTCCAAGCGCGGCCGCGTTTAGACGGCGGCCGGCGCCGGGCGCCTCCTTCCGGCTGCAAATGCCCGGCCCCGCGATTCGCCGGGCGGCGCCGCCGACAACGATTCAGAAAACGTAGGACAGCGTCGACGCGACCGCCATGATGGCCGCGACGCCCACCAGCACGGCATAGGTCCGCGGCAGGTCGAACAGCATCATGTGCCCGGCGATCCAGGCGGCGAAGCCGGACCCGAGCGCGAACAGGAAGCCGTTGCGGTCACCGACAACCAGGTTCGCAGCCATCAGCCCGCCGACGATGAGCGCGCCGAAAACGATGATGACGGCAATGGCTGCCTTGTCGAAATTGTCGTCCATTCTTCAATCCCTGCGGTCCGCATCGATGTACGCGCCATCCCATCCCCGGATGTCGAGGCCATCCGGCGCGCCGCCCGACAGACTTAATCCCTCACGCTGGACGGGCAAGGCCAAACCGGAGATGTGAACGACAAGATTCTCGCAAGTGTGGATTTCGGGAAACGCTTCCGCCCGGAATCCCGCCTTGCCATCCTACTCCTCCCGCAAGGCGGCCGCCAGCGGCGAGCGCGGCTTGACCGGCGAGGACTGGATGATGGCCGTGTTGGTCATGGCGAAGGGAATGATGCGGTCGATCACCTGTTCCAGTTCGGCCATCGAGGCCACATGCACCAGCGCGATGAAGCAATCCTCGCCGGTGACGCGATCGCATTGGGCGATCTGCGGCAGGGCGCGGATGATGTCGGCGACGCGGGCCAGTTCGCCCGGAACCGGCCGGATGCGCAGCCAGGCCGATAGCGGCAGGCCGAGCGCCCTGGCATCGAGGCGCGTTTCATAGGCCTGGATCACGCCGTTCTCCTGCAGGCGGCGCAGGCGCTCAGCCACGCTCGGCGCCGAAAGCCCGACGAAGCGCGCCAGCTCGGCGATAGTGGCGCGGGCATCCCCTTCGAGCCGACGCAGCAGCCTGACGTCCGTGGCGTCCAGGTCGCTGTTTTCATTTCGCAGGAAAGACAAGCTAAACGCCTTTCTTAAGATAGAAAATAGCCGACATTATCAGGGAAAATCCATCCAGTACGGGTGCCGAGCCTGCGATACTGCGCCGATGGAAAAAACCGCGCAAGCCCCGGCGCCATCGCCCTCGCCTCAAGGCGCCCTCCCCATCGCGGCGGCCGCCGCCGTCCCGCCGCATGCCTGGTTCGCCGTCAGCGCCGTGTTCCACTATCTCGGGCCGGCTTTCGCGGTGCTGTTGTTCGACCAGGTGGGCGTGCTCGGCATGGCGTGGCTGCGCATCGCCACGGCGGCTCTGGTCTTTGCGCCGCTTGCCCGCCCGTGGCGCATCTTCGGGCGTGCCGACCGGCAGACCCTTCACCTGCTTCTCGCCTTCGGCGCCTGCCTGGCGGTGATGAATTGCAGTTTCTACCTGGCGCTCGAACGCCTGCCCATTTCGCTCGTCGCGGCCATCGAGTTCGTCGGCACCGTCGCCGTCGCGTTGGCGGGCCTGCGGAGCCTCCGCAACCTCGCCTCCCTCGGCATGGCCGTCGCCGGCGCGCTGCTCCTGATCGACGTTCGCTGGTCGAGCGATCCCATGGGCCTTGCCTGGGCGATCCTGAACGGGGCGCTGTTCGTCGCCTATGTCGTGATCGGCCATCGTGTGTCGCGCACAACAGCCGGCGGCATCGCCGGTCTCGGCGCGGCCATGGCCGTCGCCTTCGCGGTGGTGCTGCCGATCGGCCTGCGCGATGCGCTGCCGGCCTTCGGCTCGCCGCAACTGCTGTTGGCCGCCGCCGGCGTCGGCATCTGCTCCTCGGTCATCCCCTACATCTGCGACCAGTTCGCGATGAGCCGCCTGCCCCGCGCGAGCTTCGCGCTGATGCTGTCGCTGCTGCCACTGACGGCCACGCTGATCGGCGCACTGGTGCTGCACCAGATTCCGGGCGTCCGAGACCTCGCCGGCATCGCGCTGGTGATGGCCGGCGTCGCCCTCCATCGCCCGGCGATCCCTTCTTAGGCAGCCATCGTCCGCCAGAGCGCCACGACGCCGTCGTCCTTGCCGCTTACGGGATCGGTTTCGGGAAGCCGCAGCGCGGCGATCAGACGAGCCGCCTTGTCCGGATCGATCTCACCGGGCCGCACGATGTCGCCCTCCTGTCCCGGCGGGTAGCCGCCGGCCATCAGGAACCCGTCGCTCACCTCGAAGCGTCGGTGGCCGACGCCGGCCGGAATGACGCAGACGTCCCCGACCCTGACGTCGACACGGATGCCGCCATCGCCGCCGAAGCCGATCGTAGCAGTGCCCGATACACAGGCCAGAACCTCATGTCCCTTGGTGTGGAAATGCCAGAACGGATAGACCGTGTAGACCCAGGTGCCGGTCCAGCCGTTCTTGCGATAGAGCGCGCCGGCAGCCGTCCCGCCACGCGTTTCCTGCGGCAGCCGGTCTCGCCAGAAGGCGAGCGGCAGGCGACTGTTGGGAATTGCGCCATCCGGCGTGAACAGGTGCGTCTCCACCGGCATTCAGGCAAGCTTCTCCTTCAGGAAAGCGATGGTGCGGCCCCAGGCAAGGTCGGCAGCCGCCTTGTCGTAGCGGGCGGCCGAGGTGTCGTTGTTGAAGGCGTGGTTGACGCCGTCATAGACGTAGACCGTGTATTCCTTGTGGTCCGCGTCCAGCGCCTTCCTGTAGGCCTCGATGCCGGCATTGATGCGCTCGTCCAGCCCCGCATAGTGCAAGAGCAGCGGCGCGTGGATCTTCGCGATGGCCGCCTCGTCCATCGGCTGGGCGCCGTAATAGGCGACCCCGGCGTCGAGGTCGGCCGCGTTGACGGCCAGCATGTTGACCTGCCCGCCGCCCCAGCAGAAGCCGATCGCGCCAACCTTGCCGTTGCCGCCCTCGATCGTCTTCAGGTAGGCGACAGTGGCGACGCCGTCGGCGATCGGCTGGGCCGGATCGAGCCCGGAGATCATCTCGCGCGCCTTGTCCTCGTTCGCAGGCGTACCGCCCTCGGAAGACAGGAGGTCCGGCGCCAGGGCGATGAAACCTTCCAGCGCCACCCGTCGCGCCACATCGCGGATATGCTCGTTGAGGCCGCGATTCTCGTGGATGACGATGACCGCGCCGAGTTTGCCGGAGCTTTCTGCCGGACGCACCAGATAGCCCTTGATGTCGCCCTTGCCGCCCCTGAAGGTGACGTACTCGCCCTTGATGCGCTTGTCGTCGGCCGCCACCTGGGCGGCACTGGCGGAATTGGCCGCCAGCAGCGGCATGATCGCGGCGGCGGCTGCACCCGAGCCGGCAAGCCTGGTCAGCCTGTCCATGAAGCCGCGTCGGTCGAGCGTCAGGTGGGTGTATTCGTCATAGGCGTCGATCATCGCCTGGGTGATCAGCGGCTTGTCCATGCACATCCTCCTTCGCCAAAGGGAGAAGGATAGGCGCCGGGCGCCGCCCTTCCAATCACGACGAAGTGAATGGCATCGCCGCCGTTGCAAGCCGACGTTCAAGCCATGCTATAAGCCCGCGATCAGGGCGCTCGGCCGGCAGCGCCAGAGAGGAACGATCATGAACGTGCAGGACATCATCTACACCATCTCCAACAAGGTCGACATCGACCCGACGACCATGGAGAAGGTGGTCGGAACCATCCTGTCCGTGCTCCAGCACGAAACGGAAGGCACCAGCGCCGAAGCGCTGTTCGACAAGCTGCCCGGCTCGCTGCAATTGGCTGAGAAATACGACGTCATGGCCGCAGGCGCCGCTTCCGGCGGTGGCGGCGGCGGCCTGCTCGGCTCGCTCACCTCGGCGCTCGGCGGCGCACTGGGCGAGAAGACCGGCGCGCTCGTCAACGGCTTTTCGCAGCTCCAGGCATCCGGGCTGTCGCTCGACGAAATCCAGAAGGCCGGCATGGAACTCATCGAGCAGGCAAGGAAAGCCGCCGGCCCCAAGGCGGTCGATCAGGCGCTGGCGCAGGTGCCGAGCCTGAAGAGCCAGCTGGGGTTGTAGAGGCTATTGGCCGGATCGCGCCCCGGTAGCGGGAGCGCGTTCCCCGAACGCCTCCTTCCAGTGCCCGCTAGTGCCGCTTGAAATACTGCACCTCGCGCTCGTGCTTTTCGGCCGCTTCCCTCGTCTTGAAGGTGCCGAGATTCCTGCGCTTGTGCGTCTTCGGGTCGACCTTGCGTGAATAGAGCCGGTACTCGCCGGATTTCAGCTTGCGGATCATGGCAACCTCCTGTGTTGCCACAATCCCCGGCAGCCGGTCAGGTTCCATGCCCTACTTCGGCAGCGTCCACGCCATCACGTAGTCGCCGGCCTTGGTGCCGACCGAGCCGTGGCCGCCGGCGACGATGAGCACGAACTGGCGCCCGTCCTGCGTCGTATAGGTCATCGGCGTCGCCTGCCCGCCGGCCGGCAGCCGCGCCCGCCACAGCTGCCGGCCTGTGGTCAGGTCGTAGGCGCGCAGGTAGTCGTCGACGGCCGCGCCCAGGAAGACGACGCCGCCGGCGGTGATCATCGGCCCGCCGATGCCCGGCACGCCGACCTTGAACGGCAGCGGCAGCGGCGTCATGTCCATCACCGTGCCGTTGCGGTGCTTGTAGACGACCTTGCCGTTCTTCAGGTCGGCGCCGGCGACGTAGCCCCATGGCGGCGCTTGGCAGGGAATGCCGAGCGGCGACAGGAACGGCCCCATGATGACCGCGTAAGGGGCACCTTCGTTGCGGTTCAGCCCCTGCTCCGAGCCGCGCCCCTCATCGTCCGGCGGCGGCACCTGGTCGCGCGGCACGAGCTGCGACTTGAAGGCGAGGTAGGTCGGCATGCCGAACAGCACCTGCCGGACCGGGTCGACCGCCACGCCGCCCCAGTTGAAGGTGCCGAAATTGCCGGGATAGACCAGCGTGCCCTGCAAGGAAGGCGGCGTGTAGCGGCCCTCGTAGCGCAGGCCGCGG
>JBQCHN010000043.1:0-2795 GCA_051954615.1 Mesorhizobium sp. | reverse complement strand
ATCCGGGACGGCGCGGTCGCCGGACGGTCGTGCGTATTGGAGCGGAAATCCGGGGGCTGCCCCGGCATTGGAGACCGCGCCTGCGGTCCCGTCAATCAGCGCGGACGCGCCCCCGGTTTGAGTGAGGGCGGGACGCCCATCGGAAAGATCGCAAGCCGCATCATTCCGCCGCCACGCTCATGCGGGCGCGCTCCATCTCCTGCAGGGCGCGGCGATACTCGACCGGCATCACCTTGCGGAATTTCGGCCGGAACGTCGCCCAGTCGTCGAGGATTTCCCTGGCCCGCGTCGAGCCCGTGAAATGCACATGGTTGGAGATGAGCTGGTAAAGCCGCTCCTCGTCATGGCTGGTCATGTCGCCGGAGACGTCGACGCGGCCCTTGTGGTCGATGTCGCCGCCGTGATGCAGAAGCTTCTCCATCAGGTCGTCCTCTTCCGGAACCGGCTCCAGCTCGACCATGGCCATGTTGCAGCGCTTGGCGAAGTCGCCTGCCTCATCCAGCACATAGGCGACGCCGCCCGACATGCCGGCGGCGAAGTTGCGCCCGGTCTGGCCGATGACGACGACGATGCCGCCGGTCATGTATTCGCAGCCATGGTCGCCGACGCCTTCCACCACCGCCACGGCGCCGGAATTGCGCACGGCGAAGCGTTCGCCGGCGACGCCGCGGAAGTAGCACTCGCCCTCGATAGCGCCGTAAAGCACGGTGTTACCGACGATGATGGAGTTCTCGGCGACGATCTTCGCCTCTTCCGGCGGACGGATAACGATGCGCCCGCCCGACAGACCCTTGGCAACGTAGTCGTTGGCGGCCCCCACCAGATCGAAGGAGACGCCGCGCGTCAGGAAAGCGCCGAAGGACTGCCCGGCCGTGCCGGTCAGCTTCACCTTGATTGTGTCCTCACGCAGGCCCTTGTGGCGGAAGCGCTTGGCGACCTCGCCGGCCAGCATCGCCCCGGTCGAACGGTCGACGTTACGGATCGGCACCTCGATCTCGACGGGCTGGCGCGCTTCCAGCGCCGGCTTCGCCTGCTCGATCAGCGTCCGGTCGAGCACGTCGTCGATGGGGTGCTTCTGCCGCTCGGTCCAGTGCGTCGCTTGCGCAGGCGCATCGGGCTTGAAGAACAGCTTCGAGAAATCGAGCCCCCTCGCCTTCCAGTGCTCGATGACGGCGCGTTTTTCCAGGAGATCGGTGTTGCCGACGATCTGGTCGAGATGGGTGAAGCCCATCGCCGCCAGAAGCTCACGCACCTCCTCTGCCACATAGAAGAAGAAGTTGATGACGTGCTCGGGCTGGCCCTTGAAGCGCTTGCGCAGCACCGGGTCCTGCGTGGCAACCCCGACCGGGCAGGTGTTCAGATGGCACTTGCGCATCATGATGCAGCCGGCCGCGATCAGCGGCGCGGTCGAGAAGCCGAACTCGTCGGCGCCGAGCAGCGCGCCGATGACGACGTCACGGCCGGTGCGCAAGCCGCCGTCCACCTGCAGCGCGACACGGCTACGCAAGCCGTTCAGCACCAGCGTCTGGTGCGTCTCGGCAAGGCCCATCTCCCACGGCGAGCCGGCGTGCTTGAGCGAGGTCAGCGGCGAAGCGCCGGTGCCGCCATCGTAGCCCGATATGGTGATGTGGTCGGCGCGCGCCTTGGCGACGCCGGCGGCCACCGTGCCGACGCCCACTTCCGACACCAGCTTGACCGACACGTCGCCGGCCGGGTTGACGTTCTTCAGGTCGTAGATGAGCTGCGCCAGGTCCTCGATCGAATAGATGTCATGGTGCGGCGGCGGCGAGATCAGGCCGACGCCGGGCGTCGAGTGACGCGTCTTGGCGATGGTGGCGTCGACCTTGTGGCCGGGCAACTGCCCGCCCTCGCCGGGCTTGGCACCCTGGGCCACCTTGATCTGCATCATGTCGGAGTTGACGAGATATTCCGCCGTCACGCCGAAACGGCCCGACGCCACCTGCTTGATGGCCGAACGCTCCGGATTCGCCCCACCGCCCGGCAGCGGCAGGTAGCGGTCCGGCTCCTCGCCGCCCTCGCCGGTGTTGGACTTGCCGCCGATGGCATTCATGGCGCGCGCCAGCGTTGTGTGCGCCTCGCGCGAAATCGAGCCGAACGACATGGCACCGGTGGAGAAGCGCCTAACGATCTCGGCCGCCGGCATGACCTTTTCGAGCGCGACCGGCTGGCGGCCGGTCTCTCCCGCCAGCTTGAGCTTGAACAGACCGCGGATGGTCTGGGCACGCGCCGTCTCGTCGTCGATCTGGGCGGAGTATTCCTTGAACGTCGCCCATGAACCCTTGCGCACGGCATGCTGCAGGGTGGCGACCGCGTCCGGCGACCACATATGCGCCTCGCCGCGCATGCGGTACATGTATTCGCCGCCGACGTCGAGGCTGCCCGCCAGCACCGGGTCATTGCCGAAGGCGCGCTGGTGGCGCTGCACCGTCTCGGTGGCGAGTTGCTCCAGCCCGACGCCTTCGATCAGCGTGGCGGTGCCGGTGAAGTATTTGTCGACGAACTCCGACTTCAGCCCGACGGCATCGAAGATCTGCGCGCCGCAATAGGACTGGTAGGTCGAAATGCCCATCTTGGACATGACCTTGAGGATGCCCTTGCCGATCGACTTGATGTAGCGGGTCACCACTTCCGATGCGTCCACCTCGGGCGGGAAGTCGCCGCGCCGGTGCATGTCGATCAGCGTGTCGAAGGCCAGATAAGGGTTGATCGCCTCGGCACCATAGCCGGCGAGGCAGCAGAAATGATGCACCTCGCGCGGCTCGCCCGATTCCACC
>JBQCHN010000042.1:0-11878 GCA_051954615.1 Mesorhizobium sp. | reverse complement strand
CTTGCCGAAATCGCTGTCCTTCATGCCGGTGGCGCGCCAAAGGCCGCGCGCGCCGGCCATGTTGCGGCCGTGGGTGGTTGTACGGGAACGGTAAGCTGGCATCGGATCGTCCTTGCGGCTGCGCCTTGCGCCTGAATTTCACTGGAACTGCTGGCCTTATATACGCCGGGCGCCGGCCTTGCCATTGTTTTGCGATGCGCCAGATTGAACCTGCCTCGCCGGGTGGAGGGCAGCCGGAATACTTTTTTCAGCGGCGGTGTCGGATTGGCCTTGTCCTGCCCGTCCTCGAAGTGTCGAAGCCGAGACCGATACCCGAGGAGAAAACAATGCAGAAGATCAGCCCATGCCTGTGGTTCCGTAATGAGGCCGAAGAGGCGGTGGATTTCTATGTCTCGATCTTTCCCGACGCGAAGAAGGGAACCGTGTTGCGCAGCGGCGAAGGCGGGCCCGGCCCGGCGGGCAGCGTCATCATGGTTCATTTCGAGTTGTTCGGACAGTCGTTCCAGGCACTGAACGGCAATTCCGAGGACATGTTCAACAATTCCATCTCGCTGTCCGTCGATTGCGAGGACCAGGCCGAGGTCGATCACTACTGGGACAGCCTGATCGGTGATCGCGGCCGGGGGATCGCCTGCTCATGGCTGAAGGATCGCTACGGCGTGGCTTGGCAGATCGTACCGCGGATCCTGCCGAAATTGCTCGGCGATCCCGACAAGGCCAAGGCCGGGCGCGCCATGGCGGCGATGATGAAGATGGTCAAGATCGACGTCGCCAAGATCGAGGAAGCGGCCAGGGGCTGACTAGCCCTGCCGTAAAAGCAGGAAGGCGGCGGAACGCTCCGCCGCCTTTTTCTGAATGCCGATCGGTCCTATAGCCAATCGGTCGCCGGCATCAGCGCCGGGTCGGGCTTCTCCGCATGCTGCGGCAGGTCCTTCGAGGCGATGAAGGTGTAGAACATCGGCACCACGAACAACGTGAACATCGTACCGACGAGGATGCCGGTGAAGATGACCAGGCCCATCGAGTAGCGCGCTGCCGCGCCCGCGCCGCTGGAGGTGATCAGCGGCACGACGCCGAGCGCCATCGCCGCCGTCGTCATCAGGATAGGCCGCAGGCGCACCTTGGCGGAGGCGACGATGGCGTCGCGCCTTCGCATGCCGTGGATTTCTCGCTGCTGGTTGGCGAACTCCACAAGCAGGATGCCGTGCTTCGTGATGAGGCCGATCAGCGTGATGAGGCCGACCTGGGTGTAGATGTTCAGCGTGCCGAGCCCGAGGTTGAGCGGCACGATGGCGCCGAAGATCGACAGCGGCACCGCCATCATGATGATGAGCGGGTCGCGGAAGCTCTCGAACTGCGCGGCGAGCACGAGGTAGATGACCAGCACCGCAGCTGCGAAGGCGATCATGATCGTGTTGCCCTGTTCCTTCTCCTGCCTGGACTGGCCGGAATAGTCGATGAAGAAGGTATCGGGCAGCGTCTGTTGGGCGATCTGCTCCAGTGTTGCCAGTCCGTCGCCGGTGGTGACGCCGGGCAGCGGCAGGGCCGAGATCGTCGCCGAGTTCAACTGGTTGAACTGCTCGATTGCCGCTGGCGAGGCGTTGGTGGAAATGTTCACCACCGCCGACAGCGGCACCATCTCGCCGGTCGTCGCCCGCACGAAGAACTGGCCGAGTTTCTCGGGGTTGTTGCGGAACTCCTCGGGCACCTGCGGGATGATGTCGTAGCTGTTGGAATCGCGGTCGAACTGGGCGACCTCGGCGCCGCCGACCAGAAGCGTCAGCGTGCGGCCGATATCGGCGATGGGAATGCCGAGCGCGGCCGCACGGTCGCGATCGATGGTCACCGTCACCTGCGGCGCGTCATAGGCCATCGAGTTCTGCACGATGATGAACTTGCCGGTCGCCTGCGCCTTGTTCTTGATCTGCTCGGCCGCCTCGTAGACCTGCGAGGCCTCGCCGGTGGACCGCACGACCATGCTGATCGGCAGGCCGCCGCCGGAGCCGGGCAGGGTCGGCGGGGCGAAGACGAAAGCCTGCACGCCCGCCACCTTGGCAAGCCGGTTCTGGATATCGGCCTGCAGTTCCTTTGAGCTGCGGACGCGCTGAGCCCAGTCCTTGAAGGCGAAGCCGATGAAGGCCTGGCCGGTGTCGCCGCCAAAGGCGACGGCGGAGAACTGCGCACGCGTTTCGGGGATGTCCTGCGTCAGCTCGCGGATCTGGGTGACGTAACGGTCGGTATAGTCCGCCGTCGCGTAGCGGGGTGCCGTCACCAGCGAGAGCAGGAAGCCCTGGTCTTCTTCCGGCGCCAGTTCGCTCGACGTCTTGGTGAACATGAAGCCGGTCAGCGCGACGAGCACCAGCACGATCATCAGCGTCACCGGCCGGTACTTCAGCGATCCGGTGACGAGCTTTTCGTAGATGTGCTCGACGTAGCCGAATGTCGTATCGACGATGCGCTGGAAGCGGCTGTGGTTGCCGGCCTTCAGGATGCGGGCCGACATCATGGGCGTGATCGTGATGGCGATCAGACCCGACAGGACGACCGAGCCGGCCAGCGTCACCGCGAATTCGCGGAACAGTGCGCCCGTCAACCCGCCGGTGAAGGCGAGCGGCGCGAACACGGCGGCCAGCGTCAGCGTCATCGCCACGATCGCCGAGGAGATTTCCCGCATGCCGTTGAAGGCGGCCTGGATGGCCGACATGCCGTCTTCCTCCATGTGGCGGTGGATGTTCTCCACCACGACGATGGCGTCGTCGACGACCAGGCCGATCGCCAGCACCATGGCCAGCAGCGACAGAAGGTTGATCGAGTATCCGACGGTATAGAGAAGGAAACATACCCCGATCAGCGACAGCGGGATGGTCACGATCGGCATCAGCACCGAACGGAACGAACCGAGGAACAAGAGGATGACCACGACGACGATGGCCACGGCCTCGCCGATGGTCTTGAAGACTTCCTCGATAGAGGCACTGATTTGCTCGGTGGAATCGTAGACGACCTCGATCGTCATCCCCTGCGGCAGCGTCTCCTGGATCGTCGGCACCAGCTTCTGGATGGCGGCGGCCGTCGTCAGCGGATTGGCCGCCGGCGTCGGGAAGACGGCGAGGAAGGTGCCAGGCTTGCCGTTGAAGGAGACGCGCGTATCGGTGCTTTCGGCGGCCAGCTCGACGGTGGCCACGTCATGCAACCGCACCACGGTCCCGTCCTTTGCGCGCAGGGGCAGCTCGCCGAAGGCCTCCGGCGTCTGGAGGGTCGAGCGCACCGTGATGGACGACACGTAGTATTCGTTCTCGGTCTTGCCTGGCGCCGACAGGAAGTTCGACGCCTGGATGGCCGCAAGCACTTCGGCGGCGGTGACGTCGCGCGAGGCGAGCTTCACCGGGTCGATCCACACGCGCATGGAATAGTCGGCGGCGCCGAACACCTGCACGTCCGAGACGCCCTCGACCGTCGACATGCGCGGGCGGATGACGCGCTCGATGTATTCGGTGAGCTGCTCCGGCGTCATGTTCGGATTCTGCATGGAGATATACATCATCGCGAATGACTGGCCGGTGCCCTTGACGATCACCGGGTCCTTGGCTTCAGTCGGCAGCACGCCGCGCACGCCCTGCACCTTGGACATCACTTCCGTCAGCGCCACGTCGGGGTTGGAGCCGAGCTTCATCTGCACGGTCACCGTGCTGGAGGACGGCCGGCTGGCCGAGGTGACATAGTCGATATTTTCCGTCGAGGAGACGGCGCGCGCGATCGGCGCCGAGATGAAGCCCTGGATCAGGTCGGCGCTGGCGCCCGGATAGGCGGTGGTGATGGTGATCGCCGTCTCGTCCACCTTCGGATACTGGCGGATCGACAGGCTGGAAATGCCCTGGAAGCCCAGGAGCAGGATCATGCAGGCAAGAACGGTCGAAAGGACCGGCCTGCGGATGAAGATATCGGAGACGTTCATTGTGCGGTCCCCTGCTTGGCGTCCGACAGTTCCGGCGTGAGCGTATTGTCGACCGTGACGTGCGCTCCGTTGGAGAGCCTGTTCTGGCCCGCCGTCACCACCTCGTCATCGGCCTTGACGCCCTCGGTGATCTCGACCAGCCCGCCGAAGTGGCGGCCCGACTTGACGAAGACCTGCTTGGCGACGAGGGCAGGGCCCTCTGCCTTCGGCGCGGCGGGCTTGGCGCCTTCCGCGGGCTTTTCAGCCGCCGCATCGGCCGGCTTGGAGCCCTCAGCGGGCTTTTCGGCCGCCGGCGGCGTCTCCGCCTTCGGCGCGGGAACGACGGTGTAGACGAAATCGCCGTAGAGGCTGGTCGTCAGCGCCGTTTGCGGGATGGCGATGACGTTGTCCTCCTTCGGCAGTTCGACGCGCACCTGAAGGAATTGGCCGGGGCTTAGCTTGCCGTCGGAATTGGTGACTTCGGCGCGTACCGAGACCAGGCGGCTGATCGGGTCGATCTTGGGGTCGATGCCGGTGATGGCGCCGCGATAGGGCAGCTTGTCCAGCGTCAGGCCGAAGGAGACCGGCTGGCCGATCTTGAGGGCGCCGAACTGCTGTTCGGGCACGGTGAAGTCGACGCGCATGGTGTCTAGGTTCTGCAACGTCACCACCGTCGTGCCGGGAGCGATATACTGGCCTTCGTCGACGCGCGGAATGCCTGCGGTGCCGGAGAACGGCGCCTTGAGCAGCTTCTGTTCGGCCAGAGCCTGCAGCTTGGCGACCTGCGATTTCGAGGTCGATGCGGCCGCCTCGGCGGAATCGAGCGCGGCCTGCGTGCCTGCTCCACTTTTGCGCAGAGCCTGGGCACGGTCCAAGGCCTGCTGGTCGAGCGCCGCCTGGGTCTTGGCCGCCGCGAGGTCAGCCTGCTCCACCGCGTCGTCGAGCCGTACCAGCAGATGGCCCTGCTCGACATGGTCGTTCGCCTTGAACTGGATTTCCTTGACGATGCCGGTGGTTTCCACGGTGAGATCGACGCCGCGCGAGGCCGCGGCCGTACCGATCGCCTCGATGCCGGGCGTCCAGGTGGTGGGTTCGACCTTGACCGTCGACACCGTCAGCGACGGCACCGGCATGTTGGCGAAATACTGCTGGATCGCCTTGTCGCGGAACAGGTTGAAGCCGACGATGCCGCCGCCGATAAGGACAAGCAGAATAAAGGCAATGATGAAGCGCTTGATCACGGACGGTCCCTCGGGCGGCGTTTGGTATGGATGGCCGTACACGCTGACGTCGCTGTGTGCACGGAGGTACCGGCGCGAAACGCCGGTTTTGAATCGCGGCACTTACTGTACCGTCCGGACGGTCTTGTCAACCGGGGGCCGGCTAATATATGGGGAGGCATGGCGACTTCCCGAAGAACCAACTCGCGTGAGAAGATATTGGCTGCGGCGGCCGATGTCGCGCGGGTATCCGGTCCGGGAAACGTTTCCCTGGAGGCGGTGGCCAGTCGTGCCGGCGTCTCCAAGGGAGGACTTCTCTACAATTTTCCCAGCAAAGGCAAGCTCATGCAGGCGCTCGTGGAGCGCTACCTGGGCGAATTCGAACAGTCGCTGATCGAAGCCCATGCCGGCGGCGAGAGCCTGCTCGAAGCCTTCGTCAAGCGCTCTGTCCGGGAATGTCAGGAGAGTGAGCCATCATCGGCCTCCTGGGTCTTTTCGGCGATTGCCGAGGATCCGGATTTCCTGATCCCGATGAAGGCGTTCCACCGCCAGCTCTTCGCCCGTCTCAAGGGCGAGACGAACGACCTGCGCGCCGTTCTGCTCTGCTACCTCGCCATCGAGGGCCTGCGCAGCCTGAATCTGTTCGATTTCGATATCCTGTCGTCCGAGGAACGCGACGTGCTGTTGTCCTCCCTGTTGGAGATCGCCGAAAAGGGTTGAACGCGGCCCTTTCCACCGTTGCCCACGCCGTGTTTATTCGGTGCATGGCCTTCACCATCCGCCAGCTCCAGTTCTTCGTCGCCGTCGCCGAGCAGGGCACGGTGTCACGCGCCGCGCAGAACCTGTCGATCTCGCAGTCCTCGGTGACGGAGGCGATCAAGGAATTGGAGGGCGACCTCGGCGTCGAACTGTTCGAGCGCCATCCGCGGGGGCTGTCGATCACCCACAAGGGCCATCAGTTTCTGCGCCATGCCACCAAGATCCTGGCCGACGTTTCGGACGCCCGCCGTGCCTTTCTCGATGCGCCTGCCGCGGCCGGTGGCAGGCTGCAACTCGGCGTCACCTCGCTGGTCGCCGGCTACGTGCTGTCCGATCTTCTTGCCCGCTATCGCCGCGCCTATCCCGGTGTCGAGGTCTCGGCGATCGAGGACAATGGCGACTATCTTGAGCACCTGCTGGTCGGCGGCAAGCTCGACATCGCCGTGATGGTGACCTCCAACCTGCGCGACCGCATGGCATTGCAGTCGGAAATCCTCGAAGTCTCGGCCTACAGGTTATGGTTGCCGCTCAGCCACCGGCTGACGACGACGGAAATCATCGGCATCGGCGATCTCGCAGGCGAGCCGCTCATCATGCTCACCGTCGATGAGACGGAGGAAAATACCGGCAAGCTGCTCGCCGCCATCGGCACCAGACCGAACGTCGCCTTCCGCACCCGTTCGGTCGAGGCCGTTCGCAGCCTCGTCGCTACGGGCGCCGGCGTGGCGCTGCTGCCAGACCTCGTCTATAGGCCGTGGTCGCTGGAAGGCGACCGCATCGAGCAGCGCGACGTGTCCGGCTCGTTGCCGGTGGTCCAGGTCGGCATGGTCTGGCGGCGTGGCTCCGGCCTGCCGCAGGCGGCGCGCGACTTTATCGGCCTTGCCCAAGCCCAGCGCACGGTCCGGCAGCGGCCGTAGCCGATACCTATCGGTAGAACCGATATCGGCGTTCTGATAAATGAATTTGCGAAACCGGGATTTTCGCGACACCTTCTCTCCAAGGGATCAAAGCCGCCGCTGGAGTGTGGCCCCTTTGAATGGGAGGATGACGATGAATTCATTCCTGAAGTCCTGCACAGCCTTGACCATCGCGCTGACCTTCGCCGGTCAGGCGGTCGCACAGGAGGCGCTGAAGGAGCTTGGCAAGGGCGAAGGCGCCCTCAATATCGTTGCCTGGCCAGGCTACGTTGAACGCGGCGAGACGGACAAGGCCTACGACTGGGTGACGGATTTCGAGAAGGAAACGGGCTGCAAGGTGACGGTCAAGACCGCCGCCACCTCCGACGAGATGGTGTCGCTGATGAACGAGGGCGGCTTCGACCTCGTCACCGCCAGCGGCGACGCCTCGCTGCGCCTCGTCGCCGGCAAGCGCGTGCAACCGATCAACCTCGACCTGATCCCGAGCTGGAAGACGGTGGACGAGCGCCTGCAGAATGCGCCGTGGTACACGGTCGACGGCGTCCACTACGGCGTGCCCTATCAGTGGGGCCCGAACGTCCTGATGTACAATACCGAGATCTTCAAGGAGGCGCCCAAGAGCTGGAACGTCGTCTTCGAGGAGCAGACCCTGTCGGACGGCAAGTCCAACAAGGGCCGCGTGCAGGCCTATGACGGGCCGATCTACATCGCCGACGCCGCCAACTATCTGATGGCGCACAAGCCCGAGCTCGGCATCAAGGATCCCTATGAGCTGAACGAGGACCAGTACAAGGCGGCGCTCGAACTGCTGCGCGTCCAGCGCACGCTGGTCGGCCGCTACTGGCATGACGCTGCCATCCAGGTCGACGATTTCCAGAACGAAGGCGTCGTCGCCTCCTCTTCCTGGCCGTTCCAGGTCAACACGCTGGTCGCCGCCAAGCAGCCGATCGCCTCGACTGTTCCGGAAGAGGGCGCCACCGGCTGGGCCGACACCACCATGATGGAGGCCGACGCCGCGCATCCGAACTGCGCCTATATGTGGATCGAGCATTCGCTGAAGCCGAAGGTGCAGGGCGACCTCGCCGCATGGTTCGGCTCGGTGCCGGTCGTGCCTGCCGCCTGCAAGGGCAATGAGCTCCTGACCGACGAGGGCTGCAAGACCAACGGCTTCGAGAACTTCGACAAGATCAAGTTCTGGAAGACGCCGACCTCCAAATGCGCCACCCAGGGCGACCAGTGCGTGCCCTACTACCGCTGGGTCTCCGACTATATCGGCGTCATCGGCGGACGGTAAATGCCTGTCCTTCCCCTTTTGGGGAAGGATGCCGCGCGAGGTGGGGACGGATGAGCTCCTCCCCTTTCTATCCCCACCCGCGCCTGCGGCGTGACTTCCTCCGTGGAGGGGGTGGCGTCCCCGCTCTCGATCGTAAATCTGAGGCGACAGCACGATGACACCAGCCGTTTCCTTTCAGGACGTGTCGCGCCATTTCGGCGCGGTGAAAGCGGTGGACGCGCTTTCCCTCGACATCCAGCCCGGCGAGTTCTTCGCCATGCTGGGGCCGTCCGGCTCCGGCAAGACGACCTGTCTCAGGCTCATCGCCGGCTTCGAGCAGCCTACAGCAGGGTTCATTTCCATCTTCGGCGAGCGTGCCGAGGGTGTTCCGCCCTATCGCCGCAACGTCAACACCGTCTTCCAGGACTATGCGCTGTTTCCGCATCTCAACGTGCTCGACAACGTCGCCTACGGCCTGATGGTTAGGGGCGTTGGCAAGGCGGAGCGGCACAAGGCGGCTGAGGAGGCGCTCGCTCTGGTGCGCCTGCCCGGCTATGGCGCGCGCCGGCCCGGCCAGTTGTCCGGCGGCCAGCGCCAGCGCGTCGCGCTCGCCCGCGCGCTGGTCAACCAGCCAAAGGTGCTTCTGCTCGACGAGCCGCTCGGCGCGCTTGATCTCAAGCTGCGCGAGGATATGCAGGAGGAGCTGAAATCCCTGCAGAAGGCGCTCGGCATCACCTTCGTCTTCGTCACCCACGACCAGGGCGAGGCGCTGTCCATGGCCGATCGCGTCGCCGTCTTCAACGAGGGCCGCATCGCCCAGGTCGGCGCGCCGCAGGACATCTACCAGAAGCCGGCGAACCGCTTCGTCGCCGATTTCGTCGGCTCGTCCAATGTGCTGCCGCCGGATTTCGTCCAGCGCTGGTCCGGCCAGAAACGCTGGGGATCGCTGCGGCCGGAAGCGATCCGGGTCAACCTCGGCGGCGGCGCCAAGGGGAATGAGGGCGTGGCGGCGCGCCTCGTCGCCACCAACTACCTCGGGGCCACCACGAGGCTGGCGCTCGATGCCGACGGTCTGCGGCTGCATGCCACCGTGCCGGCCGGGTCGGCGCTGCCTCGGGAAGGCGAGCAGGTGACGCTCTCCTTCAACCGCGAGAGCCTGCATCTGATGGAGGAAGGTGCGTGAGCGTGCAGGCGACCCTGCCGACGCGGCAAGCTCCCGCCGTGCTGCCTTCGTCGGGCGGCATGCGCGGCGCGCTGTCCGACCTGTTCTGGCGCCGGCCGCGCGTCCTGTTGCTCCTGATGCTGGCGCCTCCGCTGTTGTGGCTGGGCATCGTCTATATCGGCTCGCTGATCGCCCTGCTTTTGCAGAGCTTCTTTTCGATCGACGAGTTTTCCGGCCTGATCAACCGGCAGTTCACGCTGAAAACTTACGGCGACCTGTTGCAGGCAGCCAATCTCGACATCATCCTGCGCACGGTGACGATGGCCGCCTTGGTGACGCTGGCCTCCGCGGCCATCGCCTTCCCCATCGCCTATTACGCGGCGCGCTATGCGCGCGGCCGCTGGAAGGCGCTGTTCTATCTCGCTGTCATGCTGCCCTTGTGGTCGAGCTATCTGGTCAAGGTCTACGCCTGGAAGCTGATCCTCGCCAAGGAAGGTATTCTCACCTGGCTGTTGGCCAAGGTGCATCTCGGCTGGCTGCTCGACGGCTGGCTGGCACTGCCCTATGTCGGCGGCTCCTCGCTTTCGGTCTCGGCCACCGGCACCTTCATCGCCTTTGTATACGTCTGGCTGCCCTTCATGATCCTGCCGGTGCAGGCTTCGCTCGAGCGCGTGCCGACGAACCTTATCGAGGCATCGTCCGACCTCGGCGCCTCGCCCGGCCAGACGTTCCGCAACGTGCTGTTCCCGCTGGCGCTGCCGGGCATCGTCGCCGGCTCCATCTTCACCTTCTCGCTGACGCTCGGCGACTACATCATCCCGCAGATCATCGGCACCTCGCGCCTGTTCATCGGCCAGGCCGTCTACGCCCAGCAGGGCACGGCCGGCAACATCCCGCTCGCCGCCGCCTTCGCCGTGGTGCCCATCGTCATCATGGGCTTCTACCTGTGGGGCGCCAAGAAGCTGGGGGCCTTCGATGCGCTCTGACCGCAACCAGGCAGCACCCCTGCCGCTGAAGATCGCCGCCGCCTGCGGGCTCCTGTTCCTGCACCTGCCGATCCTGCTGATCTTCGTCTACGCCTTCACGACCGAGGAAAAGACCTTCCAGTGGCCACTGCCGGGGTTCACGCTGCAATGGTTCGGCGTCACCTGGAACCGGCCGGATGTGTGGTCGGCCCTATCGCTCTCCGTGCGCGTAGCCGCCATCTCGACGCTGATCGCACTGGTTCTGGGCACGCTGTGCTCGGCCGCCGTGTCCCGCTCGAAATTCTTCGGCCGCGAGACGATCTCGCTGCTGGTCATCCTGCCGATCGCGCTGCCCGGCATCATCACCGGCATTGCGCTGCGCTCGGCTTTTTCGCTGACCGACATTCCCTTCTCCTTCTGGACCATCGTGCTCGGTCACGCCACCTTCTGCGTGGTGGTGGTCTACAACAACGCCGTCGCCCGCTTCCGCCGTACTTCCGGCTCGATGATCGAGGCGTCCTACGATCTCGGCGCCGACGGCTTCCAGACCTTCCGGCATGTCGTGCTGCCCAACATCGCCACCGCCCTTCTGGCCGGCGGCATGCTCGCCTTCGCACTCAGCTTCGACGAGGTCATCGTCACCACCTTCACCGCCGGACAGCAGCAGACGGTGCCGATCTGGATGCTGGAGGAACTGATCCGCCCGCGCCAGCGCCCGGTCACCAATGTCGTGGCCATGGTGGTGGTGATGGTGACGTTCCTGCCCATCCTGCTGGCCTACTACCTCACCCGCGACGGCGACCAGATCGCCGGCTCGGGCAAATGAATCCCAAATCATCACGGGAGTTCCCCATGCACACCGAAATGCTGATCGGCGCGACGTTCGAGAAAGGCACCGAGGCCGGCGAGCCGGTGCTCAATCCGAAGACCGGCGCCACCATCCTCGAGCTGCCCGAGGCCAACCCGGCGCAGATCGAGGCGGCGGTGGCGGCCGCCGAAAAGGCGTTCGCGAGTTGGTCGCGCACCACGCCGGCCGAGCGGTCGGCCTGCCTCCTGAGGATTGCCGACCGCATCGAGGCGGACGCCACCGAGTTCGCCCGGCTGGAAGCGTTGAACTGCGGCAAGCCGATCAATTCGGTGTTGAACGACGAGATCCCGGCCATCGTCGATTGCTGGCGCTTTTTTGCCGGAGCGGTGCGCGCCATGCCGGGGCAGGTGGCAGGCGAATACCTGCCAGGCCACACCTCCATGATCCGCCGCGATCCGGTCGGCGTCGTCGCCTCCATCGCGCCGTGGAACTATCCGCTGATGATGATGGCCTGGAAGCTGGCGCCGGCGATCGCCGGCGGCAACACCGTCGTCTTCAAGCCCTCCGAGCAGACGCCGCTGACGGCGCTGAAACTGGCGCGCGTTCTGGCAGACGTCCTGCCGGAAGGCGTCGTCAACGTCGTGCTGGGCCGTGGCGACAGCGTCGGTAGCCCGTTGATCAACCATCCCAAGGTCAACATGATCTCGATCACCGGCGACGTCGCCACCGGCAAGAAGGTGCTGCAGGCGGCCGCCAAGTCGGTCAAGCGCACGCATCTCGAACTGGGCGGCAAGGCGCCGGTCGTCGTCTTCGACGACGCCGATCTCGACGCGGTGGTCA
>JBQCHN010000041.1:0-16997 GCA_051954615.1 Mesorhizobium sp. | reverse complement strand
CGCGCCGAGATCGAGCGCGAACCGTTCGCCATCGGCCACGACGGCAAATCGATCCCCGTCACGGTCAGCGTCGGCGTGTCGTCGCTGCTCAAGGGGCTGGATACGGTGGAGGGGCTGATGAAACGGGCCGACCTCGCCCTATACGAAGCCAAGAACGGCGGCCGTAACCGGGTCGTCGCCAAGGCGGCCTGAGCGCGCCACCGGCGCCCCGGTCGACTCGAATACCGGGCGGCCGTTTGCAATTTTCCAGCGTCGGTGCAGGCCATCACGGTTAGCGGTTTACCTTAACCCAAGCGATTCGCGAGCCGTGGTTAAGAAAGTGTTGATTTTCATAAGCTCTTGCGCAAATGTTCCATGACGTTCAACGGATGGAACCGGCGGGGAGGGCAAGCCGGGCGTTCCGAAATACCCCATGATGCTCAGGTCCGCCGCATCTCCTGGGTCCGTGGGGTCGGCCGGCCGGCGCTGGCACATAGTGGCCTCCTCGTACCGCTGCCAGATTGCCGACCGGCCCCCTTCTTTCCAGTATGGACGTTCTGCGAGACGGACTTCAGGCCTCGCGACCGGCCGTCTTGCCGGTACCGACTATGCCATGCGTCCGATGGCCAGGCCGCCGAACACCGCCACGACGACGACGGCCCACGGCGGGGCTTTCCAGACCATGAGAAGCAGGAAGCATGCGAGTGCCAGCGCGAAGTCGTGCGGCTTGGCAATCGCGCTGGTCCATATCGGCTGATAGAGGGCGGCGCCCAAGATGCCGACGACTGCGGCGTTGCTGCCGCGCATGAATGCCTGGGCGTTCGGCTGCGCGCGCAGGGCGTCCCAGAACGGCATGACGCCGACCAGCAACAGGAAGCCGAGCAGGAAGATCGCCACGAGCGCGATCGTCGCACCAGGGAGCCCGTTGGGCTCGGTGCCGAGACTTGCGCCGAGATAGGCGGCAAAGGTGAAAAGGGGACCGGGAACCGCCTGCGCCGCGCCATAGCCGGACAGGAACGTATCCGTCGACACCCAGCCCGGGTCTACAGTTCCCGACTGAAGCAACGGAAGCACGACATGGCCTCCGCCGAAGACCAGCGCGCCGGCACGGTAGAAGGAATCGAAAACGGCAATGCCCTGCGACTGCAAGACCGCCGCCGCGGCCGGCAGGCCGAAGAGGAGAACGGCGTATAGCAGGAGGCAGATTGTCCCGACCGTGGGCGAAATGGCGAACGTCAGATGGCCGGAGATCGCCTCGCGGTCGGATCGGCACAACCACAAGCCGGCAAGCCCGCCGGCCAGGATCGCCGCGACCTGGGCGAACGCGCCCTGTGCGAAGACCACGACCAGCACGGCGCCAAGCGCGATGCCGGCGCGCGTCCGGTCCGGGCACAGGGTCTTGGCCATGCCCCACACGGCCTGGGCTACGATGGCCACGGCGACGACCTTGAGGCCATGCACGATATCGGAATCGGCTGCCGTTCCTGATGCGGTGGTCGCAAATGCGAACAGCACCAGCAGGATTGCCGACGGCAGCGTGAAGGCGGCCCAGGCGGCTGCGGCTCCCAGCGGCCCGCCGCGCAGAAGCCCGAGCGCGAAGCCACCTGGCTCGATGCCGGACCCGGGAGGAACTGGCACAATGCGACCAGATCGGCATAGCCTTTCTCGTCGATCCAGCGCCGGCGAACCACCAGTTCATTGCGGAAGTAGCCGAGATGGGCGATCGGGCCGCCGAAGGAGGTCAGGCCGAGTTTGAGGAACGCGGCGAAGACTTCGCCTGCGCTTCCCTTTTGCCGCTGAAGGCCTGTCCCTGTGTCAGGATCGTTCATCTTTCACCGCTGCGATCCGAGGGGGAGGTCAGCTCATATTCGCCCGATCGGCAAATCCGGTCGAAGCGCTTCATTCCGACCCGTCATGAACAGGGCCTGCATGACAGGCATTTGACGTCGCCGGCCGGTGGCCGAAACGAAAAACGCCGCCCGGAGGCGGCGCTTTCGCAAAAGGACAACGAGACCAGGATTACTTGATCTTGGTTTCCTTGAATTCGACGTGCTTCTTGGCGACCGGGTCGTATTTGCGGAACGACAGCTTGTCGGTCTTGGTGCGGCTGTTCTTGCTGGTGACGTAGAAGAAGCCGGTATCGGCGGTCGACAGAAGCTTGATCTTGATGTTCGCGGCTTTGGCCATGGGTGTTCGTCCGTTGAATGTCGTGAAATTCCGGCGGCCGGAAGATCGGAAAAACGACCGGGCGCGAAAACTTGGGCGGACACATAAAGATTGTGCCCGGAAAGTCAAGCCGGGCCGGGCGTTCGAGCGCGCCCGGCCTGCTTTTCAGCTCGTATGCTGCGGCTTTTCGGCCGTCTCGGGGAAGAAGTCGGGCGCCGCGCGGCGTTTGCCGAACATCATGTCGTACTGCAGGAAGCGGAAATCGCGGATCCCCGCATCGATCTCCTTCTGGCGCGCCCAATCCATGGTGGCTTCACCGTCGCGGGCCAGAAGCATGTTGCGGTCGACCACGCTGTAGCGCTCGTTCAGTTCGCCGAGGAAGCCCGTGTAGTAGGGGTGCGTGATGCCGGCCGTCTTCAGGATATGATAGGGCAGGAAGGCCGGGCTGACGGGACCGAGGTCCGTCTCCGGACCGGTCCTGTTCGACCACACTACCAGCGGCGTCTGGTGGTGCTCGAGCATCTTGTCGGCGGCTTCCCTGCGCGGCGCGACATTGTTCTTCAGGAAGCCCGTCTCGACATAGACAGGCCCCAGCGGCGGCAGATGGTCGCCGAAGAAGGCAATGACGGTCGGCCGTTCGCGCTTCTTCGCCCACTCGATCAGCCGCTGGAGGCCGTGGTCGGCGTCGGCCGCGCCTTCGGCGTAGCTCGCCAGCGAATCGCGTGCCCACTGGCTGGTCGGCGCCTCGACCTTGTGCGTGGTGTCGCTATAGCGGTGCGGCTCGTAGGGGCCGTGGTTCTGCAGGCTGACCGCGAAGAAGAAGAACGGCTCCTGCGTGGAATCGGCTTCGCGGATGATCTCGTCGGTCATCGCAGCATCCGAGGCCAGCGGTCCTCGCTTGGTCATCGGCGGCAGTGTCTCTTCCGACTTGAAGTCGTCGAAGCCGAAATCGGCGTAGACGTTGGTACGGTTCCAGAACCAGTTGGTGCCGGGGTGGATGGCCCGCGCCTCGTAGCCTTCGCTCTTGAAGAAGGTCGCCAGCGACGGGATCGGCGCACGGACATACTGCTGGTAGGGGATCGAACCGGCCGGGAGGAAAGCATTCGAGAAGCCGGTCAGCGCCTCGAACTCGACGTTGGCGGTCATGCCGCCAAACTCGGGCGAGAACATCGAGCCCGAACGCAGCGAGCGCACGGTCGGCATCGGGTCGGGCGTGATCTTGACGCCCGGCAGTTGCGTCGGATCCCAGAAGGATTCGCTCATCACGATGATGATGTCCGGCTTCTCGGCCGGAATGGACGTCGCGACCTGCGGCTTTTCGATCGCCGCCATCGCCTTTTCGGAATAACCGGCCGGCGCCGAGACGTGCGCCATCGGCACGTTGAGGGCGAAGGCGAGAGCGAAGCCGTTGGAGGCGTAGTTCTCCTTCTGGTCCCACATCATCGGGATGATCTGCAGCCGGTCGCGGGTCCACGAGAACGTGGCGTAGTCCATGATCGAGACGAAGAAGGCGAGCAGCGGCAGGCACAGCGCCAGCCGTGCGACCCTGCCTTTATAGGTAAGCCTCGGCATACGGCGGCGGCATTGACGCCATGCGAAGACCAGCAGCGTCAGCCCGGCAAGCAGCCCCACAAACATGGCAAGCGCCGTCCATGGCCGCTCGCGCACCAGAAGCGGCATCAGGTCGACGATCTGGCGGGCATAGAGGAAATCCGTCGGATAGAGCGGATCTCCGAGATAGTTGGATTTCTGGTGGCCGATGAAGGCGAGCGCCAGCGTCAGCGGCGCCATGACCATCAGGCCCTGGTGCCTGCGCCCCAGAACGGCGTCTAGTGTGACGAGGATCAGGGTGAACAGGATGACGGTCGTCCAGCCCGGCTTGAACGGCTGCAGGAAGAAGCCGACGGTCGCTGCGACATCGCCGCGGAAGATGAGCTCGATGGCGAACACCAGCACCGCCGAAGCGAGCAGCGAGATCAGCCCGTAACGCAGGGCCGCACCATAGCTGTACGTGCGCTTTTCAGCGCCCGAAGCCATGCCGTCCTGTTCTTTTGCCGTCCTGTTCACGTCCGCACCGTTTTCTACTGACATGATGCACCCGTGCATCGTCACGGAAGTGTCATTAAAATGACGCGGGACACTAGCGGTTGCGAAAAAAATGAAAAGAGCCGGCAAAAAATCGTGTTCGGTTTTAATCATGAGTGATCGGTGAAAAGCCCTGTGGAACAGGCGTTTGCGGCGCGAACGCCGGCAGAGGCGGGCTTGACTTGGCGGGCCGGCTTGCG
Source organism: Mesorhizobium sp. (assembly GCA_051954615.1). Classification (GTDB taxonomy): domain Bacteria; phylum Pseudomonadota; class Alphaproteobacteria; order Rhizobiales; family Rhizobiaceae; genus Mesorhizobium. Next base: position 12,567 of record JBQCHN010000041.1, on the reverse strand, counting down.
TCACACGCAATCGAGAACCGAAAAACCGGGATAGACCATGGCGATCGCATTCACCTTTCCGGGCCAGGGCAGCCAATCCGTCGGCATGGGCAAGGACTTGGCGCAAGCCTTTCCCGAAGCGCGTCGCGTCTTCGCGGAAGTCGACGAGGCGCTGGGCGAGAAACTGTCCAGCCTGATCTGGGAAGGGCCGGAAGAAACGTTGACGCTCACCGCCAACGCCCAGCCGGCGCTGATGGCGGTGTCGCTGGCTGCGATCAGGGCGCTGGAAGCGCGCGGCTTTTCGCTGAAGGACAAGGTGGCTTATGTCGCCGGCCATTCACTCGGCGAATATTCGGCGCTTGCCGCTGCCGGCTTCGTATCGGTCGCGGACGCCGCCCGGCTGCTGCGCATCCGCGGCAACGCCATGCAGTCGGCCGTGCCGGTGGGCGAGGGCGCCATGGCCGCCATCATCGGTCTCGACCAGGATGGTGTCGAGGCCGCCTGCAAGGAAGCCGGACAGGGCGCCGTCTGTCAGATCGCCAACGACAATGGCGGCGGCCAACTCGTCATTTCGGGAAGCAAGGCGGCCGTGGAACGCGCTGCCGCGCTCTGCACGGAAAAGGGCGCAAAGCGGGCGTTGATGCTCCAGGTGTCCGCCCCCTTCCATTCGGCGCTGATGCAGCCCGCTGCCGATGCCATGCGCGCCGCACTTGGCGAGGTGAAGAAGAATGCGCCCGTCGTGCCGGTGGTGTCGAACGTGTCGGTGACCCCGACCACCGATCCTGAAACCATCGCCGCGCGGCTTGTCGAGCAGGTGACCGGGCGCGTGCGCTGGCGCGAGACGATAGAATGGTTCGGCGCCAACGGCGTTGCCACGCTTTATGAAGTGGGCGCCGGCAAGGTGCTGTCGGGTCTGGCACGGCGCATCGATCGCGACATTGCCACCGCCAACGTCGGCTCGCCGGCGGATGTCGATGCGGCGCTGGCAGCACTGGGCTGAACTGATACAGTCGACCCGCCCGTGTGAAGGGTGTGCCTTCAAGGAGAAAAAGATGTTCGATCTGACCGGCCGCAAGGCGCTCGTAACCGGGGCCACCGGCGGCATCGGCGAAGCGATCGCGCGTACGCTGCATGCTCAGGGTGCGCTCGTCGGCCTGCACGGCACGCGCGTCGAGAAGCTGGAGGCGCTGGCCGCAGAGCTGGGCGACCGCGTCAAGCTCTTCCCCGCCAACCTGTCGGACCGCGACGAAGTGAAGGCGCTCGGCCAGAAGGCCGAGGCCGATCTGGAAGGCGTCGATATTCTCGTCAACAATGCCGGCATCACCAGGGACGGCCTGTTCGTGCGCATGTCGGATGCCGATTGGGATGCGGTGATCGACGTGAATCTTGGCGCTGTCTTTCGCCTGACGCGCGAACTGACGCATCCGATGATGCGCCGCCGTCATGGCCGCATCATCAACATCACCTCTGTCGTCGGGGTGACCGGCAATCCGGGGCAGGCCAACTATTGCGCCTCCAAAGCCGGCATGATCGGCTTTTCCAAGTCGCTGGCGCAGGAGATCGCCACCCGCGCCATCACCGTCAACTGCGTGGCGCCCGGCTTCATCGAATCGGCCATGACCGACAAGCTGAACGACAAGCAGAAGGAGGCGATCATGGGCGCCATCCCGATGAAGCGCATGGGAACCGGCGCCGAAGTCGCCTCGGCTGTCGCCTGGCTCGCTTCCGACGAGGCCGGCTACGTCACCGGCCAGACGGTGCATGTCAACGGCGGCATGGCGATGATTTGAGGCTGAAATGCCGGCCCGAACCGCCTTGCCGGAGGCGGACCGGGAAAAAGCCGGCTGCCGCCTTGGATGCCGGGCGGTTTTCGTGTATTGCGCCCCGAACCGCGCGGTTTGCGGCAAAACCGGCCTGCCGGAAGGCTTTCGGCAAGGCCATCTTTGAGCTTGATTAGCGGCATTCGGCCCGCTAACGAAGACAGACAAACATTGGACGAGGATGCCCACATGAGTGACACCGCAGAGCGCGTCAAGAAGATCGTTATCGAGCATCTGGGCGTGGATGCCGACAAGGTGACCGAACAGGCGAGCTTCATTGACGACCTGGGCGCGGACAGCCTCGACACGGTCGAACTGGTCATGGCCTTCGAGGAAGAATTCGGCGTCGAGATCCCCGACGACGCGGCCGAGACGATCCTCACGGTCGGCGACGCCGTGAAGTACATCGACAAGGCTTCGGCCTGATCCTGCCTGCGGTCGTCGGCGAGGATTTTCGGCTATGAGGCGTGTCGTTGTTACGGGCCTCGGCCTGCTATCGCCGTTCGGCATGGGCTTCGAGCATAGCTGGAAGGAACTGCTGAGCGGCCGCAGCGCCGCCCGGCGCGTCACCGAATTCCAGGTCGACGACCTTCCCTGCCAGATTGCCCACATCATTCCGCGTGGCGACGGCAGCGACGGCACCTTCAATCCCGAGGCCGTTCTCGAGCCGAAGGAACTCCGCAAGATCGGCAGCTTCATCCTCTACGGCATCGCCGCGGCGGATGAAGCGCTGAAGGATTCCGGCTGGGCCCCGAAAACGCATGAGGAGCAGTGCGCCACCGGCGTCATGATCGGCTCCGGCATCGGCGGCATCGAGGGCATAGCGGAAAATGCGCTGATCCTCGAACAGCGCGGTCCGCGCCGCATCAGCCCGTTCTTCATTCCCGGCAACATCATCAATCTGGTTTCCGGCCAGGTGTCGATCCGGCACGGCCTGAAAGGGCCGAATCACGCGGTCGTCACCGCCTGCTCGACCGGCGCGCACGCTATCGGCGATGCCGCCCGGCTGATCCAATTCGGCGATGCCGACGTCATGGTGGCCGGCGGCGCGGAATCTGCGGTATCGCGCCTTTCGCTGGCCGGCTTTGCCGCCTGCCGGGCGCTGTCCACCGAGCGCAACGATACGCCCGAGACCGCCTCGCGGCCCTACGACCGCGACCGCGACGGCTTCGTCATGGGCGAGGGCGCCGGCGTCGTGGTGCTGGAGGAACTGGAGCACGCCAAGGCGCGCGGCGCCAGGATCTACGCCGAAGTCGTCGGCTACGGCCTGACCGGCGATGCCTATCACATCACGGCCCCGGCCGAGGATGGCGACGGCGCCTTCCGCTGCATGACGGCGGCGCTCAAGCGGGCAAATCTTTCGCCCGCCGACATCGATTACATCAACGCGCACGGCACTTCGACCATGGCCGACACGATCGAGCTTGGCGCCGTCGAGCGGCTGGTCGGCGATGCCGCCTCGAGGGTATCGATGTCGTCGACCAAGTCGTCGATCGGCCATCTGCTGGGTGCCGCAGGCGCCGCCGAGGCGATCTTCTCCATCCTGGCCATCCGCGACAACATCGCGCCGGCCACCATCAACCTCGACAATCCCGAGCGCGAAACGGCCATCGACCTTGTGCCGAACAAGCCGCGCAAGCGCGACATCGATGTGGCGCTGTCCAATTCCTTCGGCTTCGGCGGTACCAACGCTTCGCTTGTCTTCCAGCGATACGATGGGTGACGCGGCGGGCGCTCGATCAGCCCGTTTCACACCCGCCGTCTGCTGCCAATTTTGCCATATTCGCCCCTACTGTGCCGAAGGGGATTCGTCGAAAGATCAACGGTAGGACGCCATGAACACCAGTCCGGCGGATAATGGAGGCGTTGGGGAAAGCGCCGAGGCAGGCTTCGGGCAGCGGCCGGCACCGCCGGCGGCGCCCCTGATGCCGAAGACGGCCAGCGAGGCCTTGCGGCCGGAGGCGGGCACGCCGCCCCCACCGCCTTCAGGCAAGCGCTCGCGCGCCTCGCGCAGCCAGATCGTCGTCTTCATGAATTTCGTCGTCTCCTGCGTCATGCTGATGGTGCTGGCGGCGGGCGTGGCGCTTTATTTCGGTAAGCAGGCCTTTTACGGCCCCGGACCGTCGGACAACGGCGGCACGTTCCTGGTTAAGCCGAACAGCGGCGTGGCCGAGATCGCCGACCAACTCGAGCGCTACGGCCTGATCTCGGACGCGCGCATCTTCCGGCTCGGTGTGCGCGCCTCCGGCAATGACCAGGCGCTCAAGGCCGGCGAATACGACATCAAGCCGAAGGCTTCGATGCGCGACATCATGGAATTGCTGAAGAGCGGCAAGTCGGTGATGTATTCGCTGACGATCCCGGAAGGGCTGACGGTCGAACAGGCGTTCCAGCGCATCGCCGAGCAGGAGGAACTGACGGGCGACATGCCGGCCGCCATGCCCGCCGAAGGCAGCCTCGCCACTGACACGCTGCGCTTCACCCGCGGTGCGACCCGCCAGCAGATGGTGGACAAATTGCTCGCCGACCAGAAGAAACTGGTCGAGGACGTCTGGGCGCGGCGGGCACCCGACCTGCCACTGGCCAATGTCGACGAATTCGTCACGCTGGCCTCGATCGTGGAAAAGGAGACGGGCAAGAACGACGAGCGATCGCGCGTCGCGGCCGTCTTCCTGAACCGGCTCGCCAAGGGCATGCGACTGCAGTCGGACCCCACCATCATCTATGGCCTGTTCGGCGGCAAGGGAAAGCCGGCCGACAGGCCGATCTACAAGTCCGACATCGACAAGCCGACCCCTTATAACACCTACCTGGTCAACGGCCTGCCGCCGACGCCGATCGCCAATCCCGGCAAGGCTGCACTTGAGGCGGTCGCCAATCCGTCGAAGACGAAGGACCTCTACTTCGTCGCCGACGGCAGCGGCGGCCACGTCTTCGCCGCGACGCTCGAAGAGCACAACGACAACGTAGCCCGCTATCGCGCCTGGCAGAAAAAGCAGGCCGAGGAAGCCGCCAAGGCGGGCAAGGACGCGCCGGCGACCGAAGACGGCGCCGGCACGGGAGTCGTTCCGGTCCAGTAGTCGGATCCGGGCGACGGGGAGCGAACCGCATGAACCTTCAAAGCATGACCGGCTTTGCCCGGGCCGCGGCCGAGCATTCGGGTGGTGCCGTGGCGTGGGAACTCAAATCGGTCAACGGCAAGAGCGTCGAGGTTCGCCTGCGCCTGCCGACGGGTTACGAGCGTCTCGAACAGGCGATCCGGCAGGCCGTGCAGAAGCACTTTTCGCGCGGCAATTTCCAGGCGACGCTGACGCTCGGCAAGGCTGCGGCGGCTCAGGCGCAGCCGGTGGTCAACGAAGCTTTCCTGAAAGATCTGGCGGGCCTTGCCAAACGCTTGCAAGAGCAGTTCGGCACGGCTCCCGCCAGCGCTGACGGGCTGCTGGCCCTGCGCGGCGTTCTCGACGTGCCGGAAGCCGTCGAGACCGAGGAAGAACGCGCCGCCGCCGATGCCGCGATCCTGACCTGTTTCAACAAGGCGCTCGACGGATTGGAGCAGGCGCGAGCCGACGAGGGCGCTGCCCTGAAAGGCCTCCTGTCGGGCCATATCGATGCCATCGAGGCGCTGACGCTACGCGCCGAGGCCGATCCGTCGCGCGAGCCGGCTGCGATCCGCGCGCGTATCGCCGAACAAGTCAGGCTCCTCATGGATGCTTCCGCCAATCTCGATGAGGCGCGGCTCAACCAGGAGGCGGCCTTCCTCGCCACCAAGGCCGATATCCGCGAGGAGCTCGACCGGCTGAAGACGCATGTCGCCTCGGCCCGCGCGCTCTTGGCGGCCGGCGGCGCGGTGGGCCGTAAGCTCGATTTTCTGGCGCAGGAATTCAATCGCGAATCGAATACGCTGTGCTCCAAGTCGAACGCCGCCGCCGTGACCGCCATCGGGCTGGAACTGAAGGCCGTGGTCGACCAGTTTCGCGAGCAGGTCCAGAATCTGGAGTAGTCGATGGCGTCCAAGGACACCGCTTCCCGCATTCGCCGCCGGGGGCTCATGCTCGTTCTGTCTTCTCCCTCGGGAGCGGGGAAGTCGACTATCGCCCGCAACCTGATCGAGAGCGACCAGGGGTTCGAACTGTCGGTCAGCGTGACGACCCGGCCGCGGCGTGGCAGCGAGATCGATGGCATCCACTACCATTTCCGCTCGCGCCGCGACTTCGAGATCCTGCGCGACAACGACGAACTGCTGGAATGGGCCGAGGTCCACGGCAATTTCTACGCCACGCCGCGCGAACCGGCCGAAAAGGCCATGGCCGAGGGCCGCGACATGCTGTTCGACATCGACTGGCAGGGCGCAAAGCAACTCAAGGAGAAGATGCGCGGCGACATCGTCTCCATCTTCATCCTGCCACCGTCGATGGCCGAGCTGAAGGCGCGGTTGAAGCGCCGCGCCGAGGATCAGGAGCAGGTGATCGAGACGCGGCTGAAGAACGCCCGTACCGAGATCGAGCATTGGACGGAATACGATTTCGTCGTCGTCAACGATGATCTCGACCGAGCCTTCGCCGAAGTTCGTGCGATCGTCTCGGCCGAACGCCTGCGCCGTGACCGCCGGCCGGGCCTGTTCGACTTCGTCTCCGGCCTACTGGACGAGAAGGTCTGAAGCTTTCTTCCCGTTGCGGGAAAAGGAAGCTAGATCGCGTTCGCCAACCTGACGAATTCCTCGATGCTGAGCGTTTCGGCCCGTCGTGTCGAGTCGATGCCACAACGTTCGAGCAGCGCTTCGCCGCCGAGGCTTTTCACACTTTGCCGAAGCATCTTGCGCCGTTGCCCGAAGGCGGCCTCGGTGACGCGTGCGAGCTTGCGCACGTCCGCCGGCAAAGGCGCTTCGCGCGGCACCAGATGGACCACCGAGGACGTCACCTTCGGCGGCGGCGTGAACGCCTGGCGGGGAACGTCGAAGGCGATGCGCGCTTGCGCGCGCCAGCCGGCAAGCACGCCGAGCCGGCCATAGGCATCGCTGCCCGGCTTTGCCACGATACGCTCGGCCACTTCGCGCTGGAACATCAGCGTCAGCGATCGGTAGAAGGGCGGCCAAGCCTCCGGCGTCAGCCAGCGCAGCAGAAGTTCGGTGCCGATGTTGTAGGGAAGGTTGGCGACGATCTTCACCGGACCGTCGGCGAGCACTGAAAAATCCGTCTTCAGCGCGTCGCCCGAAATGACGTCCAGCCGTCCTGGATAATGCGCCGAGACTTCGGCGAGCGCCGCCAGGCAGCGCTCGTCGCGTTCGATGGCGATCACCTTGCGGGCGCCGTGGAGAAGCAGTGCGCGCGTCAAGCCGCCCGGTCCCGGCCCGACTTCGATGACGGTCACGTCGTGAAGATCGCCGGCGGCGCGTGCCACCTTGCCGGTGAGGTTCAGGTCGAGAAGGAAATTCTGGCCGAGCGCCTTCTTCGCCTGCAGGCCATGGCGTTCGATCACCTCGCGAAGCGGTGGCAGTCCGTCCGCGCTCATCAGTGCTGCCCGCCGGTCGAACTGTCGGCCAGCCGGCGCGCCAGCTTCAGCGCCGCGATCAGACTGTCGGGACGCACCGCGCCCTTGCCGGCGATGTCGAAGGCTGTGCCGTGGTCCGGCGAGGTGCGGATGAAGGGCAGGCCGAGCGTGACGTTCACCGCCTCGTCGAAGGCCAGCATCTTGGCCGGGATCAGCGCCTGGTCGTGATACATGCAAAGCGCGGCGTCGTATCCCTGACGCGCGCGGGCGTGAAACAGCGTATCGGCGGGCAGGGGGCCGAACGCGTCGATGCTTTCGGAGCGCAGTTGTTCGATCGCCGGTGCGACGACGCGCAGGTCTTCCTGCCCCATCGTGCCGCCTTCGCCGGCATGAGGGTTGAGGCCGGCAACGGCTAGGCGCGGCGCGGCGATGCCGAATCGGTCATGCAGGTCCCTGGCGAGGATGCGGCCGGTATCGACGATGAGTTCCGATGTTAGCGCCTTGGGCACTTCCGCGAGCGCGATGTGGATGGTGACCGGCACGGTGCGCAGGGCCGGCCCGGCCAGCATCATCACCGGCTGGACGGTCCGGCCGAAGTGGCGCGACGCCAGATGCGCCAGGTATTCGGTATGTCCGGGAAAGGCGAAGCCGGCGTCGTAGAGCGGCTTCTTGGCGATGGGGCAGGTGACGACCGCCGCCGCTTCGCCGGCGAGGCAATCGGCGACGGCGCGGTCGATGGCCTCGACGATGCCGGCGGCGTTGGTCCGGTCAGGCACACCCGGCGTGTCGGCAAGTCTGGCCGCCAGCGGCACGACTGGGAGTGCGCTGGAAAACGCTTCGGCCGCGGACCGCGGTGTTATCTCTGCGATGGCGAGGGAGACGCCAAGCCGCTGTGCGCGTGACGCGATCAGATCCGGATCGGCCAGCAGGTAGAAAGGCGGGATCGCTGCTTCGTTGCGCTGCCGCCAGGCTGCGATGGCGATTTCGGGGCCGACGCCGGACGGGTCGCCGACGCTGAGAGCCAACGGTGCGGCGGCGGCCGGCGAAGGAGCGACCACGATTGCCTCAGCGCTTGACGATGCGGGCCTTGGCTTTCAGTTCCGCAACGTATTTCTTGGTCAGCTCGTCGTTGGCGCCGCCGCCTTCGAGCCCTTCGCTTTGCAGGACGAGCTGCGCTGCCTTGTCGTCCGAAACCTCGCGCGCGCTGCAGATGCCGATAAACTCGACGCCGCGATCGGTCTCGCGCACTGCGGTCGCCCCGCCAGTCTTCGTCTTCTTGATCTGGTCGGCCCAGTCGGGCGGCAATTGCGGTGCCAACACGCGGCCGAGGTCGCGCACGGTGACATCGATCAGCCCCTTGGCGAACTCACGCGTGGTGTTGCAGCCGTTGAAGCGGGCGCGCATCGCTTCGGCTTCGCGCTTGCGCTTGCCGAGCGTCGCACTGCGCTCGGCCTGCGGCACCACGAAGATTACCTGTTGGAGCATATATTCCGTGGCGGACGGCTTGTTGCCGCTCTTGTCGAGCATCTTGCGCACGACGTCGGTCTCACTCGACCCGCTGCCGCCCTGTTCGGCGCGATAGCGGGCGCCGACGGCCTGGTTCCAGGCCATCTGGGCACGGATATATTCCTTGAAATGCTCCTTGGTGACGCCGGCCTTTGCCATGATGCCGTCGAGCTGGGCAAGCTTCATCTTGTTGTTCGAGGCGAACCGCGCATAGGCGTCGTTCACCTGTTGGTCGGAGATACGGATTCCCAACCGCTTGGCCTCGGCGACCTTCAGGGTCTGCTCGATCATTTCGTCGGAGGCGTTGCCTTTCCTGTGCTGAAGACGCAGGAAGGCGGCCCGATGCTGGATGTCGGTGCTGGTGATCGGAATGTCGTTGACCACGTATTTGATCGAACTTGCGACAGCCGGAAGCGTCGGCAGCACGATCGAAACGGAAGTTGCCGCGACAAGCAGGGCAAAACTCGCGGAGAACAGGTATTTCCTCATCTGATGTTCCCGATTTAGTTCCGACCTCGGCCAATCATGGCCTGATATGCCCGGTGCATGCCTGCTCTATGCGGCGAAAGCATGTCGACAGGGGTTTGCGCCTTATTCCGTGAAGTTGCTCGACGACGTACCGAAGTCGCCGAGGGTCCGGAACGACAGGTTGAAGCCGATGCTCTGGGTCGGCTCCGCTCTGATTCTGGTGATGGGGTCGGCGGTCTGGCTCTCGGAGAAGGACATCATGTAGGTGAAGCACTCGTCGTCGTAGGCGAAGCCGATCCCCTTGCTGGTGACGAGGTCGGTGTGCAGATCGTAGGTGCCGGACCCGAAGACGCGCCAGTTCTGGTTGATCCGCGCGCTGCCGCCAAGGGTTACTTCCTCACGATCGTAGGGAAGACCGTAAAGCGGCTGGCTCTCGATGAACGCGTACTGGGCGCTGACCGAAATCGGAGAGGCGCCGCTGTAGGCGAGCTTGACCTCGGTGCGCCGGGATTCGAACGTATGTTCGTCGAACCTGCCGCTGAGCGACGCCGAGAAACCGGTCGGGGTCGTCGCGCCGATCAGCCCGACGAAATCCGACGTGGCGGTCTCGAGGCCGGATTCTGCGCCCGCATTCACCAGGTCGGGCGAGGCGAAGGAGTTCACCCCGGCGAGCTGGTAGGACTGGCCGAAGATCGCGTTCGTCGTCCAGCCGTTGTCGTAGCTGCCGGAATAGCGCACGCCGACATTGGCGCGGGTGCCGCCCTCGATGCGGTCGTAGCCGGAGAACTTGTCACGCTCGAACAGCGTCGAGGCGTCGAAGACGAAGCTCTGTGCGTCTTCGTTGGGGATGGCCAGGCCGCCGATATATTGTTCGTTCGGCCGCACGAAAAGCTGCGCCATCGGCTCAACGATGTGCGAGGAGCCGATCCCCGAGAAGAGCACCGGCCAGCGCATTTCCAGGCCGGCCGTCGCCATGTAGCGGGCAAAGGAAGAACGCATGTCGGCAGTGGTGTTGATGGCCGGGTTTGCGGCCATCTGGTTGACGGCGGCTAGCGAGCTTCCCGACACCGAGACGTAGTCGACATCACCCTGGAAGGCCAGAAGCGGCGTGACGACAAGTCCGCCGTCCGTGATCAGCGAGCGCTTCCATTCGACTTCGCCGGTCAGCCGACCTGAATTGCCGGCCAGACCGCGCACCCGCTGGACATCGGTGGTCATGTCGTAAGGCGTGGCGAAGGCGCGGTCGAGCCTGTCGCGTTGCAAGACGCGCGTGTTCACGTTCACCGAAAGCTGGCCGCCTGCAAGCGGCATATCGGGGATGTAGGCGTAGTCGACCGACGGCAGGACCCAGGGCTGCGAGGGATCGCGCGCATAGGGGCTGTCCGTGCCATCGGTCAGCTTGTCCGGAGTCGATTCCTGCACTTCGAAGTGCATGACGCGCGCATCGAAATAATTCCGGTCGTTCAACCCCGTGAGGTAGACCTCGGACCGATGGACGCTGTCTGCGTAGCCGCCGATGTGATAGGTATTGGAGAAATTCTTGTCGGTCTGGAGCATGACATTCCAGCCGAAATCCCAACGAGAATTGATGGCGAACTGGCCCTTCGTGCCCATCATGGCGCGCAGCCGGTTGGGATCACCCGTCGGCCCCGAATCGACCGTGTCGGCGACGAATGCGTCGGGCTTCTGCTGTGAAATGCCGGCGATCTTGACGCTGTACTCGCCGGTATTGAAGCGTTGGCGCCACTCGGCCTCGCCGAGGAAGCCCTGCTTGGAATAGTAGGTGCCACGCGCGGTGAGATCGTAGGTGGGCGACAGCGCGAAATAATAGGGGATGGAAGCACCGAAGCCGAGCTTGCTGCCATAGGCGATGCCGGGCATCAGGAAGCCGCTTTTGCGCTTCACCGTCGGGTCGGCGATCTCGAAAGCCGGCAGATAGGCGATCGGGAAGCCGAAGAACTCGAAATTGGACCGCTCGAAGCGCACGGTATGCGTCTCGCCGTTCCAGACGATCTTGCGCGCCTTGACCCGCCAGATCGGCGCCTTGTTCGGCTTGTCCTCGCAAGGCTCGCAGGCGGTGTAGACGCCGTTGTGGAACGTCGTCAGCACGCCGCCCATGCGCTCGGCGCTCTCGGCGCCGAAATAGGTCTTGTCCGGCGTCTCGACACGCAGCGCGTTGACGAAGCCGTCGGCGAAATCGTCGGTAATGTCGATATGATCGGAGTTGATCTTGGTCCCGTCGCTCTGGACCATCTGGGCGTTGCCGGTGGCGACCAGCCGCCGGGTCTTGCGGTTGTATTCGACCCGCTGCGCGACAAGGCGGTTGCCGCCGTATTCGATCTGCACGCCGCCGACGGCCGTCACCGTCTGGGCGTCGTTATCGTAGACCAGCGTGTCGGATTCCAGAAGCATCTGCGAGTCGGCGGGAACGCTCGGAGCGAGTTCCACCGCTTGGGCGAGCGCGGGCTGTGCATTCAGGCTGCAGGCGAGCAGGCATGCCAAGGCGCTCACTCCGCACAGGAGCGCGCTTCGGACCGGCTTACGGTTTTGCAGAACCGCCCCTCTCACTAGCCGTCTTCCTTGTACAACAGGAACGTCACCCCGAAAAACATCGCCACTACGACCGGAAACCAGGCCGCGACGACGGGTGGCACAAGCCCGGCCACCCCGAACGCCTTGACAAGGACCGACACGACATAAAGCAGAAACCCGGCCACGATGCCACCTAAAATCATCGTACCCGACTGCCCCATTCTTGCAAATCGCATCGACACGGTCGCCGCGATCAGCGTCATCGCCACCAAGAGGAAAGGCAGCGCCAGCAGCGAATCGAACTGCATGGCGAAAGCATTTGCCTTAGCGCCGAACGAGCGGGCAACCGCAATCTTGCCGGGCAGGTCATAAAAAGGGATCGTTTCCGGCTCGGCTAGCCGGTCCTGGACGAATTCCGGCTTGAGATCCGTGGCGATCCTGTCGTTTGCCTTCTTGGACAGCGAACCGCTGGCGTCGAGCACGGTCACGTCCTGCAATTCCCAGTATCCGTCGCGCAGATAGGCGCGGCGCGCATCCTTGCGCGCGACGATGTTCCCATCCGCGTCGATCTGGAAGAACGACGCATCGGCCATCTCAAGGCCCTGCGACAGGATCGCGCGGGCGCCGATGATGGTGTCGCCTTCGCTGGTCTTTTGCCGCAGCCATGGAACCGAGGCCGCGGACACCTCATTGGAGTGGCCCGAGCGCAGGTCGCTTTCGATCACCTCCGAGCGCGACAGGCCATAGGCCGCGAGCGGGTTCATGACGCCGACCG
>JBQCHN010000040.1:0-6634 GCA_051954615.1 Mesorhizobium sp. | reverse complement strand
GGTCGCGCACGACCAGCGAGCAGGTGGCGTCGAAGGCGATGCCGGCGACCGCTTCCGGCGCCACGCCCGCCTTCTGCCGCGCCTCGCGCACCGCCGCGCAGACCGCCGCCCAGATGTCCTCGGAATCATGCTCGGCGTGATCCGGCTTCGGCTGGTTCATCCGGATAGGCCGGTCGGCACGGCCGAGCAGCCTGCCGTCCGCATCCAGGATGCCGGCACGGGCACTCCCGGTGCCGACGTCGACCGCACAGACGAAACCGCTGCTCAACATGCCTCTCCCGACATTGCGGCGAACCGCAACCGGGGGCGACTATAAGGACGGGTTCGGCCGAGGCAAGGCGGGGGTAGTCACCTGCTGAGGATCACCCCACTCCGTCTTGCTTCGCAAGCCACCTCTCCCCCGTCGATCGGGGGAGAGGTGGGCCGGCGAAGCCGGGACGGAGTGGGGGGACGAGTGCGCCGCGCTATCCAGCCAGATAGCGCGTCAGCGTGGCGCGGGCGCCGTCCTTCCACAGCGCATCCAGCGCCTTGGCGAACGCGGCGGCGAAGGAGGCCGAGCGGCCAACCTCGCCGTAGATGTCCTCCATGGCCAGCCAGGCGGACGGGTCGTCCCTGGCCTCGCGCGCCGTCGCCTGCATGCGGTCCCAGTTGGGATCGTTGGGCTCGATGACGGCACCCGAATCGGTGGTGCCGAAGCAGTAACGGCACCACAGCGCCGATTCCAGCGCCAGTCCCGCCGCGCCCTTGCCCGCCTTCAGCCGGTCGGCGATGGTGGGGATGATGAATTTCGGCTGGCGGTTCGAGCCGTCGAGGCAAAGCCGCCGCACCGTGTCGCCGATCTTCGGGTTGGAGAACCGCTTCTCGATCAGCTGGTAATAATCCTGCAGGCTGGTGTCCGGCACCGGCGGCACGGTGGGGATGATCTCCTCGCGCTCGACCTTTTCCAGGAAGCCGCGCACCAGCGGCTCGGCCATCGCCTCGTGGACGAAATGGATGTCCATCAGCCCGGCCGGATAGGCAATCGCCGCATGGCCGCCGTTGAGGATGCGGATCTTCATCTGCTCGTAAGGCGACACGTCGGGCACGAACTGCACGCCGACCTTCTCCAGCGGCGGCCGGCCGTCGGTAAAGCGGTCCTCCAGCACCCATTGCCGGAACGGCTCGCAGAAGACCGGCCATGCGTCCTCGACGCCGAAATCGTCGGCGAGGATTTTGCGCTCGCGCTCGCTGGTCGCCGGCGTGATGCGGTCGACCATGGCGTTGGGAAAGGCGACCGTGTCGCGCACCCATGCGGCAAGGTCCTCGTCCACAAGCCGGGCGAGGCCGACGACGCCGTCGGCGGTGACGCGGCCGTTGTGGGGGATGTTGTCGCAGGACATGACGGTGAACGGCACGATGCCGTCGGCGCGCCGCCGCACCAGCCCGGCCAGGATGATGCCGAACACCGTGCGGGGTGCGGCGATGTTCCTGGCATCGGCGACGATGTCGGGATGCGTCGGATCGAACCGGCCCGACGCCGGGTCGATGAAGTAGCCGCCCTCGGTAATGGTCAGCGAGACGATCTTGATCGACGGATCGGCCAGCCGCTCGATGATCGATGCGCCGTCGCCGGGCGTGATGAAATCGATCATGGCGCCGGTGACGCGGGCGCTCATATGGCCTTCGTCCTGCTCGACCACGGTGGTCAGCCAATCCTGCCGCGCCAGCTTTTCGCGGCCCGCCTTCTCGCCCTCGAAGACGCCGGCGCCGACCAGCGCCCAGTCGTGGCCGAGGCCGAGGTTGAACAGGTCGTCGAGATAGACCGCCTGATGGGCACGGTGGAAATTGCCGACACCGAAATGCAGGATGCCGGCTTCTAGGCCAGCGCGGTCGTAGCGCGGGCGGGCGACGGCGACGGGGAGGGAAGCAAGGTTCGATAGCGAGAGCTTCGTGGTCATCGGCTGCGGCCTCCGCTGGATCGACCCCTCACTAGGGCGAACGCATTTGGTGCAAACGGCATCTCAACTCATCCACTGGCCGCCGTCGACATTGTAGGCCTGGGCGACGATGTAGTCGGCTTCGTCGCTGGCGAGGAAAACCGCCATGCCGGTGAGGTCTTCGGCGCGGCCCATGCGGCCGTAGGGCACGCCCTCGCCGACCAGCTTCTTCTTCTCGCCGAGCGGGCGGTTCTCGTACTTTGCAAACAGCGCGTCGACACCGTCCCAGTGCTCGCCGTCGACGACGCCGGGCGCGATGGCGTTGACGTTGATGCCGTGCCTGATGAGGTCGAGCCCCGCCGACTGGGTGAGCGAGATGACGGCAGCCTTGGTGGCGCAGTAGACCGCCACCAAGGCCTCGCCCCTGCGGCCGGCCTGGCTCGCCATGTTGATGATCCTGCCCCCCTTGCCCCGGGCGATCATCGACCTGGCTGCCGCCTGCAGCATGAACAGCGTGCCCGCCACGTTGACGGAAAACAGTTTTTCGTAGCTGC
Organism: Mesorhizobium sp.; assembly: GCA_051954615.1. Classification (GTDB taxonomy): domain Bacteria; phylum Pseudomonadota; class Alphaproteobacteria; order Rhizobiales; family Rhizobiaceae; genus Mesorhizobium. Next base: position 4,164 of record JBQCHN010000040.1, on the reverse strand, counting down.
CCCTGGCGATCTCGACGATGGGCGCCGCGTCGAACAGAGCGGCGTTGTTGATGAGGATATCGAGCCCGCCGGTCCTGTCCTCGACCGCCTTCACCGCCGCGTCGATCGAGGCCTGATCGGTGACGTCGAGCTTCACCGCATAGGCCTTGTCGCCGATCTCCCGCGCGGTCTTTTCGGCCGCGTCGATATTGATGTCGGCGATGGCGACCGTGGCGCCCTCGCGCACATAGGCTTCCGCAAAAGCCCTGCCGATGCCGCGCGCCGAGCCGGTGATCAGCGCCGATTTACCCTTGAGCCGCATGACCAATCCTTATCCGAGCGCCTTGCCGTCCGGCCCGAAGCGATGCAGCCGCCTGGCGTCGGGCGTCAGGTAGACCGTATCGCCGTGGCGGACCGAGACATCGCCGCCGGCGCGCACGTTGATGGTGCCATGGTCGTCGGTGTGGACATGGACGAAGGTGTCTGAGCCGAGATGTTCGGCGACGCCGACCTTGCCCTTCCAATCGCCGGCGGTGGTGGAGATGGCGATATGCTCGGGCCGGATGCCGACGGTCTCGGCGCCGTGCTTGCCCGCCGCGGCACCCTCGACGAAGTTCATCTTCGGCGAGCCGATGAAGCCGGCGACGAACAGGTTCTTCGGCGTCTGGTAGAGCTCCATCGGCGAACCGACCTGCTCGATGTTGCCGGCGTTGAGCACGACGATCTTGTCGGCCATGGTCATGGCTTCGACCTGGTCGTGGGTGACGTAGATCATGGTGGTCTTGAGCTGCTGGTGCAGTTCGGAAATCTCCAGCCGCATGGTGCCGCGCAGGGCGGCGTCGAGGTTGGACAGCGGCTCGTCGAACAGGAAGGCCGACGGCTGGCGCACGATGGCGCGGCCGATGGCGACGCGCTGGCGCTGGCCGCCGGAAAGCTGGCCCGGCCGGCGCTCCAGGTAGTTGGTCAGGTTGAGCACGCGGGCGGCGTCCTTGACCTTCTTGTCGATGACGTCGGGGCTCTCGCCGGCCATCTTCAGCGGAAAGGCGATGTTCTTGGCTACCGTCATATGCGGATAGAGCGCGTAGGACTGGAACACCATGGCGAGCTTGCGTTTTGCCGGCGCCTCGTCGGTGACGTCGCGGCCGTCGATCATGATCTTACCCGAAGTCGTGTCCTCCAGCCCCGCGATCAGCCTGAGCAAAGTCGACTTGCCGCAACCGGACGGGCCGACGAAGACGACGAACTCGCCGTCGGCGATATCGAGGTCGATATCGGGAATGATGGTCGTGGCGCCGAACGCCTTGTGGACGTTTCTCAAGACGATGTTGCCCATGATGCGTCTCCCCGAAATTTCGCTGGTCGCCGTTACTTCACCGCGCCAAAAGTCAGGCCGCGCACGAGCTGCTTCTGGCTGAACCAGCCCATGATCAGGATCGGCGCGATGGCCAGCGTCGAGGCGGCCGAAAGCTTCGCCCAGAACAGGCCTTGCGGACTGGAGAAGGATGAGATGAAGGCGGTCAAGGGTGCTGCGTTGATGGTGGTCAGCCTGATTGTCCAGAACGCCTCGTTCCAGGCGAGGATGATGTTCAAGAGCATGGTCGAGGCGATGCCCGGCACCGCCATTGGCGTCAGCACATAGACGATCTCGCCCCACAGCGTCGCGCCGTCCATGCGCGCGGCTTCCAGAATCTCGCCGGGAATCTCGCGGAAGTAGGTGTAGAGCATCCACACCACGATCGGCAGGTTGATCAGCATCAGCATGACGGTCAGGCCGATGCGGCTGTCGAGCAGGCCCCAGTCGCGGAAGATCAGGTAGATGGGAAACAGCACCGCCACCGCCGGCATCATCTTGGTCGACAGCATCCACATCAGGATGTCCTTGGTGCGCTTCGTCGGCGAGAACGCCATCGACCATGCGGCGGGAACGGCGACGAGGAGGGCCAGGATGGTCGAGCCGACCGACAGGATCACCGAGTTGAGGAAGAACTTGAAATAGCCGCTCTGCTCCTCGACCGCCGTGTAGCTCTCCAGCGTGCCGGACGGGATCAGGTTGAAGCCGGCGATCGCCTCCTGTTCCGACTTGAAGGAGGTGACGATGGTGTAGAGGATCGGAAAGAAGATCAGCAGCGCGACGATCCAGGCGGCGATCGTGACGATCGTCTTGTGGCGGTTGGTGACGGCACGGGCCATGGTCGCCTCCTACTTGTCCAGGTTCTTGCCGACGGCGCGCATGAGGAACAGCGCGACGATGTTGGCGAGGATGACGGCGATGATGCCGCCGGCCGAAGCCTGGCCGATTTTGAATTCCAGCAGCGCCTTCTGGTAGACGAGGAAGGGCAGGTTGGTGGAGGCGTAGCCGGGGCCGCCATTGGTGGTGACGAGGATCTCGGCATAGACCGACAGAAGGAAGATCGTCTCGATCAGCACGACCACGGTGATGGCGCGGGCCAGATGCGGCAGCGTCAGGTAGCGGAAGCGGGAGAGGAAGCCGGCGCCGTCCATCTCCGCCGCCTCCTTCTGCTCGCCGTCGAGCGACTGCAGCGAGGTGAGCAGGATCAGCGTGGCGAAGGGCAGCCACTGCCAGGCGACGATGATGATGAGGGAAGTGAGCGGCAGGTTGGCGAACCAGTCGACCGGCTGGACGCCGAAGAAGCGGGCGATGTCGGCGAAGACGCCGTAGCCCGGGTGCATGATCATGTTCTTCCACACAAGGGCTGCCACCGGCGGCATGACGAAGAAGGGCGAGATCACGAGAATGCGTACGATGCCCTGCCCCCACATCGGCTGGTCGAGCAGCAGCGCAAGGAGAATGCCGCCGACGATGGTGATGGCGAGCACGGCCAGGACCAGCACCAGCGTGTTGATGATGGAAGCGGCGAAGGCCGGGTTCTTGAAGAACAGCGCGTAGTTGGAGAAGCCGATGAAGCCGTCGCGGATCGGGTTGAGCGGATTGTATTGCAGGAAGGAGAACCACAGCGTCACCGCCAGCGGCACGATCATCCAGACCAGGAGCAGGATGACCGACGGCGCCATCATGAAGCGCGCGAGCGTGCTGGTCTGTCTGGTGGCCATGGTCGTTACCCTCGCATCAAAGCAACCGGTCCGCCGTGACGGGCGTTCGCCCGCCGATCCCTTGTCTGAAAGTGGCCGCCCGGCTTTAGGGTCCGGACGGCCGAGGCACCGGGAGGTTGCCTACTGGAGGTAGCCGCCTTCCTGCATCGAGGCGGTGGCGGCGTCCTGCGCCTGCTTCAGCGCATCGTCGACGCTCGACTGGCCGGCAAGGGCGGCCGAGAACAACTGGCCGACCGTGGTGCCCAGCCCCTGGAACTCGGGGATGGCGACGAACTGGCCGCCAGTGTAGGGCACCGGCTTGACGCTCGGCTTGGTGATGTCGGCGGCATCCATGGCGGCCAGCGTCGGGCCGGCGAAGGGCGCCGCCTTCTTGTATTCCTCATTGTTGTAGAGCGAGGTGCGGGTGCCGGGAGGGGCGCTGGCCCAGCCCTCCTTCGAGGCGACGAGTTCGGTATAACCCTTGCTGGTCGCCCACGACACGAACTTTTCCGCCGCCTCGGCCTTCTGCGAGGACGCCGGGATCGCCAGGTTCCACGACCACAGCCAGTTGCCGTGGTTGTCGACGCCTTCCTTGCTCGGGAAGATGGCGAAGCCGACCTTGTCGGCGACGGTGGAGTTCTTCGGGTCGGACACGAAGGAGGCCGCCACCGTGGCGTCGATCCACATGCCGCACTTGCCCTGCTGGAACAGCGTCAGGTTTTCGTTGAAGCCGTTGGAGGAAGCCCCCTCAGGCCCGGCGTCCTTCATCAGCTTGACGTAGAAGTCGAGCGTGTCCTTCCATTCCGGTTGGTCGAACTGTGCCTTCCACTTTTCGTCGAACCAGCGAGCGCCGAACGAATTCGACATCGCCGTCAGGAACGCCATGTTTTCGCCCCAGCCTGCCTTGCCGCGAAGGCAGATGCCGTAGACTTCATGGTCCTTGTCTGTGATCTTGCGGGCCGCATCGGCAACGAAGTCCCAGGTCGGAGCGTCCGGCATCTTCAGGCCGGCCTTCTCGAACAGGTCCTTGCGGTACATGACCATCGAGCTTTCGCCATAGAACGGTGCTGCGTACAGCTTGCCGTCGGTCGTCAGACCGCTGCGAATGGCCGGGAGAAGGTCATCCACATCGTA
>JBQCHN010000039.1:0-9890 GCA_051954615.1 Mesorhizobium sp. | reverse complement strand
GGTCGATTCGGGCAGCACCATTCCCTACCCGCCGCTGACGAAGGACCTGCACCACGAGATCGAACTGGTCGTCGCCATCGGCAAGGCCGGTTTCCGGCTGGCTCCCGAGGCGGCGCTTTCGCATGTCTGGGGCTATGGCGTCGGCATCGACCTCACCCGCCGCGACCTGCAGGACGTCGCGAAGAAGGCGGCGCGACCGTGGGACTGGGCCAAGGGTTTCGACCGTTCGGCCCCCTGCGGCCCGCTGGTTCCGGCCGAAAAGGTCGCGCACCCGACGAGCGGCCGTATCTGGCTTGCCGTCAACGGCGCAGTGAAACAGGACGGCGACCTTGACGAACTCATCTGGCCGGTTGCCGATATCGTTGCGATCTGCTCGCAGGCGATGGAATTGCAGCCGGGCGACCTGATCTACACCGGCACGCCGGCAGGCGTGGGGGCGCTGGTGGCCGGCGACAAGGTGACTGGCGGCGTCGACGGCATCGGTAGCATCGAGATCGCCATCGGGGCGCCGCGATGACGGGACTGGTGCTGCACAATTACTGGCGCTCCTCCACCTCCTATCGCGTGCGCATCGCTCTCGCCATGAAGGGGCTGGACTACGAATACGTCCCCCATCATCTGCGCTACGGCGAGCATCTGGAGCCCGCCTACAAGGCGGTCAATCCGCAAGGTCTCGTGCCGGCGCTGATCCTGGAGGACGGCCGGCTGCTGTCGCAGTCGCTGGCGATCATCGAATATCTGGACGAGACGGTGCCGCAACCGCCGCTTCTGCCCGAGACTGCGGTGGACCGGGCGCGCGTGCGTATGCTGGCGCAGATCATCGCTTGCGACATCCATCCGGTGAACAATCTGCGTGTCCTGACCAGCCTGCGCACCGTGTTCCGCGCCGGCGACCAGGATGTCGTCAACTGGTTCCGGCATTGGGTGAACGAAAGCTTCGAGCCGCTTGAAACAATGCTTTCATCTTCGCCCGAGACCGGAACCTTCTGCCATGGCGACACGCCCGGCCTTGCCGATATCTGCCTTGCCGCGCAGGTGCTCAACAACACGCGCTTCGGCGTCGACATGGCGCCTTACCCGACGATCTCGCGCATCCACGAAGCCTGCATGGCGCAGCCGGCTTTCCAGCAGGCGGCGCCGAAGAACCAGATCGACGCCGAAAGCTGAGTCGAGGAGAAGGCCATGAAAGCCGTCGTCATGGAGAAGTTCGGCGAGACGCCATCCGTCCAGACCGTGCCCGACCCTTCCCCGGCATCGGACGGGGTCGTCATCAAGGTCGAGGCGACCGGCCTCTGCCGCAGCGACTGGCACGGACTGATGGGGCACGACCCCGATATCCGCCTGCCGCATGTGCCGGGCCACGAGCTTGCCGGCACGGTCGCGGCGGTCGGCCGCGACGTCACCCGCTGGCGCGCCGGACAGCGCGTCACCGTCCCCTTCGTCGCAGCCTGCGGGCGCTGCGCCGAATGCGCCTCGGGCAACCAGCAGGTCTGCGAGCACCAGTTCCAGCCCGGCTTTTCCGCCTGGGGCTCGTTTGCCGAATATGTCGCCATCGACCATGCCGACACGAACCTCGTCGCCCTGCCGGAGGCGATGGACTTCGCCACCGCCGCCAGCCTGGGCTGTCGGTTCGTCACCTCCTTCCGCGCCATCGTCGATCAGGGCCGCGTCCGGCCCGGCGAATGGGTCGCGGTGCATGGCTGCGGCGGCGTTGGCTTGTCGGCGGTCATGATCGCATCGGCGATGGGTGCCAACGTCATCGCCGTCGATCTTTCCGACGAGAAGCTGGATTTCGCCAAGAAGGTCGGCGCAGCGGCGACGGTCAACGCCTCGACCACGCCGAACGTCGTCAAGGCGATCAAGCAGATCACCAACGGCGGCGCGCATATGTCGATGGACGCGCTCGGCCATCCGGTCACTTGCGCCAACTCCATCAACAACCTGCGCCGGCGCGGCCGCCATGTGCAGGTCGGCCTGATGCTGGGCGACCACACGCATCCGCAGGTGCCGATGGCCAAGGTGATCGCCTTCGAGCTGGAAATCCTCGGTAGCCACGGCATGCAGGCCTGGCGCTACCCGGCGATGATGGAGATGATCCGTTCTGCCAAGCTCAAGCCGGAACTATTGGTCGGCCGTCACTATGCATTGGACGAGGCGCCGGCCGCGCTGATGGCGATGGGTAGTTTCGAGGGGCTGGGCATCGGCGTCGTCACGCGCTTCTGACCTGGCCCGCGGACTGAATCCTTGAAGTTGTTCAGGCGGTAGCAGCCGGCTTCTTGCGGCGCTCGTAGCACATCACCAGCGTCTCGGCGACCAGTGCCGGTTTCTCGCCGCCCTCGATCTCGACCGTGTTCGAGGCCTTGAGCAGGTATTGTCCCGGCCCCTTCTGTTCCATCGACATCAGCACCGTACGCAGCCTCACCCGCGAGCCGGACTTGACCGGCGCAAGGAAGCGCACGCTGTCGATGCCGTAGTTGAAGGCGGCCTGTGTGTTCTCCGGCATGATTCCCATTTCGAGGATCAGCGCGCCGATGACGGAAAGCGTGAGATAGCCGTGCGCAATGGTCGTGCGCAGCGGGCTCTGGCGCCGCGCCCGCTCGGGGTCCGTGTGGATCCACTGACGGTCGCCCGTGCACTCGGCGAACTGGTCGATGCGCACCTGGTCGATCAGCGTCCAGTCGGAGACGCCAAGTTCCTGGCCAACCATCGTCTTCAACTGTTCGTAGGTCGGCGGGGTCCTAGTCATGTTTCGCTACCTGCTTCACATGCGTCGCGCCTCACGGCACGAACAATTCCGGCCGGACATCCCGTCCGACCATCGGCAGCAGGTCCTACCAGCCTTGCGCCGGGAAGTCAGCCTTTCTTGTCGTAACCTTGCCGGATCTCGGACATCGCCTCCTTGATGCGCTCGCGCAGGATATCGAGCGATTCACCACCGGACTTCTTCATCATTTCAGCCATTTCGCCGGTATTCTTCACCGCAGCTTCGAACGATTTGCGGGCAAAGTCCGCCTGCTTGGCCATCATCTCCTTCGGCATGCCCGGCGTGCGGTAGCTCTGCGCCATCTCGGCGATCTCGTGCAGCGATTCCTCCACCATCTCGCGCTGCCGCGCCATGATGGAGGAAGCGCCCGCGGCCGTGGCCTTGGCCGATTTCTCCAGCGCCTCGAGGTTCTTGCGATGGTGATCGAGGATGGTGTCGACATCAACCTTCGGCATTTTCAATTCCTTGCCGAATTTTTCGAGCATATCCATGAAGGAATGGGATTCCGGTTGCTTGGCCATCGTCTGCTCTCCCTTGGCGCCGCGCATATGAGCAACGGTACAACCGAGAATAGACCAGCGCGGCAAACCGTCAATGCGCGAAGAACAGTTGCTCGGCCACGTAAAGGACGAGTCCGGCAAGGCCGCCGACGATCATTCCGTTGAAGCGGATATATTGCAGGTCCCGGCCGATATTGATCTCCACCAGTCGGGTGAGTTGCGCCAGATCCCAGCGCTTGACCTGATCGGCGATGAAGCTCGACACACCGCTTTTCTGGCTTTCCACGAAAGAGGCCAGCGCCACGACGAACCCCTGGTTCATGTCGGCCCTGATCGCCGGATCGCGCGCCAGTTGCCGGCCGGCCTCCGTCAGCAGGCCGGCCAAGTGCTTGGCTAGTGCGGAGTTCTCCGAGTCGAGATCCTGCTCGATGAACAGCCGAAGGCTCTCCCACATGTCGCCGGCGAGGCCACGCACCTCTGCCCGCTCCAGAAGTGAGCGCTTCAGTTGCTCGGCGCGCCGTGCATAGGCCTTGGAATGTTCCAGCCTTTCAATGAATTGCTGCACGAAACGGTCGAATTCCTCACGAACCGGATGGTCTGGGTCGGCGCGTATCTCTTCGAGCAGCGAACCTGCCGATGCGACGATCTTCTTCAGGAGATAGGCGTCGGCACGGAACAGGTTGAACATCGTCGGCAATTCCTCGCGGATCTTCTCGCGCATGGCAGCCAGTGCCTGCTCGTCGTTCAGGAAGCGGCCGACGACCCTGGTGAGTTCATCGAGCAGCTTCTGGTGGCGACGATCCTCGGTGAATGCCTTGAGCAGCCCCGCAGCGAACGGCGCCACCTCGATCTTCTCCAGTTGTGCCATCATGCGGGAACCGATGAAATCGCGCAGGCCGGATTGCTCGATGGCCCCGAGCATCTGCGGCACCAGCCGGCCGATGAAGCGCGACAGCCCGGCGGCGCGGCGCGGGTCTGAAAGCCAGTCGGCAACCAGGGTGGCGAAATCGACCTCGTTCAGCTTCTCGCGCACCGGGCCGGGCGACAGGAAATTGACCTCAATGAAGCGGCCGAGATTGTCGGCGATGCGGTTCTGGTTCGCGGGAATGATGGCGGTATGAGGAATGGGCAGGCCGAGCGGCCGCCGAAACAGCGCCACCACCGCATACCAGTCGGCCAGCCCGCCGATGGTCGCCGCCTCCGCGAAGGCTGCAACGAAGCCGAGCCAGGGATACTGCCCCTGGAACGACCGCGCGGCGGCAAAGATCGCCACGCACGCCGCCAGCGCCGCGGCAGCAGCCAGCTTGGTACGGCGCAGGGAAGCGAGCTTGGCATCCGTCTCCCCACCCGGGTTGATGGCCGCCGCCTCCTGATTCGATCCCATATCCGGCATTCATTGTCCTTCCGAGGCGATAGCGGCCACGCGGTGAAACCGGTCGGCCGTCCCGCTTTCACATCGGGTTTTTGAAGGCTGCAGGCAATGGCCGGCGACTCTACACCGCCCGCAATGCAACCCTTCCCGACGTCGATCCTGCCGGCCACCATAGCCGATCAAGGCATTTCCGTGCCGTTCCCGGACACTTTCCGGCACGCTCGTACTGGCGCGTACGGGATCGGTTCTGTAGTTGTTGCGTCCCGATAACAAAGATGAGGATAAGCGATGGCAAGCCAGAACATCGACAACGCCTTCACCGCCCGCTCCAGGACGGGGGCCTCCTCCGAGCCGACCTATGCCGGCGCGCTCTCCTTCATGCGCCGCCGCTACAGCAAGGACGTGAAGGGCGCTGATGCCGTCGTCTGGGGCATTCCCTTCGATGCCGCCGTCACCAATCGTCCCGGCGCTCGTTTCGGGCCGCAGGCCATTCGCCGCGCCTCGGCGATCATGGACAACGACCCGCAATATCCCTTTCACCGCGAGCTGTTCGAGGCGCTGGCGGTGGTCGATTACGGCGATTGCCTGCTCGACACCGGCAACCATCAGAAAACGCCGGCCGCCATCGAGCGCGAAGCGGCCAAGATACTCAAGTCCGGCGCCTTCCTGCTGACGCTGGGTGGCGACCATTTCGTCACCTATCCGCTGCTCAAGGCGCATGCCGCAATCCACGGTCCGCTGGCGCTGGTGCAGTTCGACGCGCATCAGGATACATGGCCCGACGACGGCAAGCGCATCGATCACGGCTCGTTCGTCGGCCGCGCCGTCAAGGAAGGGCTCATCGATCCCGACCGTTCGATCCAGATCGGCATCCGCACCCATGCGCCCGAAACCTTCGGCATCAAGATCATCCACGGCTACGAAGTGGAAGAGATGCGGGCGTCCGACCTCGCCTACGCCATCGTCGAGCGGACCGGCGGCATCAAGACCTACGTGACCTTCGACATCGACTGCCTCGACCCGGCCTTCGCACCGGGAACCGGCACGCCGGTCGCGGGCGGCCCGTCTTCGGCCAAAATTCTGTCGACGCTGCGCCAGATCGGCCAGGTCGATATCGTCGGCGCCGATGTGGTGGAGGTTGCACCGGCCTATGATCACGCCGATATAACGGCTATCGCCGGCTCGGCCGTCGCCATGCACTATCTCGGCTTGCTGGCCGAGCGGCGGGCGCGCTACGAGGACGGCGGCAACGGCGTCCATCAGGGCCAGGATATCTGAGCCGGCCCACAGGCTTTCGCGAGACAGGCATGAAACCGAAAATCTTCATCGACGGCGAACACGGCACCACAGGCTTGCAAATCCGCGCGCTGCTCGCCGACCGCAGCGATATCGACGTGATCTCGGTGCCTGTCGAACGCCGCAAGGACACCGCCGCCCGTGCCGATGCGCTCAACGAGGCCGACGTCGCCGTCCTGTGCCTGCCCGACGATGCGGCGAAGGAGAGCGTGTCGCTGATCGCCAACGACACCACCCGCGTCATCGACGCTTCCACGGCCCATCGCACCGCCGAAGGTTGGGAATACGGCTTTGCCGAAATGGATGCCGGACAGTCCCGGCGCATTGCGGAAGCCAAGCGTGTCGCCAATCCCGGCTGCTGGCCGCAAGGCCCGATCGCCACCCTGCGCCCGCTGATCGCCGCTGGCCTCCTGCCTGCCGACTATCCGGTCACCGTCAACGGCATCACCGGCTATTCCGGCGGTGGCCGCCCGATGATCGAGGACTATGCCGCCAAGGGCGAGGACGCGCCGGAATTCCTGCCGTACGGCCTGACCTTGAAGCACAAGCATGTGCCGGAACTGCGTCGCTATGCCGGCCTGTCTCGTGACCCGATCATGCAACCGGCCGTCGGCAATTTCGCGCAAGGCATGATCACCGTCGTTCCGCTGCAGTTGGAAGGATTGCCGAAAGTGCCGAAAGGTGCCGAGCTGCACGCGGCACTCGCCGACCATTATGCCGGCATCGAAGGCGGCGTGGTCGAGGTCGCGCCCTATGCCGATACAGAGCGCCTGGCCGACCTCCAGCCGGAGGAGTACAACGGTACCAACCGCATGAAGCTCTATGTCTTCGCCAACGATGCCCGCGCGCAGGCGCTGCTGATCGCCGTCTACGACAATCTCGGCAAGGGTGCGTCGGGGGCCGCGGTGCAGAACCTCGACCTCATGCTGGGCGTGAAGGCTTGACCCTGCCACGGCGCTTCCCGCGCCGCTGGAAGATCGCCGCTGCTGAACTGATCGCCGAGACGTTTTCCAGCCGCATCTGGAAAGTGACGGGCGAGGACGGCTCGCTTTCAGTCGTGAAAGCGCTCAAGCCGTTCGACGACGTCGAGGACGAATTGCGCGGCGCCTGGTATCTCGACTGGCGCGACGGCCACGGCGCCGTGCGCCTGCTCGGCCGCGACCGCATGGACATGCTGCTGGAATATGCCGGCACCCGCCACCTGACCGCCGTGCTGGACGGCGACGGCGATGCGGCAGCCACCCAAATCGCCGCCGAGGTCATGGCGCGGCTGCACGCCCCGTCGCCGCGGCGGCGGGTACCTGCGGAACTGCAGCCGCTGCGCGAGCGGTTTTCCGCGCTTTTCGACAAGGCCCGGGCCGATGCCGCATCGGGCACGACCAGTCTCTACAGCGAAGCCGCCGCAATTGCCGAACGGCTGCTGTCCGCCCCGCAGGACGTGCGGCCGCTTCACGGCGACCTGCATCACGACAACATCATAGAAAGCCCGCGCGGCTGGCTCGCCATCGATCCCAAAGGCGTGCTGGGCGACGCGGGCTTCGACGCCACCAATTTGTTCTACAACCCGCTCGACCGCGACGATCTCTGCCTCGATCCCGACCGCATTGCGCGTATGGCGACGGTGTTTTCGCTGAGCATGGGTCACGATCCGCGCCGCCTGCTGGACCACGCCGTCGCCTACGGCGCGCTTTCGGCGGCCTGGCATGCCGGAGACAGCAATGACTTGGACGAGCAGCGCGAACTGGCGGTAGCAAGCGCGATCCGCGCCGTACGCCTCAGCTTCTGATTTCGACCGCGTGCGGCAGCGGGTAAGCGCCCTTTGTGCCGCGCCAATGGGCGGTGGCGAAGATCAGCACCAGCATGGCGACGAACTGATGCGTCAGCGCCACGTCGATGGGCGCCTGCATCAGCAGCGTCCCGACGCCGATGGCGGCCTGCACCGTGACCAGCCCGAACAGCACCCAGGCACGCCGCGCATGGGTCGATCCCGGCAAGGCTCGTGTCACGACAAGAGCATGCCAGAGTGCGACCAGAAAGACCGTATAGGCGAACATGCGGTGGATGAACTGCACGGTCTTCGGGTTCTCGAACAGGTTGCGCCACGCCGGCTCGATGACAAACAGGTCGCCGGGGATGACCGCCCCGTCCATCAGCGGCCAGGTGTTGTAGGTCAGCCCCGCATGCAGGCCGGCGACCAGCCCGCCAAGATAGATCTGCACCAGCACCATCGCAACGAGGATGCCGGAAAACCGCTGGATGCCGCGGGACGCCGCTTCTTGCGAATATGTGGCAACGGCGCGCGCCATATAGGTCACCGCAACGATAATGATGCAGGCCATGGTGAGGTGCGTCGCCAGCCGGTACTGGCTGACCGAAACGCGCTCGGTCAGCCCCGAAGCGACCATCCACCAGCCGATGGCGCCCTGCAGGCCGCCCAGCGCCAAGAGACCGACCAGACGAGGCTTCATCCTGCGCTCCAGGCGTCCCGTCAGCCAGAAGAACACGAGCGGGATGGCGACAAGAAAGCCGATGCCGCGTGCCAGCAGCCGATGCGACCACTCCCACCAGAAGATGCCCTTGAATTCGCCCAGCGTCATATCCTTGTTGAGCTGCCGGAACTGCGGGATCTGCTGGTATTTGGTGAATTCCTCTTGCCATTCAGCCGCATTGAGCGGCGGGATGACACCGTGGATCGGCTGCCATTCGGTGATCGACAGCCCCGACCCGGTCATGCGTGTGGCGCCGCCCACCATCACCAGCGCCACCAGCGCCACCAGCACGAGATAGAGCCAGGCACGCACCAGTGCCCGGTTCCGGACGTCCCGGTCACGGGCGGCGAGCGGCGCTGAGGTTTCGGCGATGGCGGCCATGACGGCTCCGGTCATTGAAGCGCGGATTGATGGAGCCAGCTTGGTGGACCAAGGTGCGGCGGCTGGCAAGCCCGGCCGGCGCGGCACGCCGTCGCGCCGGCCGGAACGGGTTGCGCACGCCCGGCTTTGGCCCTATCGAGCACGGGTCGAAGCGAGGCCGATGCCATGCCCGTACGCCTGAAGAAGCTGATCGGAACCGTCCTGCTGGTCGCGCTGGTGATCGTCTATGCGATCGTGGCGACGATCGTGGCGGTCGCCCAGCTTTCGGAATCCAGCCCGGTCGTCCACCTGCTGTTCTTCCTCTTCAGCGGCCTGTTGTGGGTGCTGCCGGCAATGGGCATCATCAAATGGATGATCGCCGAGCCGCGCGCGCGGCGCTGACCGGCTGGGCGGCGGCCCCTGCCCCACTTTGTCTTTCCTTCACTATTTGCGCCTAGCCTTCGCGCAATTAGGCGCTGACAAGCCTGAACACGACAGGCCCCGTCCGGGACAAGAGGCATGGCTGACGCAACCGCGTCGCTCAAGGAATCCGGCCATCGAGCCGTCATGACCTCGCCGCGCGCGGCCGGGGACGGCCTTGCTGTGGCCAGTGTTTCGCCGGTCTCGGATGAGGCACGCGCAGCCTATTCAGCCTTCTGCCGCACGGCGCTCTTCGCGCCGGCGCAGAGCCCGCAGTGGGTACACCACTGGACCGAGCAGATACGCCCCGACGCCATCCTCGCCACGCTTGCGGCCGGCGGCCGACCCCTGTTGAGCCTGGCGCTCGAAATCGAACGCCACGGGCCGTTCCGCATCGCGCGTTTCATGGGTGGGCGTCACGCCAACGGCAATTTCGCCGCCATGGACCCGGCCCGGCTGGACGAGATCGCCTGCCCGCAGATACGGACACTGTTCGACGCCGTCGCTGCCGCCCGCCCCGACATCGACGTGGTTGCCTTGCAGCGCCTGTTGCCCGATTTCGACGGCACGGCGAACCCGCTGGCGAAGCTGCCTTCCTTCCCGAGCCCGAACCTTTCGCTCGCGGTCGATCTTGACGGTGGCTTCGAGGCCGTGCTTTCGCGCATGAGCGGCAAGCGCAAGAAAAAGAA
>JBQCHN010000038.1:0-6517 GCA_051954615.1 Mesorhizobium sp. | reverse complement strand
GACAGCAGGAAGCCGCTACCCGATCTGGCCGATGAAGGCGCGCAGGCCCGGCAGCGACAGGGCATTTCCCTGCAAGGCCGCGCCGTAGCCGGCGTAATCGACAGCCGTGACCGGGCCAAGGTCGGCAGGCAGCGGCCAGCGTGCGTCGCCGTCGCCGAAATTGAAGGCGCACAGCAATTTCCCGCCCTCGTCTTCGCGGACGAAGGCAAGCACGTCGCCGCCGGCATCGAGGAAGCGGATCGAACCGCGCGTCAGCGCCGGATGCGCCCGCCGGATGCCGAGCACGGCGCGATAGTGCGTCAGCACCGAATTCACGTCCGGGGTCTGCACGTCGACGGCGCGGGCGCGCTGTTCGTCAGGCACCGGCAACCATGGCTTTGCCGTGGAGAAGCCGGCGTTCGGCGCATCCGTTTCCCAGACCATCGGTGTGCGGCAGCCGTCGCGTCCCTTGTTGCCGGGCCAGAAGCGGATGCCGACGGGGTCGCGCAGGTCCGCATAGGCGAGTTCCGCCTGCTGAAGCCCCAGTTCCTCGCCCTCGTAGAGACAGATCGATCCGCGCAGGCAGGCGAGCAATTCGATGGCGAATTTTGCGACCGCGACCGGATCGCCACCGGGAGGCGTCCAGCGCGTGACGTGGCGCACGACGTCATGATTGGAAAAGGCCCAGCACACCCAGCCGTCAGGGGCTTCGCGTTCGAAGGCCTCGACGCAGCCGCGCACATGGCCGGCAGAAAAATCCGCGCCGAGCATGTCGAAAGTGTAGCACATATTGAGCTTGTCGCTTCCGCTCGTGTAGGCGGCCAGCGTTTGCAGCGAACGGTCCTCGTCGCCGATCTCGCCGACGGCGGCGCGGTCGCCGGCCTGATCGAGCACGCCGCGCAGGCGGCGCAGGAAATCGAGGTTTTCCGGCTGCGTCTTGTCGAACAGATGCTCCTGAAAGAGGTAGGTGGTGTTCTGGCCGTTGGTGCCGGCGACGCTCTCGGCCAGTGGCGGGTTGGAGCGCAGCCAGCGATCCTGGAAATAATAGTTCACCGTGTCGAGGCGGATGCCGTCGACGCCGCGATCCAGCCAGAAGCGCACGGCGTCGAGCAGCGCGTCCTGCACCGCCTTGTTGTGGAAATTGAGCGCCGGCTGGGCCGCCAGGAAATTGTGTAGATAATATTGCCGGCGGGTCGCGTCCCATTCCCACGCCGGGCCGCCGAAGACGGACAGCCAGTTGTTGGGCGCCGTGCCGTCCGGCCGCGCATTGGCCCAGACGTACCAGTCGGCCTTGGCGTTGTCGCGGCTGGAGCGGCTTTCCACGAACCAGTCATGCTTTTCGGATGTATGCGCCAGCACCTGGTCGATCATCACCTTCAGGCCCAGCCC
The DNA here is from genome assembly GCA_051954615.1 of Mesorhizobium sp. Lineage (GTDB taxonomy): Bacteria > Pseudomonadota > Alphaproteobacteria > Rhizobiales > Rhizobiaceae > Mesorhizobium. The sequence continues at coordinate 5,149 of JBQCHN010000038.1, read as the reverse complement.
ATGCGCCTCGGCGACCAGCGCGTCGAAATCGGCCATCGTGCCGAACATCGGATCGACGGCGCGATAGTCGGACACGTCGTAACCCATGTCGGCCATCGGCGACTTGAAGAAGGGCGACAGCCAGATGGCGTCGGCGCCGAGCGAGGCGACATGGCCGAGCCGGCGGGTGATACCGGCGAGATCGCCGCTACCGTCGCCGGTCGTGTCCTGATAGGAGCGCGGATAGATCTGGTAGATGACACAGCCGCGCCACCATTCGCCCGTCGTCGCCTCGGCCATCGTCGTCTCCTGTCTCACCTGCGCTCGACCATAAAGGCGACGCAGCGCCCCGGGATCGCCGCGTCAGGGGCCGGACCGCCTTCGAGCGCCGCACACCAGCGATAGCCTTTGCGGCCCGGCAGGGCGAAGGTCGAGGCGCGCCGGTCGCCGTTGACCAGCACGGCCAGCCGGCCGCCCTGCGCATTGCCGTCCCGCAGGATCATGACAAGGCGATGGCGCGCGGGGTCCTGCCAGGTCACATCATCGAGAGCGGCGCCGGCTTCGGTCAGCCATTCGACATCCGGGATATCTCGCCCTTCGTCCGGCAGGCCGGTGAGGAAACGTGTATCCTGCGAAGCAGACGTCGCACGCCGCAGTGCCGACAGGGCAGCGACGAAATCCTCCAGCGCCGCGTCGCGCCCTGCCCAGTCCAGCCAGGTGGTGTCGTTGTCCTGCGCATAGGCGTTGTTGTTGCCGCGCTGGCTGCGGCCGAACTCGTCGCCCGCCGTCAACATGATAGCGCCGCGTGAGGTGAACAGGGTGGCGAGCAGAGCGCGCTTGTCCATGTACCGTCGCGTGCGGACGGCGAGATCGTCCGATGCACCTTCGACGCCATCGTTCCACGAAAAATTTTCGTCGTGGCCGTCGCGGTTGCCCTCGCCGTTCGCCTCGTTGTGCTTGCCGGCGTAGGAGACGAGATCGGCTAGCGTCATGCCGTCATGCGCGGCAATGAAATTCACCGTGCGCGAGCCGATCGCGCCGTCGCGCTGGAATACGTCGGACGAACCGGCCAGCCGCGTCGCCAGCGCGCCGACCGTGCCGGCGTCGCCGCGCCAGAAACGGCGCACGTCGTCGCGAAAGCGGTCGTTCCATTCGAGGAAGGGCGGCAGGAAATTACCAAGCTGGTAGCCATTCCGGCCGATATCCCAGGGTTCGGCGATCAGAACCCTGTCCTGCAAGAGCGGATCGGCGCGCATCGCCTCCAGCAACGGCGCATCCTTGTGATAGCCGTCAGCGTCGCGACCGAGGATCGGCGCAAGGTCGAAACGAAAACCGTCCACGCCAGCGTGGCGCACGAAATGGCGCAGGCTGTCCAGAATGAGTTGCTGCACGACCGGTTGATCGCAGGCCAGCGTGTTGCCGGTGCCGGTGTCGTTGACGAGTTTTGCGCCGGCGTCGTGCCGGTAATAGACCTGCGCGTCCAGCCCGCGTAGCGACAGCGTCAGTCCCTGCGCATCGCTCTCACCCGTATGATTGAAAACCACGTCCAAAATTGTGCCGATGCCAACACCGTGCAGCGCGTCAACGGCTTCGCGAAGATCGGCCAATCCGCCTGGCGCCAGACGCGGGTCAAGCGCCATGAAAGTGACTGGGTTGTAGCCCCAGGCATTGGCCAGGCCGAGCAGCGGCAGATGGCGCTCGTCGATCCACGCCGCGACCGGCATCAGTTCGACGGCTGAGACGCCGAGCTTTTTCAAATGGTCGATAACGGCCGGCGCCTTCAGCGCGCGCAGTGTGCCGCGATCCTTTTCCGGCACACCGGGATGACGGATCGAGAACGCCTTGACCGGCAGTTCATAGATGAGTCCGCCGGGGTCGAACAGCGGCGGTCGCGCCGCCACTGCCGGCAGCGCACGCGCAACAGCCTTAGGCATCAGCGATGCCGTATCACCACCCTCACCGCGCTTTGCCGCCAAACGCGCGTCATAGACATAGGGGCGGTCAATCTCGACCGCATAGGGATCGACCAGAAGTTTGTCGGGATCGAACCACAGGCCCTTCTCGGGGGCGTAAGGTCCATCCGCGCGGAAACCGTAGCGAGTGCCGTCCTTCAGGCTCGGTACGGACAGCGCATGGAGGCCCCCGCCTTCCGGCTTCAATTCCAGCCGCCGTGTTTCGCGTTCGCCGTCGAACAGGCAAACCCAAACACGCTCCGCCGCGCTAGACCAGACGGCGAAGCGGATGCCTTCGGAAGTAACGATGGCGCCGAGGGGAGGCGTCGGCGGATTTTCACCCCTCACGTAATCACGCTCGGCTTGAGACGGCCGGTGTGGCTGTGGATGCCGGCGATCTCATCCGCAGCGGCGATCAAGTCGGCAAGCGCCTCCTGCGTGTCGATGCCGTGCTTGGCAGGATCCGCTTCATAGCGCTCCATGTAAACGCGCAGCGTGGCGCCGCTGGTACCTGTCCCCGAAAGCCGGAAGACGACGCGCGAGCCGCCCTGAAACATCACGCGGATGCCCTGATGCTCGCTGACCGAACCGTCGACCGGATCGTGGTAGGAAAAGTCGTCGGCCTTCTCGACAGTCAACCCACGCACCTTGGTTCCGGGCAAGGAGCCCAGCTTGGCGCCGAGATCCTTCATCAGTGCGTTGGCCTTGTCGCTTTCGACCTCCTCGTAGTCGTGGCGCGAATAATAGTTGCGGCCGTAAGTCGCCCAGTGCTTGGTGACGATCTCCTTCACGCTCTCGCCGCGCGCGGCGACGATGTTGAGCCAGAACAGGACGGCCCACAGCCCGTCCTTCTCGCGCACATGGCTGGAGCCGGTGCCGAAGCTCTCCTCGCCGCACAGCGTCACCTTGCCGGCATCCAGAAGATTGCCGAAGAACTTCCAGCCAGTCGGCGTCTCGTAGCAGCCGACGCCGAGCTTTTCGGCAACGCGGTCGGCAGCGGCACTCGTCGGCATCGAGCGGGCAACGCCGGCAATCCCTTTTGTATACCCGCGTGCCAGCTTGGCATTGGCCGCGATGACCGCGAGGCTGTCGGACGGCGTGACGAACATGCCCTTGCCGACGATCATGTTGCGGTCGCCGTCGCCGTCGGAGGCGGCGCCGAAATCCGGACCGGACGCGCTCATCACGTCGTCGTAGAGTGTCTTCGCATGGACGAGGTTCGGATCCGGATGATGGCCGCCGAAATCCGGCAGCGGGTGATAGTTGCGGCATGTGCCTTTCGGGGCACCGAGGCGGTTTTCAAGGATTTCCTTGCCGTAGGGGCCGGTCACGGCGTGCATGGAATCGAAGGCCATGCGGAAGCCGGACTTGAACAGCGCCCTCAGCGCATCGAAGTCGAACAGGCTTTCCATCAGTTCGGCATAGTCCGTCACCGGGTCGATGACCTCGACCGTCATGCCAGCGGCCTCGACGGTGCCGACCTTGTCGAGGTCGACCGCGCCGATGTCGGCGATGCGATACTCCTTAATCGCTTTCGACTTGGCGAAGATGGCGTCGGTGATTTTTTCCGGCGCCGGACCGCCGTTTTCGGCATTGTACTTGATGCCGAAGTCCTCGTGCGGACCGCCGGGATTGTGGCTGGCCGAGAGAATAATGCCGCCGAAGGCCTTGTATTTGCGGATGATGTTGGAGGCGGCCGGCGTCGACAGGATGCCGCCCTGCCCGACCATCACCTTGCCAAAGCCGTTGGCGGCGGCGATTGCCAGCACCTTCTGGATGACCTCGCGGTTGTAGAAGCGGCCGTCGCCGCCCAGCACCAGCGTCTTGCCCTCAAAACCGTCCAGCGCGTCGAAGATCGACTGGACGAAATTCTCGACGTAATGCGGCTGCTGGAACACCGGCACTTTCTTGCGCAGGCCGGAGGTGCCCGGCTTCTGGTCGTCGAAGGGTTTGGTGGCGACGGTGCGGATCATAATTCAAACGACCTTTCTCGATAGGAGCGAGCGGTAGAGCCCGGCGTATTTTTCCGCGCTCCTGTCCCAAGATAGATCGGCTTTCATGCCCTGCCGCTGTATCGAGGCCCAGATCACCGGGTTTTGATGCAGTTCGACCATTCGTTGAACGGAGTGGAGCAGCGCCTCGCCGCTGTTGGGCGAGAACTGGAAGCCGGTGGCCGCACCCGCCTCGACGGCCGCCTCGTTGGCGTCGATGACCGTGTCGGCGAGCCCGCCGGTGCGGGCGACGACCGGCACGCAGCCATAGCGCAGACCGTAAAGCTGGGTCAGACCGCATGGCTCGAAGCGCGACGGGATCAGGATGGCGTCGCTGCCGCCATGCAGCAGATGCGACAGCGCCTCGTCGTAGCCGATCACCACGCCGATGCGGCCGCGATGGCGGGCCGCGGCGGCGAGCAGCGCGCCCTCCAGCCCGGCGTCGCCGGAGCCGAGCACGGCCAGCCGCGCGCCGGCGGCGACGATGCCGTCGGCCACGGCGGCGAGGATGTCCATGCCCTTCTGCCAGGTCAGCCGGCTGACGATGCAGAGGAGCGGGCTGTTGTCGCGGTCGAGGCCGAAGCGCTCCTCAACTGCCGCCCTGTTGCGCGCACGCGCCTTCAACGTTTTCGCCGAATACGGTGCAGCGAGATGCTTGTCGGTGGCCGGATTCCAGATATCGGTGTCGATGCCGTTGACGATGCCGTGGAGATCCGCGGCGCGCAGGTTGACGAGGCCGTCGAGGCCCATGCCGAATTCCTGCGTGCGGATTTCCTGCGCATAGGTGGGCGAGACGGTGGTAAGCGCCCATGCCGCCTGCAAGCCGGCCTTGAGATAGCCGACGCCGCCGTAATACTCGACGCCATCCAGCGTCATCGCCTCGGCCGGCAGGCCGAGTTCGCCGAAGATGCCGGCGCCGAACTGGCCCTGAAAGGCAAGGTTGTGGACGGTCATCACCGAGGGCGTGGCGGGCGCGCGGCCATAGCGCATGTAGGCCAGCGTCATCGCCGCCTGCCAGTCGTGCGCATGGACGACGTCGGGCACGTAGCCGGCGACCGAGCCGCCGGCAATATCGCCGCCGACGCTGCTGAGCGCGGCGAAGCGGCGCCAACTGTCCGGCCAGTCGCGGCCCGCCGCATCGCCATAGGGGCTGCCCGGGCGGTCGAACAGATGCGGCGCGTCGAGCACCAGAAGGTCGAGCCCCGCCGCCCCGGCCGCCAGCACGGA
>JBQCHN010000037.1:0-12645 GCA_051954615.1 Mesorhizobium sp. | reverse complement strand
ATCCTGTCGAACGGACAGGTGATCAGCGATGTTTAAGCCCGAGCGGAGGGATTGAATGGACACCGGCCTGACCACCATTCCCGAAGCGGCGATCGAAAAGCATCGCGCCACGGCGCAGAGCTTTATCACCCGCGTCGTCGTTCTGGAGGACCCGTCACGCGAATCCGGCACGGCACTTGCCGGCACCAACCGCCGCTTCGTCTCGACGGTATCGGTCGGCTCGGTGCGCCGTACGCGCGAGGTCGAGCTTTCCAGGACCGTGCAGGCTGTCCACCCGGACGACCAGCTTTTGACCATCCCGCAGCATACCCTGCTCTACCGTGCCCGCCGCGGCATCCAGATCGCGCTTGCGGTCAGCGATACTTTCGCCGAAGGCACCGACCTCGAAAGCCTGCAGGCGAAGAACGCACGCGCGCCCTTGCAGGGCGACGAGGCCGCAAGCTTCAAGAAACTGCTCACCGCCTCCGGCTACATCGCCGCCTTCGCGCTCTCAGCCTACCTCTTCCAGTTGATCGATGCCGACGGCGAGGCACCGAACGACGTGGCCGAGCCCGACTTCCTGTTCGATACGCCGCGGGACGCGGTGAAATCGCTGGTCGCCGGCTTGGACGCCGCGCTCGCCGGTTCCAAGGACGACGCCGACCTTCTGACCCGCGCACGCGCCTTCGCCCGCACCGCCATCGACGGTCTGCTCCAGCGCAAGGCGCGCTTCGACGGCACGCTCGGCGCCTTCGAAAACACCCACATCCGCATCGACGCCGACGATTTCACCCTCGACGGCTTCGACGTCGCGCCGGGCAAGAAATCCAAGCCCCTGGTGATGACCTTCAAGAAGCCGGAAGAGGTCGTCGGCAACCACATCGCCAAGTACCAGTCGGTCAAGCTCGCCAAGATGCTGATGGCCTACGACTTCGACCGGCAATCGAACCCGTTCGTGGAACTGGGCGGTTTCCTCTTCACCTTCATCGGCGACGGCGCGCCCGGCACCGGCAAGACGACGCTGATCCAGATGATCGCCGGCCTGCTCGACAACTACTGCAAGGTGGCGGGCTACCCCTTCGTCTACGAGAATTTCGGCGTCGACCAGATTTCCTCCTATCAGGGCAAGTCCGGCCAGAACTGCCGCCAGTTCATCGACGACGTGCTCAACCCGCGCGCCATCGGCTTCGGCACCATCGACGACATCGACCAGGTGGCGGCCAAGCGTTCCGACGACCGTGCCTCCGCCGGCCAGCAGGAAATCACCGGCGTCCTGATGGACGCCTTCGCCGGCGCCTCGACGGTGGTGCGCGGCAATTGCTCCTTCGGCATGTTCTCCAACTATCCCGAGAACGTCGACGACGCGCTGCGTCAGCGCGCCGGCGCCCGCTGGCTGGTCGACGGGCCGCAGACGCTCGACGACTACATTGATATCTTCGTGCTTCTTGCTGGAAAGAATCATGAAATCCCGCTGGGCGACCACAAGCTCTACGCCGCGCAGGAGATCCAGCGCGCGGTGGCGGAAGAATACGGCTCCTACGCCAAGCCGCACGAGGACGGCTTGAGGAAAGTCTACGACCACTTCGTCAAGGAGGTCGGCCAGCCGAAGACCATGGCCGACATCGGCAACTACCTGCACCTGATCAAGGAGGCTGAGCCGCGCTTCACCGGCCGCGCCATCAAGAACGTCACCGACGCCATCAAGATGCGGGCGATGGACATCGAGCTGCCGGACGACTGGTTCGAGAAGCCCGAGACGTTCATGCACAAGAGCTATGACGACAAGAAAGCCATGATCGAGGACCTGCGCGGGCCGTTCGACATGGACATGGTCATGCAGGAGATCAACCGCTACGCCGATTCCGAGTTCCGCTACTCCGACCGCTCCGACGACGCGGCGGTGGAAAAGATGCTGCGTGACGCAAGGCTGCGCGAGCGCGCGGCACGCGAGATGGAGGAATTGAAGAAGAAGGGGCTGTGGAATGCGTGAACGCCCTTCTCCGCATCCGTGGGGAGGACAATGAGCCCCGCGTCCAAATTCCCCCTGCTGCGTGACAACGACCTCATCTTCGGTCGCCTGCTCACGGTGGACGAGCCGCATCTGATCGAGCGCTACAACAAGGCGATGACCGCCTTCGGCCTGAAGCCGACGAAGCTGAAATCCTTCCAGATCGACCGCACCGGCTTCTCGCCGGAAATCGCCGAGGAATGCGGCGCCGACTATCTCGACCCCAACGAGGTCAACCGCCGCTTCATCATCCTGACGCCGGCGCAGATCAGCCTGCCGGTGGTGCACACCGCCTTTTCCAACACCTCGCAGCTGATGTTCGAGTTCATGACGAAGAACCAGCGCGCCATCGACGCGCTGACCATCAAGGACGTCATCTACGGCGAGATCGAGGATTCCGTCTCCAAGGTCGAGGACATCGAGGACCTGCTCTCTATCAACCAGGTCGAGTTCAAGGTGCTATCGGCCGAGGATGTGCTGGGCAAGGCGGCCGAACTCGGCAAGATGGTCGACCGGCTGAAGCAGGAGCCCGACGCCTGGCGCGACGACGCCATGCTGAAGCGCATGGTGGACCTGGCCAAGGTCTGCGGCGACATCCGCGAGAACGCGCTGGTGCCGGACCAGGTCATCTTCCGCCACAACGCCTATTGGACATCGCATTTCGGCGGCCTGTACGTCTTCATCGACCCGGACGTGACGACGGTGATTTCCGATCCCGCAGCACCCGGCTTTCGCCGCTCGCGCCCCTGGCAGGTCAGTTACCTGTCGATCCGCGACGCCGAAGCCGTGTTTCAGTTCCTCGCCTCGACCGGCCGCATCGAGCTGCCGCGCGCCTCATGGATCGAGCAGTCCGGCTATCTCGAACATCGCGCCGAGATGATCGTGCGCGGCCTGATCCGCGACGCCGAACCCGACCGCAACTTGTCGGAAGTCGACAAGATCTGGCTGCAGACCTGGATTCACGGTCATGCCGACCTGATCGCCAGGGACGGCAATTTCCCGTTCCTCAACGCCGCCAAGCGCGAGATCAACCAGCTCGGCCAGTTGCGGATCGAGGACATCGCCCCGCAACAGCGCTTCCTGGTGGTGCGCGCCCGGCCCGACCATCCCGACGCCTGGCTGACCAACCGGCTGATCTCCGATTTCGTGCCCGCCGATTTCGTCTCCCGCTACATCTTCAACAAGCAGGGCTTCTACCGCGACTACGAAGGTTTTTCGCAAGCCTGGCGCTCGCATGTTGTGGACGTGCTGAAAACCACATATCTCAAGGACAAGGCTGGCTTCCGCGCTCGCCTCTACGGCCTGACCGACTGACCTGACGAGGGGGATGCCATGCTCGATCCGATCGTGACCTTCTTCACCCGCATCTTCCAGTGGATCGGCCGCGGCATCGGCTTCGTCATCGGCATCATCCTGTGGCCCTTCATGTGGGCCGGCCGCTGGTACACGCAACGCGGCTGGATTCTCAGGGCCGTCATCGGCCTTGTCATCCTGGTCGTCCTGGGCTTCTACGCCCGCTTCTTCTACATCACCCAATGGTGGAACGGCTTCAATCCGGACTATCCGGCCGCCGAAGTTGCGGCCGCCGGCGCCACCGGCGCGGGCGAACCGGTAAAGCCCGATCAGGCAAGCAACGTCCAGGGACAGGCGGCCACGTCCCAGCCGACAAGCTGCAAGCCTTCGGCAATCGCGGCCGTCGCCGCCGATCTGGTCGACTTCAACGTCAACCAGAATGCGTGGATATCCTCCACGCTCCTGTCGAAAGCCGGCCTGTTCGGCCTGGATTGGCGCCGCACCCCCTTCTTCGACAACAAGGCCGCCTTCCAGCTCGGCATCAACCAGGTCCTGCGGCGCACGACGACCGAACTCGTCGACACGCTGGGCCGCGTGCGCGGTACCTCGCAGATCGACGAGAACCTGCAGAAGGCGCGCACCGCGCTCGCCTGGGACGAGACCGCCTGGTACGTCGGCTGGCGCGGCCCGACCCGCCCGACGCCCAGCGTCTACCGCGAGGCCATCGCGGACCTGCGCGCCTTCAACACCAGCCTGGAGCAATGTCGCGCCACGTTCGACCCGCGCGCCGACAACCTGTTGCTGTTCCTCGACCGCATCGCCTCCGATATCGGCTCGACCTCCGACATCCTGCGCGCCCGCATCGAGGCCTCCGACGCCGGCTGGTTCGACCCGCGCGCCGACGACCGCTTCTGGTTCGCCTACGGCCAGCTCTACGCCTACTACGGCATCCTGACGGCCACGCAGTCCGATTTCGCCAACGTGATCGCCGAACGCAACCTGAAGACCCTGTGGGACCGGATGGAAAGCCAGTTGCGCGCTTCGCTCGACGTCCAGCCCTGGATCATCTCCAACGGCAATGAGTCGAGCGCGTTCTTCCCCTCGCACCTCGCCACCATGGGCTTCAACCTGCTGCAGGTACGTTCGAACATCGTCGAGCTGCGGTCCATCCTCGACAGGTAGCGGACGAAGCCTGTCGTTTTTCGCGCATTGCGCGCCTGTTTTGAGATTGCGCGAGCGCGTCCGCTCGCGCTTCTATGCGCGGCCTGAAGGGTGGGTCGCCATCCTCGCCGAACGACGAACAATGGGAGCGCCGTCATGGCCGAAGTGAAATCCGACATCGCAATCGCGCGCGCCGCCAAGAAGAAGCCGATCCTCGAGATCGGCGCCAAGCTCGGCATTCCGGCCGAACAGATGGTGCCCTACGGCCACGACAAGGCGAAGATCTCGGCCGACTTCATCAAGTCGGTGCAGGGCAACAAGGACGGCAAGCTGATCCTCGTCACCGCCATCAACCCGACGCCGGCCGGCGAAGGCAAGACCACCACCACCGTCGGCCTCGGCGACGGCCTGAACCGCATCGGCAAGAAAGCGATCATCTGCATCCGCGAGGCTTCGCTGGGCCCGAACTTCGGCATGAAGGGCGGCGCCGCAGGCGGCGGCTACGCCCAGGTCGTGCCGATGGACGATATGAACCTGCACTTCACCGGCGATTTCCACGCCATCACCACCGCCCACAACCTTTTGTCGGCGCTGATCGACAACCACATCTACTGGGGCAACGAGCTCGGCATCGACACCCGCCGCGTCACCTGGCGCCGTGTCATGGACATGAACGACCGGGCGCTGCGCGAAATCGTCTGCTCGCTCGGCGGCGTCGCCAACGGCTATCCGCGTGAAGCCGGCTTCGACATCACCGTCGCCTCCGAGGTGATGGCGATCCTGTGCCTGTCGCGCGACCTGAAGGACCTTGAAAAGCGCCTCGGCGACATCATCGTCGCCTACCGCCGCGACAAGACCCCGGTCTACGCCCGCGACATCAAGGCCCATCGCGCCATGGCCGTGCTGCTCAAGGACGCCATCCAGCCGAACCTAGTGCAGACGCTGGAGAACAACCCGGCCTTCGTCCACGGCGGCCCGTTCGCCAACATCGCCCACGGCTGCAACTCGGTGATGGCCACCACCACCGCGCTCAAGCTCGCCGACTATGTGGTGACGGAAGCCGGCTTCGGCGCCGACCTCGGCGCGGAAAAGTTCTTCGACATCAAGTGCCGCAAGGCGGGCCTGAAGCCGGCTGCGGCCGTCATCGTTGCCACCGTGCGCGCCATGAAGATGAACGGCGGCGTCAAGAAGGAAGACCTCGGCCCGGAAAACGTCGAGGCGGTGAAGAAGGGTTGCCCGAACCTCGGCCGCCATATCGAGAACGTGCACCAGTTCGGCGTGCCGGTGGTGGTGGCGATCAACCACTTCCATTCCGACACCGAAGCCGAGATCAAGGCCCTGCAGGAGTACGTGAAGGGGCTCGGCGCCGAGGCGATCCTGTGCAAGCACTGGGCGCAGGGTTCCGCCGGCATCGAGGAACTGGCGAACAAGGTGGTGCAGCTTGCCGAATCCGGTGCCTCGCAGTTCGCACCGCTCTATCCCGACGACATGCCGCTGTTCGAGAAGGTCAACACCATCGTCCAACGCGTCTATCGCGGCTCCGAGGCGATCGCCGACAAGTCGGTGCGCGACCAGCTCCACAGCTGGGAGAAGGCCGGCTACGGCAACCTGCCGGTGTGCATGGCCAAGACGCAGTATTCCTTCTCGACCGACCCGAACCTGCGCGGCGCGCCGACCGGCCACACCGTGCCGGTGCGTGAGGTTCGCCTCGCCGCCGGCGCCGGTTTCGTCGTCGTCATCTGCGGCGAGATCATGACGATGCCCGGCCTTCCCTCAAAGCCCTCGTCGGAAAACATCTTCCTCAACGACGACGGCAACATCGAAGGCCTGAGCTGAGGCCGCCCGTCGACGAACCTGATCTGATCGGAGCCGCCTTCGGGCGGCTTCCTTCATTTCGGCCCGATCGGCCGCGCCGGATTGCCGGCCACCATCACGCCCGCCGGCACATCTCGCGTCACCACGGCTCCCGCACCGACGATGGCGCCGTCGCCGATGGTCACTCCGCCGAGAATGATGGCGCCGCCGCCGATCCAGACGTCGCTGCCCACAGTCACCGGCCGCGCGATCTCCAGCCCGGCGCGGCGGCCTTCGACGGTCCGATGATGCTCGGCGCAATAGATCTGCACCGAAGGACCGATCATCGTGCCGTCGCCGATCCTGACCGGCGCCGTGTCGAGAACGGTACAGCCCGCGTTCACGAAGGTTCGCCTGCCGAGAAAGATGTTGAAGCCGTAGGGGCAGTAGAACGGCGCCTCGATGCGGGCGCTCTCGCCATCCGAACCCAGCAGGGCGCGCAAGGCAGGCCCGATGTCGCCGCGCCCCGTCGGCGGCAGGCAATTGTGCTCGAACACCGCCGTCTGCGCCGCCGTTCTGAGCGCGTCGAGCTCATCGTCGACGCAGGCATACCATTCGCCCGCCGCCATTTTCTCGCGTTCGGTTTTCGCCATGCGCGTATCCTGCCACTGACTTTGCACGCAGGTTCCTTGAACGAAGTCCGCCAGTCAAATCGACGTCGGATAACCGGCCGCCGGTCCGGTGGGAGAAGATGTCCGTGACCTGCGCCCATCGCCCCTGATCGTGGCCCACTCGACACCGACGCCACAAAGCGGCATGGAATTGCAGGCGACACGGAGGACATCATGAAGAGGTCGATGGAAACGATCACCGGCGACACCGAAGGCGTTGCCTACGAATTCCCGGTTTTCCGTTTCGAAGGCTCGGAAAAGGCCGCTCCGCGCGCCTATCTGCAAGCCGCGCTGCATGCCGGCGAACTGCCGGGCACCGTCGCCATCGACGCGCTGATGCCGATGCTTCTCAAGGCCGAGGCCGAAGGGCGCATCCGTGGCTCGCTGACCATCGTGCCATGGGCCAATCCGATCGGGCGCGCCCAGTATCACTACGACGTCCATCAGGGGCGCTTCCATTCCGGCACCCGCGTCAACTTCAACCGCGACTTCCCGCTGGTCGACCGGCCCGATCCCGCCCTTTTGCCGGACACGGCGAACGCCACCGTGGACAAGAAGCTGAAGGCGCGGCTGCTTTCTCTCTCGCTCGGCCACGACATCGTGCTCGACCTGCACTGCGACGACGAAGGCATGCCCTATCTGTACGTGCCGGCCGATCTGTGGCCGGCGATGCAGGACTGCGCCGCCGCCATGGGCGTCGCCGCCGTGCTTCTGTGGCGGGGCGAAAGCGGCGCGGCCTTCGAGGAAGCGTCCGTGCATCCGCATCTGAAAGCCGGCGGCCCGCTCGACCGCGTCGTCGTCACCACCGTCGAATATCGCGGCATCGCCGATGTCGACCGCGCCACCGCTGAAAGCGATGCCGCCGGCCTCTACCGCCTGCTCGTGGCGCGCGGCGTCGTCGTCGACCCGTCCGTGCCCGCGCCCGGCCCCTTCAAGGGCGTGGTCACGCCGCTGGAGAACATCGACATGATGCAGGCACCGCAGGCCGGCGCCGTCCTCTACGACGTCGAACCCGGCGACCGGGTCAAGAAGGGCGACCGCCTCGCCACCGTCGTCCACCGGCCGGGCGAGCCGGACGGCCATGTCGAGGTGTTCGCCCCGCAGGACGGCTATATCCTGACCCGCCGCTCGCACCGCATCACCCGCGCCGGCGACGACCTCGTCAAGCTGCTGGGCGGCGCAAGAAGCGGCGACGCCCGCTCCGGCGCACTGGAATCCTGACGACCCGGACATCTCCCCATCACGGAAAATCGCGGCGGCTTACAATTTCGTGAGCCGTCGCGGTTGCGCGGAATTTGCCGCATTCGTGCCACAAAGCGGTCCATCCTCCGCTCGGCACGAAGTCGCCAAGGCTTTGCAAACAAATATGATTTCAACTTTATGCGGGGAGGCACGCGTGGTTCCTGCACGCTTTCGTTCGTCTTTAAATACCCCTTCGAAATTGCTTGCCGCGACCGTCGTGGCCATCGGGCTCGGCCTCGCAACGGCACCGCCGGTATGGGCCCAGTCGACCGGCGCCGCGGCCGCCCAGCAGACGCCTAGCGGCCTGTGGCTGACCACGCGCTACCCGGATTTTTCCGCGCAGGCGGGCAAGAGCATCTCCGTCGACGTCACTCTTTCCAACCACGGCCTGCCGCCGCACCGCATCGACCTCGGCCTCGACGGACTGCCGACCGGCTGGACCTGGGAGATCGACGGCGGCGGCAAGCCGGTGCGCGCGGCGATCGCGGCGGCCGATTCCACGGTCGACCTGACGCTGAAGCTGACCCCGCCGGCCGATGCGAACGCCGACAAGCCCGTCGCCTTCACGCTGACCGGCAAGGGCGACGGCCAGTCGCTCAGCCTGCCCTTGTCGCTGACGCTGACGAAAACCGAACCCGCCAAGCTCACTATGGAGCCGAAGCTGCCGGCGCTGCGCGGCACGGCCAAATCCGCCTTCGACTATCAGGTAAACGTCAAGAACGACGGCCAGGAAGACACCACCGTCAATCTCCTGTCCAAGTCGCCGGACGGTTTCCAGGTCACCTTCAAGGAAGGCTACGGCTCGCAGGAGCTGACAAGCCTGCCGCTGAAGGCCGGCGAATCGAAGGAGCTGAAAGTTTCCGTCCAGCCGCCCGACAGCGCGCAGGCAGGCCAATATCCGGTCGAAGTGGCAGCGGCCGCCGGCGATATTTCGGCCAACGCCAAGCTGATGCTCGACATCACCGGACGGCCGACCGTCGCGCTCACCGGCCCCGAAGGCAGGCTTTCCGGCGACGCCACGGCCGGGCAGGAACGAACCTTCACCTTCACCTTGCAGAATTCGGGCTCGGCGCCGGCGCGTGACGTGGCCCTGTCCGCCACCCCGCCGTCCGGCTGGAAGGTCGCCTTCAACCCCGAGAAGGTGGACGATATCGAGCCCGGCCAGAACGCCAGCGTCGCCGTCTCCATGACGCCTTCGCAGCAGGCCATCGCCGGCGACTACATGGTCTCGGTCCGCGCCAGCGGGCCGGGCGCTTCCGACAGCGCCAATTTCCGCGTCACCGTGCGCACCTCCACGCTATGGGGCGTCACCGGGCTGGCCGTCATCGGCATCGCCGTCTTGGTGCTGGGCTTCGCCGTCGCCAGGTATGGCCGCAGATGAGCACCGCCGGAGCACCCGTCATCGAAGCCAGCGGCCTGACCAAGCGCTACGGCCGCTTCACCGCCGTCGACGGCATCGATCTTGCCGTGAACAAGGGGGAGGTGTTCGGCCTGCTCGGGCCGAACGGCTCGGGCAAGACCACCACGATCCTGCTCCTGCTCGGCCTCACCGAGCCGAGCGCCGGCACCATCCGCGTGCTGGGACTGGACCCTTTGCGCAAACCGCTGTCGGTCAAGCGCCGCGTCGGCTACCTGCCGGACCAGATCGGCTTCTACGATCACCTGAGCGCCGAGGAGAACCTTGCCTATTCGGCGCGGCTCGCCGGCCTCGCATCCGCCGAAGCCAACAGGCGCATCAGCGAAGCGCTGGCGCGCGTGCGGCTTTCCGACGTGCGCGGCAAGCGCGTCGCCGCCTTCTCGCGCGGCATGCGCCAGCGGCTCGGCCTGGCGGAAGTGCTGGCCAAGGGCTCCGAGATCGCCATCCTCGACGAGCCGACTTCCGGGCTGGATCCGCAATCGACGCAGGAACTTCTGGAACTGATCCGCGAACTCGCCGCCGACGGCGTCACCATCGTGCTGTCCTCGCATCTGCTGGCCATGATGCAGTCGCTGTGCGACCGCGTCGCCCTGTTCAGCCGCGGCCGCATCGGCCTGATCGGCAAGGTGGCCGACCTGACCGCCGACGTGCTCGGTGGCACGCATGTGGTCGAGGTCGAGGCCGACGGCATCGAGCTCGCGACAGTGCTGAAGGATGCGCCCCACATCGCCGCCGTGACGCCGCTCAGGGCCGGTCGCTGGCGCGTCGACGCCGATGCCGACGTGCGCGCCGACATCGCCCGCCGCACCGTGCAGGCCGGCGGGGCGCTTTCCGAGATGACCATCCGCCAGTCCAGCCTCGACGAGGTCTACGCGCATTTCTTCGAGGGAGAAGACCATGACCAGGCAGCGTGAGGGCTCGCCCTTCGCCGGGCTATCGACGGTGGCGCTGAAGGAAGCCGCCGATCACATGAATTCGGCTCGCATCCATCTCGTGATGCTTCTGGTGATCCTCACCGCCATCGGCTCAGTCTATGCCGCGATCGGCCAGATCAAGGCGACCATTGGCGAGGACCAGTTCCTGTTCCTGCGCCTGTTCACCACCGCGCAGCAACCCTTGCCCTCCTTCGTCTCCTTCCTCGGATTTCTCATCCCGCTGGTGGCGATCGCGCTGGGCTTCGACGCCATCAACGGCGAATACAGCCGCCGCACGCTGTCGCGCGTGCTGTCGCAGCCGATCTACCGCGACGCGCTGCTGACCGGAAAATTCCTCGGCGGCCTGATCGTCATCGCCATCTGCTTGCTGACGCTGTGGCTTTTGGTGACCGGGCTCGGCATTCTCTCGCTCGGCCTGCCGCCGGGCGGCGAGGAGATCGCTCGCGGGCTGGCCTTTCTGTTTGCCTCCTTCGTCTATGCCGGCGTGTGGCTGGCGGTGGCGATGGCCTTCTCGACACTGGTGAAGTCGCCTGCGACCTCGGCGCTGTGCGCGCTGACGCTGTGGCTGGTCTTCACCGTGTTCTGGCCGATGCTGACGCCGCTGGTCGCCGGCGCCGTCGCACCCGTCGACCTTCTCGACCCGATGACGGCCGTCCACCAGATCGCCGTGCAGCAGGGGCTGGCGCGCATCTCGCCGAACGTCCTTTACGGCGAGGCCACGCTTGCCCTGCTCAATCCCGCCACCCGCTCGCTCGGCCTGCTCTTCCCTTCGCAGCTGAGCGGGGCGCTGATGGGCGCGCCATTGCCGCTGTCGGCCAGCCTCGCCCTCGTCTGGCCGCAGATCGCCGGTATGATCGCGGCCCTCATCGAGCTGTTCACCATCGCCTACGTGTCGTTCCAGCGGCAGGAGATACGAGCGTAGCCTTCATCAAATCCCTTGCCCTGCCCCCTATTCGCCGCTAAGGAAAACCCATGAGCATTCGTTCGATCAACTCGATCTGGTGGTGGGCCTGCTGACAGCGGCCACCGAACGCATGCGCGTGAAAATCAGGGATGGCCGCGGGAGAAGTCCGGCGGCCTTTTTGTTTCCACAGGCGCCTCCGGACCTCCACGGCGGAACAGGGAGACGGCAATGACGGTGGAACTTCTGGACAACGGCGGCGAGCGATTCGTGACGGCCGGCGGCATCGCGATCACCCGCGAACGCCACGAAAAACCCTATGCAGGCGCCATCGACGCCTATCTCGAAGGCCTCAATGCGCGGCGCGGCGCGGTCTTTTCCTCAAACTACGAATATCCCGGCCGCTACACCCGCTGGGACACCGCCGTCATCGATCCGCCGCTGGTGATTTCGGCGCGCGGCCGCGCCATGAAGATCGAGGCGCTGAACAGGCGCGGCGAGACCCTGCTGCCCGCTATCGAGCGCGTACTGCGTAAGGAAAAGGCCGTCACCTTCAGCGATGCGACGAAACGGCTGCTGGCGCTGACGGTCGCCGAGCCCGGCCATGTCTACGCCGAGGAGGAACGCAGCCGCGCGCCTTCCGTCTTCACGGTGCTGCGTGCCGTAACCGCCCTGTTCCACACCGACCAGGACGCCAATCTCGGCCTCTACGGCGCCTTCGGCTACGACCTCGCCTTCCAGTTCGACCCGGTCGCCTACAAGCTCAGGCGGGCCGAGAGCCAGCGCGACCTGGTGCTTTACCTGCCCGACGAGATTCTCGTCGTCGACCACTATTCGGCCAAGGCCTGGACCGACCGCTACGACTATGTCGGCGAGGATTTTTCCACAGCCGGCCTGCCGCGCGACGGCGCCGTCCAGCCGTTCAGACCGTCCGACCGCATCCCGCCGCGCGGCGACCACGAGCCCGGCGAATACGCCAATCTGGTTCGGCGCGCCTTCGACAGCTTCAAGCGCGGCGACCTGTTCGAAGTCGTGCCCGGCCAGATGTTCTACGAGCGCTGCGAGACGGAACCGTCGGCGATCTCGCGGCGGCTGAAGACCATCAATCCCTCGCCCTATTCCTTCTTCATCAACCTCGGCGAGAACGAATATCTGGTCGGCGCCTCGCCGGAGATGTTCGTGCGCGTCAACGGCCGCCGCGTCGAGACCTGCCCGATCTCCGGCACCATCAAGCGTGGCGACGA
>JBQCHN010000036.1:0-6006 GCA_051954615.1 Mesorhizobium sp. | reverse complement strand
CCCTTGTTGAGCATCTGGATCTGGTGATCGGCAGCCTGTGCGCCTCCAGCCAGCATCAGGGCGGCGAGGATGGTTGCTGCAGCGACTACGCGTTTCATGGAACTTGCCTTTCTTTTTCTCGGTGCGGCGGCGACCCGCCGGATGTCATGTAGGGGTATCGCCGCCGGCCCACTTTGTTGCAGCGCAAACAAAACCGAATCAAGGCATAAATGGCCAAAAGCCTCGCGGCTTGCCGTTTGCACCATCCCTATGGGATGGTGCGGCCGATTGACAGGACCGAAGCCAGACCATGATGCCGAAAAGTGTGAAGCGGTTTTCGGACGCCATCATGGTCTATCAATTTGATTTTGCCGCATGTGTGCGACGCCAAGTGATTCCACTCGGCTGCAACATGCTCTAGGAGAGCCTGTGAGCCGCCTCGACCGTTCCCTGATTGCCGACCTGCCGTTGTTCCGGGGCATGAGCGCCGCCGATCTCGACCGCATCGTCGGGCGGGCGCGCTCGCAGCGCGTCGCCAAGGACCAGGCCATTTTCGAACAGGACGGCGCCGCGAACACCTTTTTCCTGCTGCTCGACGGCCATGTGCGCGTGGTCAAGTCGACGCCGGAAGGGCAGGACGTCATCGTGCGCTACATCAGCGCGGGCGAGCTGATGGGCATCGCCCAGGCCCTCGGCCGCTCGACCTATCCGGCGAATGCGATCGCGGCCGTCGACTGCGTGGTGCTTGCCTGGCCGGGCGCCCTGTGGGCCGAGTTCGCCGCCGCGATCCCTTCCTTCGGGGCGAATACCTACAAGACCGTCGGCGACCGGCTGCAGGATGCCCATACGCGCGTCGTCGAGATGTCGACCGAGCAGGTCGACCGGCGGGTCGCCCATGCGCTGCTCAAGCTGGTCGGGCAAAGCGGCAGGCAGACCAGCGAAGGGCTTCTGATCGATTTCCCCATCTCGCGCCAGGATATCGCCGAAATGACCGGGACGACGCTTCACACGGTCAGCCGGCTGCTGACGGCGTGGGAAGGCAAGGGCCTGGTCCTGAGCGGGCGCCAGAAGGTCACCGTCACCGATCGGGACCGGCTTTCGCGCATCGCCGAAGGGCGGGACGGCAAGGAATAGGCAACCGCCAATCTCCTCGCGACAGTCGGGGGCCGGACGCGGATTTGCTTGCGCTAGATCAACGAGCGTCCCGGCGCCCGCTGATAGGGCTTTCCCAGCCTCGCAAAGAAGGAGTTCGAAATGGAAATCAAGAGCAGAGCCAGCCCGGCGCCGATCGGCGTCGCGTATGTGGCGGGCAGGGTGACGCAGCGCGTCATGGCAGGCCTTTTGGCGACGACGATGGCGTTTGCCGTGCCGCTGGCGCCGGCCTTCGCCCAGACGCACAATCACGACGCAAACGCACAGACCGCGCAGGACACGGCGGCGCCGGCGACCTCGAATGCGCCGGCCGACGCCACCGGCGTCGTCAGCTATCACAGCGCCACCATCTTCACCCTGCGCACCGGCATCGCCGAGGGCCGCATGGTCTATATAGGCGTCGGCGGCGACATCGAGGGCAAGGTCAATCCCACCCTCATGGTCCACGAGGGCGAACTGGTGCAGATCAACCTCATCAACGGCGAGGGCGCCGAGCACGACATCGTACTCGACCAGTACGCCGCCCGCTCGGCGGTCGTCGTCGGCAAGAACGCCTCCTCGACCTTCTCGTTCCTGGCCAACAAGGTCGGTGAATTCGCCTATTTCTGCTCCATCGCAGGCCACCGCGCGGCGGGCATGGAGGGCGTGATCCAGGTGATGCCCGGCCCGCGCTCCGGCATGACGACGGATGCGGCCGACATCGTGCGCGACCCTGCGGACCTGCCGGGTCCGATCGGGCAGCGGCCACCGCAGGTGGTGCGCGTCGACATGGAGACGGTCGAACTCAAGGGCCGGCTGGATGACGGCACCTCCTACGTCTACTGGACCTTCAACAACAAGGTTCCCGGACCGATGCTCAGGGTGCGCGTCGGCGACACGGTCGAGCTTCACATCAAGAACGCGGCCGACAGCGTCATGATGCACTCGATCGACCTCCATGCCGCGACCGGCCCCGGCGGCGGCGCCGACTTCACCCAGATCGCGCCCGGCGAGGAAGCCGTGGTGACCTTCAAGGCACTGAAGCCCGGCGTCTTCGTCTACCACTGCGCCACGCCCAGCGTCGCCCACCACATCGCCAGCGGCATGTACGGGCTGATCGTGGTGGAACCGGAAGGCGGCCTGCCGCAGGTCGACCGCGAGTTCTACGTCATGCAGGGCGAGCTTTACACGGTCGAGCCGTTCGGCACGAAGGGCGAGATGGAGATGGACTACGACAAGCTGATCTCCGAGCGTCCGGAATACTTCCTGTTCAACGGCTCGGTCGGCGCGCTTACCAAGGCGCATCCGCTCTATGCCAATGCCGGCGAAACGGTGCGCATCTTCTTCGGTGTCGGCGGGCCGAACTACACCTCGTCCTTCCATGTCATCGGCGAGATCTTCGACCACGTCTACTCGTTGGGCAGCGTGACCTCGCCGCCGCTGACGGGCGTGCAGACGGTGAGCGTGCCACCGGGCGGCGCCACGGTCGTCGATTTCAAGATCGAGCGCGGCGGCCACTACGTGCTGGTCGACCACGCCCTTTCGCGCGCCGAGCGCGGCCTGGCGGGCTACCTGATCGTCGACGGACCGAAGAACGACGACATCATGCATGAGGGGCCGGCCAAGCAATAGGCCGGCAGCGGGGGAGACGGGCGCGCCAAAAGCGCGCCCGTTGCCTTTTTCGGATGCCCGTCGAACCCGCAGGGTTCGCGAGGACGACCGTCCGTCGGCCGTCAGGCCGCCCGGTCGGAGCGGTGAGCGAAGCGAATTCGCGTGAGACGGAAATATGGCGCATCTTTCAGGCGCGGTATCGAACCCGCAGGGTTCGCGAGGACGACTGTCCGTCGGCCGGTCAGGCCGCCCGGTCGGAGCGGTGAGCGAAGCGAATTCGCGTGAGACGGAAGTATGGCGCGTCTTTCAGGCGCGGTATCGAACCCGCAGGGTTCGCAAGGACGACTGTCCGTCGGCCGTCAGGCCGCCCGATCGGAGCGGTGAGCGAAGCGAATTCGCGTGAGATCAAGAAGTGGTGCCCCTAGCCGGGATCGAACCAGCACTCCTTGCGGAACTCGATTTTGAGTCGAGCGCGTCTACCAATTCCGCCATAGGGGCACGGACCGGGCAGGTCCCGATGGGCGCGGACTATACGGTCAGGGGCCTGTTCGTCAACTGGCCTCGACCGTTTAGCGCGCTGTCGATTTCGTGAACCCTGCGCCATTGTGCGGCGGACGGAAACTTCCTAGACAAGCTCCGCATCACGAGGGCCTTCCATGCTTCGCGGACTTTATGACTGGACCTTGTCGCTCGCGGCAAGGAAATCCGCCGAATGGTGGCTGGCCGTCATCGCCTTCGTCGAAAGCTCGGTGTTCCTCGTACCGGCCGACGTGCTCTACCTGCCGATGGCGCTGTCGCGGCCAGACCGTGCTTACCGCTATGCGCTGATCGCCACGGTCGCCTCGGTGCTCGGCGGCATTGCCGGCTGGTTCATCGGCCACTACGCCTATGAGACGATCGCCGTGCCGATCCTGCAGTTCTACGGCAAGTACGACGAGTTCGAGGCGCTGCGCACCTCCTCCGGCATCGGCTTCATCATCCTGATGCTGATCACCTCGGGCGCCGCCCACCTGCCGCCGATCAAGGTGGTGACCATCCTGTCGGGGGTCATCGGCGTCAACCTTCTCCTGTTCATCGGTCTCGCCATCGTCGCGCGCGGGGCGCGCTTCCTTTTGCTCGCCTGGCTGCTGCGCCGCTACGGCGAGCAGATCAAAGATTTCATCGAGAAGCGCCTCGGCATGATCGCGGGCGCCGCCGCCGCCGCCCTCATTCTGCTCTACATCGTCGTCAAATGGGTGTTCTGAGCGGACTTCATCACGGATGACCTTGCCATGACTGATATTGCCACCCCTGCCGCATCGCTCCGCCGCACGCAGATCGCCGGCTTCCTCGCGGTCGCCATGGCGGCCACCGTCGGCGGGGCGCTCGCCTTCCAGTACATAGGCGGCTACATCCCCTGCAAGCTCTGCTACGAGCAGCGTCTGCCCTACTATATCGGCGCGCCGCTGATGCTGGTCGCCTGCCTCGCCTCATCGATGCGGGCGCCGGCCTGGGCCGTGCGCGGCCTGCTCGCCATCGGCGGGCTCCTGATGGTCTACGGCCTCTATCTCGGCGTCTTCCATTCCGGCGTCGAATGGGGCTGGTGGCCGGGGCCGACCGACTGCACCACCGTCGGCGTCTCGGTCGATACAGGCGGCAATGGCGTGCTCGACGCGCTCGACAAGTTCGTGCCGCCATCCTGCGACAAGGCGGCGCTGCGCATCCTCGGCCTGTCTCTGGCCGGCTGGCAGGCGATCGCGGCCCTCATCCTCGGCGCGGTGGCCTTCAAGGGTGCATTCGGCAGGGATTGAAGCGCGGGGAAGGCGGCGCTTTAAAGCGTGTCGCGATCTTCAGATTCGCTCCGCACGCTTTAGTTTCTTGATTTTACGCATGTCTTTGTCCCGAAACCGGGTCCCACTTTCGGGAGGCATGCTTTACGGCTCCAGTTCGACATCCCAGTAGAGATAGTCCATCCAGCTTTCGTGCAGATGGTTGGGAGGGAAGAGGCGGCCGTTGTTGTGGAGGTCGTGCACGGTCGGCTTGTAGGGTTTCTGCAAAGGCCACATCTTGGCCTGCGCAGGCATCATGCCGCCCTTCCTGAGATTGCAGGGCGAACAGGCGGCTACCACATTTTCCCACGTCGTCGCGCCGCCGCGATGACGCGGGACCACATGGTCGAAGGTGAGATCCTCCCCCGTCCCGCAATATTGGCACTGGAAGCGGTCGCGCAGGAACACGTTGAAGCGGGTGAAGGCTGGATGCCGGGACGGCTTCACGTAGGCCTTGAGACTGACCACCGAGGGCAGCTTCATGGAGAAGGTCGGCGAGGAGACGGCGTGCTCGTATTCGGCGACGATGTTGACGCGCTCGAGGAACACCGCCTTGATCGCGTCCTGCCAGGACCACAGCGACAAGGGGTAGTAGCTGAGCGGGCGATAGTCCGCGTTCAGCACCAGTGCGGGCAGCGCATCCGGAGATACGGCAACCGTCACGTTCCTCGTCTCCTTGTGTCTCGAACCGTACGGTGCCGATACTGTAAGCCCGACATGACAGCGATGTGAAGCGGATTGTGGGCCGCGCGAGACACCGAAAATGCGCTATTTTCACGCATTTTCGCGGTTCAGGCGATCGGCGTGGCGTCGCGGCCCTTCATTTCGCGATAGTAGGCCCAGAAAAGACGCGACGCGACGCCGCGCCAGGGCGCCCATGATTCGGCTATGCGGATCAGCGTTTTTTCCGGCGGACGGGGATCGATGCCGAGCGCATGGCCGACGGCGCTTTGCAGGGCGACGTCGCGCGCCGGGAACACGTCCGGGTGTCCGGCCGAGAACAGAAGATAGCACTCCGCCGTCCAGGGGCCGATGCCCGGCACGGCAGTGAGGGCCGCGATGGCCTCGCCCGCATCGAGCGAGCACAGGTGATGGAGGTCGAGGCCGCCGGCCACCGCCTGGGCGGCCGCCAGGAGCCCGCGCTGCTTCGGCCGCGACAGGCCGGCCTCGCGGAACACCGCCTCGCCGGCGCCGAGCACCGCCTGCGGCGTCAGCGGGTCGAGCAGGCCGGACAGCCGGCCGAAGATGGCGTCGGCACTGGCACGCGACACCTGCTGCGAGACGATGATCGAGGCGAGGCTTTCGAAACCCGGCTCGGACAGGCGCAGCGGCACAGCGCCGGCCCTGCCGCGCACCGCCGAGAGGCGCGGGTCGAGCGCGACGAGCGCATCCAGCCCGCGCGCGACGTCGTCCAGCGTGGCGATGCGCTGCATGTTTCCTCCATGGCCGAAGGCGATGCCCGCCGGCTTGACTTCCA
>JBQCHN010000035.1:0-15873 GCA_051954615.1 Mesorhizobium sp. | reverse complement strand
GCCACAGTGACGCTGCCGTTGATCCTGCCAGGCATCATCGCCGGTATGATCCTCGCTTTCGCCAAGGCGATGGGCGAGTTCGGCGCCACCATTACCTTCGTCTCCAACATTCCGGGCGAGACGCAGACGTTGCCGTCGGCGATCTACACCTTCACCCAGGTGCCGGGCGGCGACGAGGGGGCGTTACGGCTCACCCTGATCTCCATCATCATTTCGATGGCGGCGCTGGTGGTGTCGGAAGTGCTGGCACGGCGCATCGGCCGCAGGCTTGAGCTGACATGACGCTCGCTATCGACATCGCCCACCGGCAGGGCAATTTCATGCTCGAAACCCGCTTCGAGAGCGCCGGGCGGCTGACGGCGCTGTTCGGGCCGTCCGGTTCGGGGAAATCCTCGCTCATCAACATCATCGCCGGGCTGGCGAGACCCGGGCGCGGCCGGGTGGTGGTGGACGAGCGCGTGCTGGTCGACACCGAGAAGCGCGTCTTCGTGCCGAGGCACAAGCGGCGCGTCGGCCTAGTGTTCCAGGATGCACGGCTGTTTCCGCATATGAGCGTGGCGGCGAATTTGCGTTACGGCCGCTTCTTCACGCCGGCGGCCGAGCGCTACGCCGAGATGGACGCGGTGGTGGACCTGCTCGGCATCGGCGCCCTGCTGGACCGCCGCCCCTCCGGCCTGTCCGGCGGCGAGAAGCAGCGCGTGGCGATCGGCCGGGCGCTGCTCGCCAGCCCGAGGCTGCTGCTGATGGACGAGCCGCTGGCCTCGCTGGACGAGGCGCGCAAGGCCGAGATCATGCCCTATGTCGAGCGGCTGCGCGACGAGACGAAGATTCCCATCGTCTATGTCAGCCATTCCGTCGCCGAGGTGGCGCGGCTGGCGAGCGAGGTGGTGGTGCTTTCCGCCGGCAAGGTCACGGCGGCAGGGCCGGCGGCGGCGAGCCTGCAACGGCTCGACCTTTTGCCCGCCGAGGAGCGCGGCGAGGGCGGTGCGCTGCTGGAGACGGTCGTGGCGCGCCATGACGCGGAATTCGCCATGACGGTGCTGGCCTCGGCAGCCGGCGAGGTTCGCGTGCCGCGCCTCGACCTCGCTGTCGGCGCGCCGGTCCGGGTGCGCATCCGCGCGCGCGACGTGATGATCGCCACCGAGCGGCCGCACGGGCTTTCCGCGCTCAACGTGCTGGCGGGACGCGTCGTCTCGATCGAGCCGGAGGATGACGCTTCGGTGGACGTGCGCATGGATTGCAATGGCGCGACGATCGTTTCGCGCATCACCCGCCAGTCGAGACTGGCGCTGGGGCTGGAGCCAGGACGGGAGGTGTTCGCCGTGGTCAAGACGCTGAGCTTCGACCGCGCCAACACGGCGGCGGGCTTTCGTGTCGAGGTCGACGCATGAGCGGCCATCATGCGTTATACGGATTCGGAATAGCGGCTGCTTGTGAAGGCCGCTATGCTGAGGCGAGGAGACCGTCATGCCGTCGCTGAGCCTGCGCATCAATCTCGACCCGGACGGCCGCATCGGTCCCGGCAAGATCGAGCTTTTGGAGCAGATCGCCGCCTTCGGCTCGATCTCGGCGGCCGCGCGCGGCATGGAGATGTCCTACAAGCATGCCTGGGACCTGGTCGAGGACATGAACCGGGTGTTCGGCAAGCCGCTGGTGGCCGCACAGACCGGCGGCCGCAAGGGCGGCGGCGCGCAGCTGACCCCGGTGGGGCTCGCCGTCGTCAGCCGCTACCGCGCCATCGAGCGGGCCGCCGCTTCGGCCGCGGCGGCGCATATGGAAGCGCTGCAGGCGGAGATTGACGCCGGGTGAAGGTTGGCGGCGGCTAGCTGAGGGGCGGCGCGGCGGGTGGAAATTAGCTGCCGGCTTTCCTCAGCAGATACGTATCCATGATCCAGCCGTGCCGCTGCCGCGCCTCTTCCCGCACGCGCACGATCTTTTCTTCCACGTCGCCCAGCCGGCCGGACAGGAGAATTTCGTCCTTCGTGCCGAGATAGGCACCCCAGTGGATCGTCGTGTCCTTGTCGGCGACGGACCGGAACGCCTGCTGGCCGTCGAGCAGCACGACGGCCGTGCCGGCATTGTCCGGCATTCCTTCTTCGGCCAGACGCCGCCCGGTGGTGACGAGGAGCGGATCGCCGATGCGGTTCAGCGCCATCCTGTGCCCGGCCGCGAGTGCCTGGATGGCGGTGATGCCGGGGATGACCTCCAGCGCGAACTCGACGTTGCCGCGCTGCGTGACGCGCTCGAGGATGCGCAGCGCGCTGTCGTAGAGGGAGGGATCGCCCCAGATCAGGAAGGCGCCGCAGCCGTCTTCGCCGATCTCGTCCAGGATCAGGCGCTCGTAGATTTCGGCGATCGCGGCATGCCAGTCGTCGACCGTCTGGCGATAGGAATCGGTCGGCTTGGCGCGCACCGGCACGGCGAACTCGATCCGGCGCGATGCCGGGTTGGTGACGAAGCGGTCGCAGATTTCGCGGCGGAGCTCGGCCAGTTCGCTTTTCCGCTCACCCTTGTCGGGGATGAACAAGGCGTCCGCGCGGTTCAGCGCGTTGACGGCCTGGACGGTCAGGTGCTCGGGATTGCCGGCGCCGATGCCGACGACGAGGATTTTTCGCATGGCGTTGTCCTGCCCGAAGGCGGCGAAGGTGTCCAGTGGCGGACTTGATGCCGCCGCACTTGGCCGACAAGGCTTGCGAAGGGCAGCCAAGCAGGTAGGTTCGACGGCATGAGGGGTATGATGCGCAGATTCCTGACCGTAGCGGCGATTGTAGTGGCGGGCACACCTGCGGTCGCCAACGATTCCGTGGCTGAATTGGGAACGGGCGGCCTTGTGCTCGCGCGCTCCGATTCCATTTCCATGGAAAGCGAGGATCTTTTCCTGTCGCGCGACAAGGTGACGGTGGACTATGTGTTCCGCAACGGCTCCGACAAGGCCATCGATACCATCGTCGCTTTCCCGATGCCGGACATCGAGGGCAACCCGAACGAGGTTCCCTCCATCCCCGACGACAGGGACAATTTCCTCGATTTCGAGGCGACGATGGACGGCAAGCCGCTCACGCCGCAACTGGAACAGCGGGCTTTCGCCGCCGGTCTCGACGTCAGCGCCGACCTGAAGGCGCAGAAGGTGCCGTTCTATCCGTTCGGAGATGCCGTGAGCGATGCGCTGGCGAAGTTGCCGCAGTCTATCGCCGACGACTGGCTGGCACGCGGCATCATCGTCCTCGATGAGTTCGACGACGGTTCGGGCTGGAAGACGGTGCGCCGGCCGTACTGGCAATTGCGATCGACCTATTGGTGGCGGGCCACCTTTCCGGCGGGCAAGCCGGTGCGCGTTTCGCACCGCTACAAGCCGAGCCTCGGCGGCACTGTCGGCCTGAACTTCTATGGCGACGGCAAGTTCGACGGCGAATACGACGCCTACAAGAAACGCTATTGCATGGATGCCGATTTCGAAAAGGCGGTGCGCAAGGCCATGGCCGTACCCGGTCCCGAAGGCAATTCGCCGCGTTATGAGAGCCGGCTGGCCTATATTCTCACGACAGGCGGCAACTGGGCCGGCGGCACCATCGGCAAATTCAAGCTGACGGTGGACAAGGGCTATCCCGCCAGTCTCGTTTCCTTCTGCGGCAAAGGCGTGAAGAAGACCGGCCCGACGACCTTCGAGATGACGGCGCAGGATTTCGACCCTGAACGCGATATCGATATCCTGTTCCTCGACCGGCCGCAGGATCTGGGCAGCGGGAACGGCGGCTGATGGACGTCGTGATCCATGTCGCCATCGCCGAGAACGGCGTCATCGGGCGTGACGGCGGCCTGCCGTGGCGGCTTTCCACCGATCTCAAGCGCTTCAAGGCCGATACGATGGGCCGGCCGATCGTCATGGGCCGCAAGACCTGGGAAAGTTTCCCAAAGCGGCCGCTGCCGGGCCGCCTCAACATCATCGTGACGCGCGATCCCGCCTACCGGGCGGAGGGTGCAGAGGTGGTGCATTCGCTGCAGGATGCGCTGACGCTGGCACGGGCGAGGGGGCGCTGCATGGCCGGCATCGACGAGATCTGCGTCATCGGCGGCGGCGAGATCTATGCGCAGGCACTGCCACTGGCCGACCGGCTCTCGGTTACGCATGTAAAGGCGGCGGTCGACGGCGATACGCGCTTCCCGCCGATCGATCCAGAGACCTGGCGCATCGTCAGCGCCGAGGACGTGCCGGCCGGCGAAAAGGACAGCCATCCGACGCGCCATGTCGTCTACGAACGCAGGCGGAAATCAGCCTGAGCGGCCCGCCGGGCACGGCAATCAGCAGGGTGCGGCATTTCAAACGGTTCGAAGCGGCAGGCTTCACGTTGAAAGCGCGTGGCGGCGTCCCTATAGAAGGACAGTGGAGTTGTGTTTCGGGGCGTTGCGTCCCGGCGCCCAGAGGGAACCCAGCGAAAGGACATCATGCCCTGGAACGACAAGAGCGGAGGCGGCGGCCCGTGGGGTGGCGGCGGCAACAATCAGGGGCCATGGGGCCAGGGGCCACGCGGACCGAACGGACCGCAGGGAACACCGCCCGATCTTGAAGACATCATCCGACGCGGACAGGACCGGCTGCGCCAGGCGCTTCCGGGCGGCGGCGGCGCCTCGCCGGCGCTGATCGGCCTGATCGTGCTGGTGCTTCTGGCGCTGTGGGCGTTCAAGGCGATCTATACGGTGCAGCCGGACGAAGTGGCGGTGGAACTGCGCTTCGGCAAGCCCAAGGCCGAGCTTTCCGAGCCTGGCCTGCACTTCCACTGGTGGCCGATCGACCGGGTTGAAACCGCCAAGATTTCCGAACAGCTCGTCAACATCGGCGACGCCGCGCGCTCGTCCGGCACGTCCGGCCTGATGCTGTCAGGCGACCAGAACATCGTCAACGTGCAGTTCTCCGTCGCCTACCAGGTCTCCGACCCGAAACAGTATCTGTTCGACGTTTCCGACCCCGACGGAATGCTGAGGCAGGTGGCCGAGAGCGCCATGCGAGAGGCCGTCGGCCGGCGTCCGGCACAGGACATCTTCCGCGACGACCGTGAAGGCATCGCCGAATCGGTGCGCCAGATCATCCAGACCACGCTCGACGGCTACAAGGCGGGTCTGAACATCAACGCCGTCTCCATCGAGGACGCGGCGCCGCCGCGCGAAGTGGCCGACGCTTTCGATGAGGTGCAGCGCGCCGAGCAGGACGAGGACAAGTTCGTCGAGCAGGCGAACCAGTATTCCAACCAGAAGCTGGGTGGCGCCCGCGGTCAGGCCGCGCAGGTGCGCGAAGAGGCGGCCGCCTACAAGAACCGCGTCGTGCAGGAAGCCGAGGGTGAGGCGCAGCGCTTCATCTCGGTCTACGACGAATACGCCAAGGCACCTGAAGTGACCCGCAAGCGTATTTATCTCGAGACGATGGAGAAAGTCCTGAAGGATTCCAACAAGGTCATCCTCGGCGAGGGCAACACGCAGGGCGTTCTGCCCTATCTGCCGCTGCCCGAAGTGGCGCCGAAGGCACCGAATGCGAACGCCGGAGGGACGCCGTGATGGCCAACCGTCTGCCTTTCATCGCCGTCCTTGTGGCGATCGTGCTGTTCCTCGGCTATTCGTCGATCTTCGTCGTCAACGCTCGCCAGCAGGCGCTCGTGCTGCGCTTCGGCGAGATCGTCGACGTCAAGAGCGAGCCCGGCATCTACTTCAAGCTGCCTTTCTCCATGTTCGAGGCCGACAATGTCCAGATGATCGAAAAGCGCGTGCTGCGCTTCGACCTCGACAACATTCGCGTCCAGGTTTCGGGCGGCAAATTCTACGAGGTTGACGCCTTCATCGCCTATCGCGTTTCCGATCCGCGCGTCTTCCGTTCTGCCGTGTCCGGTTCCATCGAACTGGCCGAGCAGCGGTTGAAGACGCGTCTCGACGCGGCGCTGCGCCGGGTCTACGGCCTGCGCGGCTTCGAGGCGGCGCTGTCGGAAGAACGCGCAGACATGATGCGCGAGGTGCGCGACCAACTCCGGCCCGACGCCGCCTCGCTGGGCCTCGAAATCGACGACGTGCGCATCCGCCGTACCGATCTCACCGCCGAGGTCTCGCAGCAGACCTACGACCGCATGAAGGCGGAGCGTCTGGCCGAGGCCGAAAGGCTGAGGGCGCGCGGCAACGAGGCGGCCCAGCGCATCCGCGCGCGCGCCGACCGCGAGGTCATCGAGATCGTCGCCGAAGCGCAGAAGGAAGCCGAGATCCTGCGCGGCCAGGGCGATGCCCAGCGCAGCGCCACCTACGCCAATGCCTATAACCGCGATCCGGGCTTCTTCGAATTCTACCGCTCGATGAGCGCCTACGGCACGGCGCTCGACAACACCGGCACGACGATGCTCTTGTCGCCGAATTCGGAGTTCCTCCGTTTCTTCCGTGATTCGCAGGGCACCGCGGCCGCCGGTTCCGCGCCGAACGCAGCCGCGCCGGCGCCTGCCCAACCTGCCACCGGACAATAGGCCCGGTGCAGGACTTCTGGGCCGCCATGGGCCTTGTCCTCGTCATCGAGGGCGTCGTCTATGGCGGCTTTCCCAATCTCGCCCGCAAGCTCGCCAGCGAGGTTCTGGCGATGCCGGAAGGCGTGCTGCGGGTCGCCGGCCTGGTTGCTGCCGCCGTCGGTGTCGGTATCGTCTGGCTGGTGCGCGGATGAGGCCGGATACGGCTGCATTTTGTCGGCGCACCGGCCTTGCAGCCGCAAACGCGCCGCATTTCTTGCCAACATGACGCAACGCGCCATCTTGGGCGTAGTGAATCTTTTCTCGAAACTGCCGGGAGGCCTGCGATGACGAACAAAACCCTTGTGCGCGCGGCGAGGCGCACCGTCGTCGCGGCCGCGATCGCGGCAATGCTCGCAACCAGCGTCGCGCCCGTCTTCGCCCAGGCGACACCGCCGACCAACGGGCCTGCCTCGGTGGCCGATCTGGCCCAGAAGCTGCTCGGCGCGGTGGTCAACATCTCCACCTCGCAGACGGTGAAGGGCACCGAGGGGCCGGGCGCGGTGCCGATGCCGCAGCTTCCCGAAGGCTCGCCCTTCCAGGATTTCTTCGACGACTTCTTCAACAAGCGCGGCGGCGACAACGACGGCGGCAGCCAGAAGGTGCAGTCGCTGGGCTCCGGCTTCGTCATCGACGCCGAGCAGGGCATCGTGGTGACCAACAACCACGTCATTGCCGACGCCGACGATATCGAGGTCAATTTCTCCGACGGCGTGACGCTGAAGGCGACGCTGGTCGGCACCGATACCAAGACCGACATCGCCGTTCTCAAGGTCGATCCCAAGGGCCACAAGCTGACAGCGGTGAAGTTCGGCGATTCCAACACCATGCGCATCGGCGACTGGGTGATGGCGATCGGCAATCCGTTCGGCCTCGGTGGCACGGTCACCGTCGGCATCATCTCGGCCCGCAACCGCGACATCAATTCCGGGCCGTATGACGACTTCATCCAGACGGACGCCGCCATCAACCGCGGCAATTCCGGCGGACCGCTGTTCAACATGAACGGCGAGGTCATCGGCATCAACACCGCCATCATCTCGCCCTCGGGCGGCTCGATCGGCATCGGCTTCTCGATTCCCTCGCAGCTTGCCGTCGGCGTGGTCGACCAGCTTCGCCAGTATGGCGAGACGCGGCGCGGCTGGCTCGGCGTGCGCATCCAGCCGGTGACCGACGACATTGCCGAAAGCCTCGGCATGAAGGAAGCCAAGGGCGCGCTGGTGGCCGGCATCATCAAGGGCGGCCCGGTCGACAATGGCCAGATCCAGCCGGGCGA
This sequence comes from Mesorhizobium sp., assembly GCA_051954615.1. Taxonomy (GTDB): domain Bacteria; phylum Pseudomonadota; class Alphaproteobacteria; order Rhizobiales; family Rhizobiaceae; genus Mesorhizobium. Next base: position 8,070 of record JBQCHN010000035.1, on the reverse strand, counting down.
CGTCATCACCAAGTTCGACGGCAAGGAGATCGACGAGATGCGCGACCTGCCGCGCGTGGTGGCCGAAAGCCCCGTCGGCAAGGCCGTCGACGTGGAGCTGGTGCGCAAGGGCAAGGAAATGACCGTCCAGGTCACGCTCGGTCGCCTCGAGGACGGCGAGAAGCTGGCTGGAGGCGAAGAGGGCGCGGCCGGCGAGGACAATGGCGGCGACAACGGCGCCGAGGTCGCCACCGCTTCCGTGCTCGGCATGACGATCGGCGAACTGAACGATGACGCGCGCAGCAAGTTCGGCATCGCGCCCGATATTTCCGGCGTCGTCGTCACCGACGTCGCCAAGGATTCGGCGGCCGCCGAACGCGGTATCCAGCCGGGCGAGGTCATCACCGAGATTGCGCAGGAATCGGTCAAGACGCCGAAGGACGTCATGGACCGCATCGGCGCGCTCAAGGAGCAGGGCCGCAAGAACGCGCTCCTGATGCTGGCCTCCAAGACCGGCGAGCTGCGCTTCGTGACGATCCGGATGGATTGAGCCTCGCCGCCGATCGGGCATGGGCTCCGGTCGGCGCTCTTCACACACAAGGCGCGGAAGCGTTCTGCTCGAAAGGCTGGCCAGCCTATGCCGGCAGGGGCGAGGTTTCGGCCGGCGAAACCGATGGAAGGCCGATTCGCTGTTTGCGGCGGCGTCGGCCGACGGTGGCGTGCAACGCGCCAAGGTAGAAGAAGATCGTCGCGATCGTCATTTCATGCAGAAGCGGATTGTGCAGCATTCCGTAGGAAAAGAAGACCAGGAAGAAATAGAGAAGATTTCTTCTTTCCGCGTTGCTTTCAAAGCCTGTCCAAAGATACCTCGTGATCGACCCGAATATGCCGATCACGATGATCAACCCGATGGCGCCGTCGTTCAGCAGTTCGTCCAGGACGGCATTGTGGGTGTGAATGAAGGATTCCAGAATCGGCCGTTCCGCGGGTGACGGTTGCGCCGCTATGATCTCCTGCATCTTCGCTTCGGACCCGACCCCGACGATCGGGTGCGCGGCGATGACCTTTACGGCTCCGCTCCACAGGTAGGCCCTGATCATGTCGGATTGCGAAAGGACGTTCTGGTCGGCGGCCGACCGGTCAGGCACCATGTAGTCGATTACCGGATAGAGACGCGCGTACAGGCTGTCCCTCGTCACCGGCAGGGCGACCAGAACGGCTATTCCGGCCGCCGTCGCCAGCAGCGCTATCGACTTGGAGCGTCCCGGACGGGTCAGGAGCGTCCATCCGATTTCAACGAATGCGGCAAGCAGCAAGGGGACGAAGACTGCCCTGGTTTCAGAGAACAGGACGGCGAGAGACCCTGCTATCAGATAGTAGGGGCCGTTCGGCGCCCAGCGCGGCGGCGATTTCAAGGGAATGGCGGCGGCCAGCGTCGAGATGGCGGCGGTGAAGGCGAAGACGGCTTCGTTCCCGCCCATTCCCTGCCTTATCGGCTCGAAGAGCGCGTAACCCAGGCCGATGACGAAGGCGACGGCGACTCCGACCCTCGATCCGAGCACGAAGCTTCGCAAAGGGTCGGCGATCAGCACCATCCCCGCTCCGCAAAAGGCGAAGAAGCCGCAAAGCAGCGAATAGCTCATCTGCCGGTCATGGAACGGGTGTTCGCTGCGCAGCAGGATCAGGCCACAAGACCAGGCGACGTAGCAAAGTGCAAGCCAGTGGTAGGGTCTGCACAGAGGGCGGACCGATCTGTGCCGTCCTGCCCACAGGTAGAAACCAATGCAGGAGAAGACGAAGGTGACCAGGCCGGAGATGCCGTTGCGGACGGCCTGAGCCAGGGCGCCAACAAACAGGACCCACTTGTCGACGCGACGTCGGAAAAGAAAAAACCTGGCTAAGTTCATTGAATAGAGCGGAGTTCTTCTCTACGGATTGCATAGATTATGCGTCGATAATAGTCACCAATCCGGAAAAGCAACGTCCTTATTCGCTTATACGCCGGAAAGGCGGCCTTTTTGTAGACGCCGGCCGTTGCCGCGATCGTGCTTGCTTCGACGGGGCCGAGGGCGACCTGGGCCTTGTCCGTGGAAAATATGGCGTAGCCCTTGCCGGCCCAGCCTCTTTCCAGGGCGACATCGTATGGCAGGCACATCGGGCTCAACGCCTCGAGCAGGCGAGCAGCGCCGGCCTTCGTCACCACATAGGCGGCCGAACTTCCGCACGGCCCGTGCGCGCAGCGGCCTATCCGGACGGAATCGTCAATGCGCGCGTGCGCGACGAAGCCGCGTGTACGATGGTTGACCAGCTTCACCGCGTCCCAGCCTTCGAAGGTGAGCAGCCTGTCCAGCAAGGGAACGAAGCCGGCGTTGAAACCGACATCGTCCTCGACGATCACCGCATGGGATGCGTCGCCCTTCGCAATCATCTCCAGCGCGTTGAGATGGCTGAGATAACAGCCGATCTCGGCCGGCAGGATACGCTTGCCGTGTATGCGTTCGAAGGTCTTCCTGTCGACGGGAAGGGGCTGGTCCGGAGGCAGTTTGGCGCCGTCCACCGCCGGGATACGGGTCAGTTCGATACCGTATCGCTCCGCATTTTCGCGAATGGCGCGCAGCCGGTCCGGCGATCTGTCGAGATTGATGACGAAAACGGGTATCGGGTTGACCATGGCGGTATCCGGACCGGCTGAATCACGAAAGCGGCGAATTCGGTTTCAACGCTTGAAACCAGTCATCACGGGATAGCGCGTAAAAGATATGCCGCTTGAGATGCGGATGGCTGTCCGGCACGCCCGGATGGTCGAAGTCGCGCGAGGGGTCGCGGTGCATGCCGATCCGCTCCATGACGGCGGTCGAGCGGGTGTTGTTCCAGACCGCGAAGGAGATGATCTCGTCGAGCTCCAGCGTCTCGAAGCCGAAGGCGAGCCAGGCGCGGGCGGCCTCGCTGACGTAGCCCTTGCCCCAATATTCCGGCGCCAGGCGCCAGCCGATCTCGACCGCGCCGGCGTTCGGAAGCGGCTTGTTCTCGGCGCCATGCAGTCCGACGAAGCCGATGCACTCGCCGGTCTGCGCCACCTCGGCGGGAGTCCAGCCGAAGCCGTGCTGCTCGATTTCGGCACGGAATGCGTCCAGCTTGGCGTCGGCCTCGGCGCGGCTGCGGCGGAAGGGGAAGAACTCCATCACCCGCTCGTCGCTGTTGATGCGGTGGAACAGCGGCCGGTCTTCGTCGCGCCAGTTGCGCAGGATCAGGCGCTCCGTGCGGATCGGCTTCATGCGGCGAAATCCTCGCGGGCATAGCCCTGCAGGTAGAGCAGCGCCGTCAGGTCGGCATGGTCGATGCGCACCTTCGCCTCGGCGGCCACCGCAGGCTTGGCGTGGAGCGCTACGCCGGTGCCGGCCAGACGCAGCATGTCGAGATCGTTGGCGCCGTCGCCGACGGCGATGGCATCCGCCGGCGTCAGGCCAAGCCGCGTGGCGATCTCCCTGAGCGCCGCGGCCTTGGCGTCGCGGCCGAGGATCGGCTCGGAGACTTCACCGGCAAGGCGTCCACCGGCCTCGACCAGATGGTTGGCGCGGTTTTCATGGAAGCCCAGCATGGCGGCTATGCGACGGGTGAAGACATCGAATCCGCCGGACACGAGTGCAGTATAGGCGCCGTTGGCTCGCATGGTGGCGACCAGCGCCGCGCCGCCGGAAGCCAGCGTCAGGCGGTTCGCGATGATGCGCTCGATGACCGTCGCATCGAGATCCTTCAACAGCGCGACCCGTTCGCGCAAGGCCGGCTCGAAGGCGATCTCGCCGTTCATCGAGCGGGCAGTGATGGCGGCGACGTGCTCCTTCAGGCCGACCTCGTCCGCCAGTTCGTCGATGCACTCCTGGTCGATCATGGTCGAATCCATGTCGGCGATGAGGATTTTCTTGCGTCGGTTCTCCTGCGGTTGGACGACGACATCCACCGGCGAGCCGACAAGCGCCGTTCGCAGCGCGGCCGTGGCCGGCGCGGCATCGATGTCGACGGATAATTCGAGATCGCAGGCGATGCCTTCGTCCAGCCAGCGCATCGCCCTTGCGCCGACGGCGGCTGCCGCCATATTCGCAAGGCCGGCGTCGAGCGCCGGGCGTGAAGGATGGGCAATGAGCGTGGCGACGAGCGGCATGGACGATCCGGTGGGGCAGGCCGGCAAAGGCCGCGTGAAAGACGCGATCCTGATAGCCGGACCGACCGCCAGCGGCAAGTCGGCGCTGGCGCTCGATCTGGCCGAACGGACCGGCGGCGTCATCGTCAACACCGATTCCATGCAGGGTTACGCGATCCTCGACGTGCTGACGGCACGGCCGGGGCGGGCGGAATTGTCGCGCGCGCCGCATCTTCTTTACGGCCATGTGCACCCTTCGATCGCCTATTCCACCGGCGCGTGGCTGCGCGACGTGACGGGCCTGATCGAGGAGGGCCGGCTTACCGGGCGGCGGGCGATCTTCGTCGGCGGCACGGGCCTTTATTTTCGCGCCCTGGCCGAAGGCATCCCGCAGATGCCGGACATTCCGGCGGCGATCCGGCAGCATTGGCGCCGCGAGATGAACGAGCGTGGGGCGCCGGCCCTCCATCAAATCCTGTTGCGGCGGGACGCCGATGCGGCGCGGCAGCTCAGGGCCTCCGACGGGCAGCGCATCGTACGGGCGCTGGAAGTGCTGGAGGCGTCGGGTCGTTCCATCCTGGCGTGGCAGAAGGATAGCGCTGCGCCGCTGATCGACCGCGCCAGCGCGCGTTTCCTCGTCATCGAGCCGGATCGCGCGGCACTTGCCGGCCGTATCGAACGGCGCTTCGACGCCATGATCGCTGGCGGCGCGCTGGAGGAGGTGCGCCAACTGGCGGCACTCGGCCTTGACCCGGCGCTGCCGGCGATGAAGGCGATCGGCGTGCGCGAGCTCCAGGCGGCATTGGCCGGCACAATGAGTGCTGCGGCCGCGATCGAGCGCGCCAAGATCGCCACGCGGCAATATGCAAAGCGGCAGGCGACCTGGTTCCGGCATCAGCTCGGCAACGAGTGGCGGCGCCTCAGGCCCGGTGACGATATGGAAACCACGATCTGACGCGTCACTGTGGATACAACCCTTTGCATGTTGCTCTTTGGGAAATTTTCGCGTTCAAGTTGCTGCAATTAAGGACCTCGTAAGCCCCTCAGTGTCATAAGGGCTCGGCATTCCTTCTCTCGGGCGGCAGATGCGTTTCCACCAGGCCGAGTCGGCCTTCTTCGTGTTCATCTTCGTGATCCTGGCCGCCGGCCTGGTGACGCTGCATGCTTTCGACTTCATGCAGGCCACGGCGGGCGAGTTCGGGCCGTCCCACGACGCCGAGATCGCCTATCTCTTCAAGTTGCTGTTCGCGATCGGCGTGCTGATCGCCACGGCGTTTTTCTTCGGCATCTTCTTCATCTATCCGCTGATCCGCCGGCAGGTGAAGGAGGAGGCCAAGCTGCGCGTCATGACCGAATCGCTCTCGGCGCGTTCGGAGACGCTGGAGCAGGCCGCGCTGACCGACGGCCTGACGGGCATGCAGAACCGCCGTTATTTCGACGACGCGCTGAAGGAATACCTCGAGGAGTTCCGCCGCATCGGCAAGCCGATGGGCCTGATGATCCTCGACCTCGATCATTTCAAGCAGATCAACGACACGCATGGCCATGACATCGGCGACGAGGTGCTGAAGGCGGTGGCCCGGTGCCTGATGGACATGACGCGCTATCACGACGTGGTGGCGCGACTGGGCGGCGAGGAGTTCGCCGTGGTGGCGCCGAACATGGATGCCGAGCAGCTGGCAAGGTTCGCCGAGCGCATCCGCAAGGCGATCGCCGGCATGGCGGTGCTGTCGGGCAACGTGCGCCTGGCGGTCACCGCCAGCGTCGGGCTGGCCGTATGGAACCGCAAGGAAACGGCCGACGAGTTCTATCGCCGCGCCGACCGCCACCTCTATGAGGCAAAGCGGCAAGGCCGCAACCGCATCAGCGCCTGAAATCCCGTCGATAAATTCGTGATGCTGGCCGCCTTGAGCCGCTTTCTGTGCTTCCGGTCCCTTGTACTTTCCTACGCTCCGCCCCGGTTCTCGAAAACGGCTCGAACCGGCTCAGCCTGACGAATTTCTCGACGGGATTTGACTTAGAGTTTTCAGCATGAGAGCCGGGCCGCGGCTACGGGATCCGCATTATTCGTTTTGCGGGCGCATGCCGAAGGTGGCGGGCTTCAGGCCGTACCGCAGGTCGAAATCCTCGTTCGGCTGGATGCTGGGCGCGGCCGGCTTGCGATAGCCGGGATCGCCGGCTTGGCGGTCGGTGTCGGCCATCTCGGTGAAGGCGGTGGCCGGCTGCGGCTTCGGCGCATTGCGCAGGCGGCCGACGATCGCCGCCAGATCGACGTCGTCGCCTGACGGATCGGCCGGAACGTCGCCGGCATATTTCACCGATCCGGGGATCAGGGCCGGGTCCAGCTTCTCGAACTTCAGCCGCATGGTGGTGGCGACGCCCTCGCCGAAGGCGATCGCTTCGCGCTGGCCCATCGAGGAGAGGAAGGACAGGGTCGAGGCGGACGAGTCGGCGATGGCCGAGCGGATGATGGCCTGGTCCTGCTCGTTGGCCAGCCGCATGGCGAAGACCGTCGAGCATTGCGACAGGATCGTCGGGTCGAGTTCGCCGGGGCGCTGGGTGACGATGCCCAGATAGCAGCCGTATTTGCGGCCTTCCTTGGCGATGCGCGAGAGCGCATGGCGGGTGGGAGCGAAACCCAGCTTGCTGTCGGCTGGCATGTAGCGATGCGCTTCCTCGCAAAGCAGCAGGAGTTTCAGCCGTCCGCTGCTCCACAGCGCCAGGTCGAAGGCGAGCCGGGCCAGCACCGAGCAGACGGAATTGACCACCTCGGAGGGCATGCCAGCCATCTCGAAGCAGGTGACGGGCCGGCCGTAGTGCGGCACGCGGAAGATGTTGCCGATCGTTTCGTGGATGGTGTCCTCGATCAGCCTCGAATTGAACATGAAGCGGTAGCGCGGATCGGCGGACGCCTGTTCGATGCGCGTCTTGAGCGCCTTGAGCGCGGGGCGGTCGTTCTTGCTTTCGAGCTGGCCGATGCGCTCATCGATCTGCCTGACGAGGTCGGCGATGCGGTAGGGCACCGGCGTGTCGGCGGTCAAGGCGTCGACGCCGCGCTTGAGGAACATGCCGGCGTTTGGATTGCGGTAGAGGTTCTTCGCCACCGGGATCAGGTCGCGCAGGAGATCGACCTCCTCCGGCGCAGCCTCACGGCCGCGGAACAGCACCTCGGTGAATTCCTCCAGCTTGAACAGCCAGAACGGCAGGTCGAGGCTCGCAGTGTCTATCCTGACGCAGTGTTCGGGCAGTGAGGCGGCGAACTCATTGTGCGGATCGAGGATCAGCACCCTCAGGTCCGGTCGCGCGGCGAGCGATTTGCGCAGCAACAGCGAGACGGCAGTGGACTTGCCGACGCCGGTCGTGCCGACGACGGCGAAATGGCGCGCCAGCGTGTCGTCGATGGCGATGTTGGCGTCGACCGCCTCGTCCTGCGACAGCGAGCCGACGGTGATGGAGCGGCGACCGGCGAGATCGTAGACCGCCTGCAGGTCGCGGTTGCGGATGTAGTGGGCGATGGCGCCGACATGCGGATAGTTGGTGATGCCGCGGTCGAACACCGGTTTGCCGCCCGGTTCCGTCGGGTCGCGGACCTCGCCGATCAACTCGACCGACACCTCGATCGGGTTCTGACTGTCGGCGTTCCAGGTGAGCTCCGACTTGCCGATGGCGTAGACCAGCCCGACGGTGCGGGTGGAGCCCAGGTTGATGGAGATCATGCGGCCCACTTTCCACTGGGCCGTCACCGCGCCTTCGGCGTCGTCGGCGAAGGCCGCGATGGTGGCGCGCGCGCCGTCGCAATAGACCACGTTGCCGAGGATGCGTGCGTCGTTCTGGCCGGCGTCGCGCCGCTCCTGCGATGTCGTCTCGCCGCCGGAGACTTCACGTTCGACGAACATGGACCGTCATTTCCCTTACCCCACCGGCCCGACTGTAAACCGCACGGGGTTAAGCCC
>JBQCHN010000034.1:0-9276 GCA_051954615.1 Mesorhizobium sp. | reverse complement strand
ATCACCCGGGCTAGGGGTTTGGGGGACGCTTGGTGTTTTCCCGGCTATCAAACACGGGGGGGCGCCGGCGGGCCCCACGACGGTCTCGAACATGGGTGCCGCCGCGGCGGCGAACTATTTCTTGACCAGCGGGCAGCTGCTTTCGGCGAGCGGCCGGTAGGCGTCTTCGCCGCTGACTTTAGAGATCAGCTTATAGAGGTCGTACTTGCCCGTCGATTCGGAGGGCGACTTGACCTGCAGCAGATACAACCACTTCGGGATCAGCCGGCCGTCTTCGCGGATATGGCCCTCCACACTGTAGGCGTCCTTTGTCGGCAGCTTGCGCATCATCGCGTTCACGGCCTGCGGCTCGTCGGTCTTGGCTTCCTTGACCGAGCGCAGATAGTGCAGCGTGGCCGCATAGGAGACGGTCTGCGTCATGGTCGGCGTGCGGCCATCCTTTTCCTGGAAACGCTTGGCGAATTCGCGGCTCTGATCGTCACGGTCCGCAAACCAGGCGTCCGCGACCAGAAGTCCTTGCGCGGTATCCAGCCCCAGGGCGACCACGTCGGTCACGCTGGTGATCAGCCCGATGATCTTCTGGCCGCCGGCGACGATGCCGAACTCGTTGGCCTGCTTGAGAGAGTTGGTCGTGTCGCCGCCCGCATTGGCGAAGGCGATGATGTCCGCGCCGGAGCTTTGTGCCTGAAGAAGGTAGGAGCTGAAATCGGAGGTGCCGAGCGGAGCGCGCACGCTGCCGACGACCGTCCCGCCCAGCCGCTCGACCTCGGCCGAGGCGTCCTTTTCAAGGCTGTGGCCGAACGAATAATCGGCGGTGATGAAGAACCACTTCTTGGCCCCCGCATCCATGCCGGCCTTCACGCCGAGCTTGGCCGCCGCGTAGGTGTCGATCGTCCAGTGGGTCGCGAGCGGGGTGCATGCCTCGTTGGATAGGCTCGAGCTGATGCCGCCGGCGTTCAGAACCAGAATGTTCTTGTCCTTGGAAACCTCCATCGCCGCCATGGACACGGCCGAGCCCGGCGTCGGCAGCAGGACGTCGACATGGTCCTCGTCGGCCCATTTGCGGGCGGCTGCGGATGCCAGGTCGGCCTTCAGCAAGGTGTCGACATTCAGGATCTCGATGGGGTGGCCGTCGATCTCCCCCCCCATTTCATCGACGGCAAGCTGGACGGCATTGACGACGCCGGTGCCGTTGGAGTCGGAGTAGGGACCTGACATGTCGTTCAGGATGCCGATCTTGATGGCGTTGTCGCTGAACTCCTGCGCGCCCGCTGGCGCAACCATGGTAAGCGCCGACAATGCGGCACCGCAGAGCGCCAGTTTGGTATAGCGTTTTAGAGACATTGCTCCTCCTCGATTGTTATGTGCGCGAGCGCCCGGCTGCTGGAAATGCCGCCACGGTATCAAACCGAAATTGAAAGTCATGCTCATTCTGGCTCGCGACGCCGCTTCGAGCGTTGCCGATCGTGATTTTCATAAGTGTGGAATGCACGTGATGCCGGTACAGCCCAGTATTGCAAAGAGTATTCGCTCCGCCTGTCAGGGAAGTAGGTGAAATGTCCATGCCTGAGAAATCGTGCCTTCGATCCGTTGCATCGGTTTCGAGGGGAATAATCGAAGTCGCACTGACAAATTCGGGGATTTCACGCAAACCCATAAGACAGCCCTATATGGCGATAAAAAGTAACACTCATTAAAATCGGTTTTAGAGGTCTTTTGGAAGCCGGTGCGAATTGCTTATCACGAATGGCATGGCTATCGTGATCCGTGCAAACCCCGCGTGGCGACGTGTTCGCATCCGGGAGGTGTGTGGCCATCGAATTTGCCGCGTTGCGAAGAGAATGGCCAAATCATTGCATATATCAATGATTTGGGAGGTAGCATGCTTCTTGCTCAAGCCAATGCCGATGATGGGTCGGTGACCGTCAAGTCGGCCCGTCGTGCTCTCCAGATCCTGGAATATCTGAAGGAGGTCAGACGTCCAGCCGGGACGACGGATATCGCAATGGCACTCAATTGTCCGATATCCAGTACCTCGGCGCTGCTGAAATCCCTCGCAAGCCTGGGCTATCTGCTGTTCGATCGTCGGGCACGGACCTATCAGGCAAGCGTTCGGGTCGGATTGCTGGGAGGTTGGCATTACGAGGGTGGGCTCGACCCCGTCGAAGTCGACGCGGCAATGGAGCGGCTCGCTGCCGATACGGACACGTCGGTTTTCCTGGCCACGCGCAACGACGTTCACGTCCAATACATCAGAATCCTCAGCGGCGGACAGTCGGTAGACCTGCCGGTCGTGGGCTCGAAGCACTATCTGACGCAATCGGTGGCCGGCATGCTGATGATGTCGAAAGACGAGGTCGGTACGATCGAAAAGATGATCCGGCGCATCAACTCCGAACTTTCTTCGGATCAGGACAAGGTCGGCGTGCGTGAAACTGTCGATCGCATTTCATCGATGCGGGCGCGAGGCTATGCGCAGGTGCAGGGCAGAGGGCCGCACGAGCCGGCCGTTGTCGCTAGGTTGATCGCGGCACCCAACACGCAGTTGCTGGTCATGGGCGTGTTCGATCACCGGGACGAATTTCCGGCGAGGGCACCGGTTCTGGCGAACGCTCTGGGTTCGGCGATTTCCTCGCTGTCGGCGATGCGTCATCATCCGGATCTTCGCGTGGTCTCCTGATTCCTCCACGGCGCCGCCGGTGATCTCTCGGAAAGGCAGCACGTCGGCCGGCGATCCCCGGTCGACCAACGCGCGGCCATCCGGATCAGGCCATGGTCTTCCCGTAGGCGGACAGGAAATAGTCCGAATTGCCAAACTGAGCCTCGATCGCCCGGGCTCTGCGATAGTAGTGCGAGACCGGCATTTCCTCGGTCATGCCCATGCCGCCATGCAGATGCAGGCATTGGGCGGCGACCGAACAGGCCACCGATCCGGCCTGCACCTTCAGCCCGAACGCCGCTCCGGACCGCTGGACCGATGCCGAGGATGTCTGTGCGAGCGCACCGAGCAGCGAGGCGCGAAGCTGCTCGATCTCCACGAAGATATCGGCGAGCCGATGCTGGAGCGCCTGGAACTCGATCAGCGGACGACCAAACTGGCGCCGCACGGCAAGATAGTCCAGCGTCTGCTCAAAGGCGGCTTCGCACAGGCCCAGAGCCTCTGCGCCGAGCATGACGAGAGCGGTGAAGGAGATATCGTCCAGCGCCGCGTTCGCGTCCTCCGGTCCGACGACAAGTTCGCCGACGGCGCCGTTCAGTTCGATGTCGGCCGCCCAATCGTTGTCGACCGTGCGCAGCGGGTGAAGGGTTACACTGTCCTGGTCGGGATCCACCAGATAGAAGGTGAGTTGCCCGTCGTCGAGTGCCGAAACCACCAGCCGGTCGGCGAACTGAGCCGCCTGGACAAGGCGTTTGCGGCCCGTCAGCAAAGTCACGCCATCCACCTGAGAAGCCTTGGTGGCTGGCATGTCCAGAATGCCGCGGCCGCCCGGTTCGCCGTGAGCCAGCGCGGCGCGAACGTTGCCTTCGGTGATGGAGCGCAGAAGGGCCGTGCCCGCCGCAAGAGGCGTAGAGCGCAATGCGGCGGCGCAAAGGCACGAAGACAGGAACGGGCCGACATAAAGAAAGCGGCCCATCTGTTCCACCAGTATCGACAGCTCGATTTCCGAGCCTCCGAGCCCGCCGACTTCCTCGGCGAGCCACGCGCCGGGCCATCCGAGGTCGACCAGCTTGCGCCACAGACCGGGATCGTCCGGCGTCTGCTCGGCGATCAGTGTCCGGCGCCGATCGAAGGCGTATTCCTCCCGCAGGAAGCGTTCGGCGCTGTCGCGCAGCAGCGTCTGCTGCTCATCCAACCGCAGGTCCAAGCCTATCTCCTCGAAAGCTGCTTGTAGATAATGCTGCGCTGGACCTCCGACGTCCCGGCATAGATGGTTCCTGCGCGCCTGTAGAGGAACTGGGCCATCAAGCCGGGCGCTTCCTCGGGTACCCAATCGGGCAGGTCCGCTCCCCCATCGCCGGGCTCGGGGTAGAGTGCCAATGCATCGGGGCCGAGCGCATCGAGCGCCAGATCAAGGATGTTCTGCTGCAGGGCCGAACCGGTGAGCTTCAGCGCCGAGGCGGCCGCTGCCGGGTCCGGCACGTCTCCGTGGAGCATTCTCAGAACGCCCCATTCAAGTGCACGAAGGTCGATCTCCAATCGCCCCGCCCGCCGCCGGAAGTGCGGCGTCTCGAACAATGGAACGCCGTCCTGCCGCTGCTGCTTCGCAATCTCGACCATACGCCTGAAAGCGCGCTTGGAGTGGTGGATGAACGAATTGACGGTGCGCTCGTTTTCGAGAAGGAACTTGGCATAGGTCCAGCCCATGCCTTCCTGCCCGACGAGGTTGTCGGCAGGCACGCGCACCTGATCGATAAACACCTCGTTGACGGTATGGCCGCTGTCCAGCGTCCTGATCGGCCTGACGGTGACGCCGGGGTCGCGCATGTCCAGAAGCAGGAAAGAAATGCCCTGTTGGGGCTTTGCCTGGACTCCGGTGCGTGCGAGGCAGAACATCATGTCCGCGAAGTGGGCCTCCGTGGTCCAGATCTTGCGGCCGGTTACGACATAGTCGACTCCGTCACGTATCGCCCGCGTCTGCAAGGACGCCAGGTCCGAGCCCGCGCCCGGCTCCGAAAAGCCCTGGCACCACAGCGTCCTGCCCGATCTTATGCCTGGCAGATGGGTGGCCTTCTGCTTGTCCGAACCGAAGGTGTAGATCACCGGCCCGACGAGGCGCGTGCCGAAAGGACTGGTCGGCGGCGCGTCCGCCGCCAGGCATTCATCGTCGAAGATAAACTGCCGTAGCGGGCTCCAACCCGTTCCCCCATGCTCTTTCGGCCAGTGGGGAACAGCCCAGCCCTGCTCGTCAAGGATAGCCTGCCAAGTCTGGAGGTCGGCTTTCTTGGCGTGGTAGCCATACGCCTGCCTCCTTGCGATGTCGCGCGGCAGATGCCCGGCGATGAAGTCGCGAACCGTCTCGCGAAACGCGGCGTCTTCGGGAGAGTAGTCGAAATTCATTGCCTGCGTGGCCTTTCAAGCCGTTCGTCCTGCAATCGGATACCGGCGGACATGCAACCGGTCCAGTAAACGGCCGGGCAACTGGGCACATTCCGCGTATATGGAAACCTGCGGTCCGGTCCGGCACGACGCCTATGATGGCGATGATCTGGCCGCGGCTCGTGGTCGGCTACCGGGCAGTGCCGCCGGTGATCGCTTTCCAGACGCCGGAACATAGTGCGACGGGCCGGTCGCCGACGGTGCATTCCCCGCGCATGAACAGCAGCGAGCCGGTCGAGCGAGCCGTTTCGCCCTTCATCTCGACGAGGTCGCCGACAAGCGCCGCGCTGCTGAAGTGGCATGTGAAGCTCACGGTGAACAGGGGCACGTTGGGACGTGCGTGGCGTGCCGTCATGCCCAGGGCGTGGTCGCTGAAAGTCATCAGCAGACCGCCATGGGCGCGATTCTGCGTGTTGTCATGCTTCGGCTCGATCAGGATTCCGAAGCGCGGCCCGTCCGACTCGCTCCGCACCCAGAACGGACCCGCGAGATCGGAGAACGGCGCAACGTCGGGCCGCGTCCAGCCGGCGGCCTCGAGGACGGCAAAGCGTTCGAGCAGAGAGGCCGCGACGTGGCTTTCATGGTCGGTATGTGTTGTCATCTTTTTCCCTGTCGCGAATGGAATGCTCGTTGGTGGTGGCGGTTCGGCCTCGCGAAACCGAGGCGGACATCTGGAAGCCACAGCCGAGGGGTTCGATTATCGAGCACGAGGATGGCTGTGGCCACGCGGAAATGCCGCGACAGCCGTCGATTCCCGCCGAATGTAAAGTTGCGCCGCGCGAGAAAGAAACATTGACTGGGCTTTGCCTGCTCTGCAAATGCTGGAGGGCTGACGCCGGATGGGCGAAGCGGCGGCATCCGACGGCGCGAATCCGTCTGTGGCTATCCGTGGCCATGCGGTCGGACGTTTGCATTTCGCCCTCCTCGAACGGAACGCCGCGCAGGAGATCGTGCAGATATGGCCGTGAAGCACCGCCGGCGCCGCCTGGCGAAAGAGGTCCGCGAGAACCAGATACTCGATGCCGCTGCCGAGCTTTTCCGCGAGAAGGGCTATCACACGACCTCGACCGTCGAAATCGCGCAGAAGGCCGGCGTCGTAGAAGGGACGATCTTCCGGTACTTCGCGACCAAGCGCGACTTGATGTTCAAGGTCGCCGAGCGGGCCTATGAGGAAACCATAGCCGATTTTGACGGCCAGCTTGACGGCATATCCGGAACGTGGAACCGCTTGCGCTATATGGCGTGGAGACACCTCAAGAGCATCCACGACCAGCCGGCGATCCATAAGCTGGTCCAGTACGAAATCAAGCAGGATCCCGAATACCGCTCGTCGACGATCTTCCAGCTGAACAGGGCCTATACGCGCCGCACGATCGAGATCATCGAGGACGCGATACGCAGCGGCGAGTTCATCTCGTCCATACCGGTGCGGCTCGTCCGCGATGTCATCTACGGCGCGATCGAGCATCACGTGTGGCGCTACGTTCGCGGTGAGGGTCCCGTCGACATCGACGAGACGGCCGACAACATCACCAATCTCATTCACTACGGCCTGTCGGCCAAAAGGCAGGAAGATCCGCCCGTCGATGAGATCATCGCCAGCATTGACCGGCGGCTCGCGCATATCGAAGAAAAGATCGGCGGCTCCAAGTCCGAATAGCCCGGGCCGGTGTGCCGCCACAACGGCGACGGCGCCAACCGTGCGCCCGGCCTGGTCTGCCTTTTACCAGAGTTCTATCCATTCTGCGGAACCCGGTTTTCCACTCTTATGGAATGTCGAGCCGGTCGGGTGAAACCGCTCGCTAGGGCAGCCGTTTTTTGTTCACTATCCGGATCGAGGAGGGCGCTGGATCGGGCCTTCCGTTCCGGGCGGGAACATTCTCCCCGGAACCCTGACAAGATCGCGCGGCAATCTCGCAACGAGTCGGACGGTTTTCAAGTTCGCAGGCGGGGTCGTGCGGTTTCATCAACTTGGGAGGATATGGGAATGATCTATGGATTGAAGGCCACGCTTGCGGCCGTCGTCATGGGCCTGGGAACGGCCGTCCTGCCGACCATGGGCGCAATGGCGCAGGAGACGTTCAACATCGGCGTTTTGACGGACATGACAGGCGTCAACGCCGATGCGACGGGGCGCGGATCGGTCCTCGCCGCGAAAATGGCGGTGGAAGACTTCGGCGGTTCGGTTCTCGGGCGCAAGATCGTCATCCTGTCCGGAGACACCCAAAACAAGGCCGACATTTCCAGCGCCATCGCGCGCGAATGGACCGACAAGGAGAACGTCAAGGCGATCTTCGACCTGCCCGTGACCTCGGTTGCGCTTGCTGCCCTGGAGGTCGCCAAGACGAAGAACGTCGCCATCCTGTCTGCGGGTGCTGCATCGTCGGACCTTACCGGGAAATACTGTTCCGACCTCTATGCCCACTGGACGTATGACACATACTCACTGGCGAGCGGGACTGCGCGCGCGGTCACGCAGGAGGGCAACACCGACTGGTATTTCCTGACGGCGGACTACACCTTCGGCTACAATCTGGAACGCGACGCTTCCGCCGCCGTCATTGCCGCCGGAGGCAAGGTGATAGGATCGGTGAAGCATCCGCGCGAAACCCCCGACATGATGTCCTTCCTGCTCCAGGCCCAGGGCTCCGGTGCCAAGACCATCGGCCTGGCCAATTCCACGGCCGATTTCTCCCTTGCGGTGAAGCAGGCGGCGGAATTGGGTATGGCGCAATCCGGCTACAAGATCGCCGCGCTGCTTGCGACCATTACCGATATCGACGGGCTCGGCCTCGACGTTTCCCAGGGCCTCGTCCTGACGGAGGCGTTCTACTGGGATTTCGACGAGCGTACACGGGAATGGTCGGACCGCTTTTCAAAGCAAATGGATGGGCGCCGCCCGACCATGATCCAGGCAGGCGTCTATTCGGCCGTCCTCACTTACCTCAAGGCGGTGGACGCGGCCGGTGTCGATGGCGGCAGGGAGGTGCTGGGCAAGATGCGGACCATGCCGATCGACGACATGTTCGCGCGCCACGCGCGACTGCGCGAAGACGGGCTGATGTTGCACGACATGTACCTGTTCAAAGTCAAGCAGCCCGCGCAGTCCAAAGGCCGCTGGGATTACTACGATGTCGTGCGCACCATTCCTGGCGACGAGGCGTTCCGCCCCCTTTCGGATTCCGAATGTCCGCTGGTCAAGAAGCAATAGAAACGTCGCCTGTGTAGCAGGCTTCGATCCACTGGCGATACGCCGTCAAGCCTGTTCGGGCGGCGGCGCCACGGAGCCACGCACGATCATGCCGCCCGGGGGCAGAACCTCCGCGCGGGGCTGCCGGTCCTCCATGATCTGGTCGATCAGCATCGCGGCCGCCCGGCTTCCCATTTCCGCGCTTTGCAGTGCGACGGTCGTCAGCTGCGGAAAGACGAGGCTTGCCAGGAGGCCGTCGTTGAGCGCGACGACGGAGAAATCCCTGGGCAGTTCGAAGCCGCATTCGTGCAAGGTGCGCAACGCGCCTGCCGCGGTTACCAGCGTGGCGGCGAAGACCGCTGTCGGGCGGCGGGTTCCCACGGCGATGGTTCGCAGATAGTTGGCCAGCGCCGAGGCCGCCAGTTCGGGATCGTAGCCGACGGAAAGAACGAGGCTTTCGTCGAAGGTGAGGCCGGCGGCCTCCAGCGCCGCACGGTAGCCGGCCAGGCGCTGGCTGCCGTTGAAGCCGTCGCTGCGGCCAGCCAGATGCAGGATGCGGCGGTGCCCCGCCTCGATCAGGTGGTGGGTTGCCATCTCCGCCGCGCGAAAGCTGTCATGGACGATATAGCCCGCCCCGTTGATGGCGCGGCGGTTGATCATCACCACCGGCACCGGCAGCCCGGCGAGCGCGTCTTCGAGCGTGCGGTCCGAATCGAAGCTGATAACGAGGACGCCGTCGACCTGGTTGGCGGTCACCATGTGCATGAAGGCGTCGCGCGCGTTGGCTCCGCTGATCCGGTTGATCAGGATCGAATAGCCGCGCGCCCGTGCCGCCGCCTCGACGCCGTTGGTCATGTCGCTGAACACCGGGTTGTCCAGGCGCGGCAACACCAGTCCAAGGGTCTGGCTGCGATTGGTCCGCAGCGCGCGGGCCATCCCGTTCGGCCGGTATCCCAGCTGATGCGCGGCATCGAATATGCGCAGGCGG
>JBQCHN010000033.1:0-3390 GCA_051954615.1 Mesorhizobium sp. | reverse complement strand
GGCCGAAAGGCAGCGACCCTCGGGGAGGCAAGAACACCGGCGGGCGCGGGATGCCGCGCCATACCTTAACTTAGCAGGCACGGCCCCCGCGCCCGCTTCCCGACCTCAGCCAAAAGAGGTCAGCTCTTTGACAATGGCCAGGGCCGAAAGGCAGCGTGGCGAGGATGAAGTGTACCGACTTCCTCCTCAAGGGGGAGGGGAACGCCGGCGCGCTTCGACACCTCCCATCCCATCCCTGTCAGCGTGAAGTCAGCAGGCGGGGGCATCCCGCTGTTCGCGTGGCGTTTTCCCCAATTCCGGCTCCCGCGCCGATTGATCCTGCTTTAAGGTGGCGTCCGATATCCGAGGAAGCAGCGCAATGTCCGAAAAGCCCGTCGAAGACCTCAGTGAAAGCGAAGCCGCGGCCGAGCTGGAGCGGCTCGCCACGGAGATCGCCGAGCACGACCGGCGTTATCATATGGAAGACGCGCCGACGATTTCGGACGCAGAATATGACGCGCTGCGCCGACGCAACGATGCGATCGAGGACCGGTTTCCCCATCTCGTGCGCGAGGATTCGCCCTCGCAGAAGGTCGGTGCGCCGCCGGCGGAAGGCTTTGCGAAGGTGCGCCATGCGGTGCCGATGCTCAGCCTCGCCAAGGCCTATACGGATCAGGATGTCGTCGATTTCCTGGAGCGGGCGAAGCGTTTCTTCGAGCGCGACAAGGACTTCGACATCGCCTTCACCGCCGAACCGAAGATCGACGGCCTGTCGGCCTCGCTGCGCTACGAGAACGGCGTGTTCGTGCAGGGCGCGACGCGCGGCGACGGGGCCGTCGGCGAAGACATCACCGCGAATTTGAAGACCATCGCCGACATTCCGCACCGGCTGAAAGGTTCCGGCTGGCCGGACGTGATCGAAATCCGCGGCGAGGTCTACATGACCTATGCCGAGTTCGAGGCGCTGAAGGCGCGCTCGGCGGCGACGGGCGGGCAGGACTACGTCAATCCGCGCAACACGGCGGCGGGTTCGCTGCGGCAAAAGGATGCCTCCGTAACCGCCAGCCGCAACCTGAAATTCTTCGCCTATGCCTGGGGCTTCACAACTGCGGACCCAGCGCCGACGCAATACGAGGCGGTGCAGAAGTTCGGCGACTGGGGTTTCAGGGTCAACCCGCTGATGGTGCGGGCGAAGTCGGTGGATGAGCTGATCGTCCAATACCGGCTGATCGAGGAGCAGCGCTCGTCGCTCGGCTACGACATCGACGGCGTCGTCTACAAGGTCGACCAGCTGGAATTGCAACGGCGCTGGGGCTTCGTCACCGGCGAGCCGCGTTGGGCCATCGCCCACAAGTTCCCGGCCGAGCGGGCGACGACGACGCTGCGCGAGATCGACATCCAGGTCGGCCGCACAGGCACGCTTGCCCCCGTCGCACGGTTGGACCCGGTGACGGTGGGCGGCGTCACGGTCGAAAACGTCACGCTGCACAACGAAGACTACATCGCCGGCATAGATTCCACCGGCCAGCCGATCCGCGACGGCAAGGATATCCGCATCGGCGATACGGTGGTGATCCAGCGTGCCGGCGACGTCATCCCGCAGATCGTCGATGTCCTGCTCGACAAGCGCCCCGCGACGGCCGAACCCTATCGGATGCCGCATACCTGCCCGGTCTGCGGCTCGCCGGCGACGCGCGAGATCAACGAGAAGACGGGCAAGGAGGATTCGCGCCGGCGCTGCACCGGCGAACTGATCTGCGCGGCGCAGGCAGTGGAGGGGCTGCGCCATTTCGTGTCGCGCGGCGCTTTTGATATCGAAGGGCTGGGTGCGGAGAACATCGACCTGTTCTTCAATGCCGGGCTGATCAGGACCGCCCCCGATATCTTCACCCTGAGGAACCGCCGCGCCGAGGCACAGCAGGCGTTGGCGGAGCGCCGCGAGGAGCAGGCGAAGCTGCGCGAGGCGGCGTCGGGCAAGGAGCGCAAGAACGTGCGCAGCGCCGACCAGCGCAATTTCGAGGGCCTCGACAAGCTGTTTGCCGCCATCGACGCGCGCCGCGAGCCGGAACTCGACCGCTTCATCTTCGCGCTCGGCATCCGCCATATCGGCGAGACGACGGCAGCGGTGCTCGCCCGCACCTTCTCGACCGTCGAGGAATGGATTCGCGTCGGCAAGGAGACGGCGGCCGCCGAGGACCCGCGTACGGTGTTTCCCTCCGTCAACGGCATCGGCGACACGGTGATCGGTGCGTTGCGCGATTTCTTCGGCAATGAGCGCAACGACGTCGTGCTGGAAGCGCTTCTGGCCGAGGTTCGCCCGAAGCCTTATGTCGTTACGGTTTCGGCGGAGAGCGTCGTGGCCGGTAAGACGGTGGTGTTCACCGGCTCGCTGGAGAAGATGACGCGCTCGGAAGCAAAAGCCATGGCCGAACGGCTGGGCGCCAAGGTAGCCGGCTCGGTGTCGGCCAAGACCGACCTCGTGGTGGCGGGACCAGGCGCCGGCTCCAAGCTGAAGCAAGCGACCGAACTCGGCATCGAGGTGATCGACGAGGACGCCTGGCTCGAGCGCGTGGGGCGGAGTTCCTGATGGCGGCCGTCTTCAACGGCTTCGGCGAGAAGGCCATTCCCTTCCTCAAGGCGCTGAATTTCCATCAGAGCCGGGAATGGTTCCAGGAAAACCGCGCTTTGTTCGAGCAGGACCTGCGCGAGCCGCTGGGCGACCTGATCGACGTTCTGAGCGAGCGTTTCGGCGAGGCCGGGATTGCCCTCAAGGGGGACCGGAAAAAATCGCAGTTCCGCATCAATCGCGACGTGCGCTTTTCCAAGGATAAGCGACCCTACACCGACCACGTTTCGGCGATCCTGTCGCCGGACGGCACCAAGATGGAGCAGGGCGTGTTCTTCGTCCATGTCGGGCTGGAACGCTGTTTCGCGGCCGTGGCATGGTGGCAGCCGGCGCCGCCGCTGCTGCAGGCCATGCGCGCTGCTGTCGTGGAAAAGCCGAAGGTCTTTCGCGCGATGGTCTCAGTGCTGAAGAAGAACGGGCTGGAGATCGGCGCAGAGGGACGGCTGAAGCGGGCGCCGCGCGGCTTCGAGGCGGTGACCGAGCCGGATCTGGCGGCGGCCGTGCGCAACCGCCATTTCGTCGTGCGCCACGGGATCGAGCCGAGGCGCATCCATTCGCCAGCGCTTGCCGACGAGCTTTTCGCCTTCGTCCTGCGCGCGCGGCCGCTGCTCGACTGGGGCCGGGCGATCGAGGGCAGGGTGGCCTGATCCTGACGCCGCTCCTGACACGGCATCACTTCCGCTGATCGTTTGGCTCAAGCGAATTCGTGTGACACGGCCGGCCGCCGTCCCTACATACGGCGCTCCCAAAGGAAGAGATCCAATGTCATCGCAGGCTACTGCCGA
>JBQCHN010000032.1:0-4985 GCA_051954615.1 Mesorhizobium sp. | reverse complement strand
CAGGAATTCCAGAAGCAGCGCCTCGAATTCGTGGTCCGACCGGTCGATCTCGTCGACCAGCAGCAGCCGCCTTTCCGGTGCCCTGAGCACCTGCATCAGCGGCCGGTCGATCAGGAAACGGTCGCCGTAGATGTCGACCTCATGCTCGGCGCTCTGGCGTATGGCGAGCAACTGCCGCTGGTAGTTCCATTCGTAGAGCGCGTGCGCGGCGTCGATGCCTTCGTAGCATTGCAGCCGCACCAACTCGCGGCCGAGCGCGTCGGCCACCGCCTTGGCGGCCTCCGTCTTGCCGACACCCGGCGCACCCTCGATCAGCAGTGGCTTGCCGAGCCGGATGGCGAGGAAGATCGCGGTGGCCAAGCTGTCGTCGGCAAGATAGCGGCTTTGCGCCAGCGCCGCGGCGACGGCTTCGGGGGATGCGAGGAGCTCAGTGGCGGTCATCCGCTCAGCCCGCCGCCCTCTGTTCCTTCAGCGCCCTCAAGATGCGCTCCGGCGTGATCGGCAGATGATCGATGCGCACGCCGACGGCGTCGAAGATGGCGTTGGCGAGCGCCGGAATCTGCGGATTGGCGCACATCTCGCCCGGCCCCTTGGCGCCATACGGGCCGTCGGCGGAGGGCCGCTCCAGAACGATGATCTCGGTGTCGGCGAGGTCGCCCGGCCCCGGCATCAGGTATTCGTTGAAGTCCGAGCCGCCATGCTCGCGCGCCGGATAGTAGGGCTCCGTCGTCTCGTAGAGCGTGTGCGAAATGCCCATCCAGGAGCCGCCGACGAGCTGTTGCTCGACCATCTTCGGGTTCAGCGCGCGGCCGATCTCGAAGACGTTCTTGACGGTCAGCACCGTCACCTCGCCCGTCTCGTCGTCCACCTCCACCTCGGTCACCGTGCAGGCATGCGCATAGCAGGTCGCCGGCTTCATCGCGCCGGTCTCGGTTTCGGGGAAAGAGCGCGGCACCAAAAACATGCCGCGCCCGGAGATCGAGCGGCCGCGCTTGAAATGCGCCGAAAGCGCCGTGTCGAAGATCGAGATCGCCTTCTGCGGCGCACCCTTGACGTGGATGTTGCCGGCGCCGTCCGTTTCGAGGTCGGCGGCGTTGACCTCCAGTTCCTCGGCCGCCACCTCCAGCATCACCTGCCGCGCCTCCTTCGCCGCCTGGATGACGGCGTTGCCGATGCGGTGCGTGCCGCGCGAGGCGAAGGTGCCCATACAGTGCGGTCCGGTGTCGGTGTCGGCGGTGTCGACCACCACCCGGTCGGTCGGCACGCCGATCGTCTCGGCGCAGATCTGCGAGATCACCTGCTTCAATCCCTGGCCGAGATCGACCGAGGACAGCGTCACCATGAAATTGCCGGTCGGGGTGGAATGCACCAGCGCCTGGCTGGGATCGCCGCCGAGGTTCATGCCGGTCGGATAGTTGATGGCGGCAACGCCGCGCCCGCGCCTGATGGCCATGCTCAGCCCTCCCTCGGATGCGACGACAGCGCGTAGTATTTCTCCGCCACCGGCCAGTTGGCGGCACGCGCGGCCTCCTGCATGCACTCGATGAGCGCCGCGCCCTCGGTTGTCTGCCGGTGCGCCTTCATGTCGCCGTCGCGATAGGCGTTGATGAAGCGGAACTCCAGCGGGTCCATGCCGATCAGCCGCGCCAGCTTGTCCATCTGCACCTCCAGCGCGAAGTCGGCGATGGTGACGCCGAAGCCGCGCATGGCCGAGGACGGCGTGCGGTTGGTGTAGACGCAATAGGTGTCGGCCCAGACATTGGGGATCGTATACGGCCCCGGATAGTGCGCCGCGCCCTTCTGCGCGCCGTAGGGCGAATGGCGCGAATAGGCGCCGGCGTCGGTATAGCCGGTGACATAGCGCGCGACGATGCGCCCGTCCTTCATGACGCCGTCCTTGATGGTGATCGTCTCTGCCGCGCGCGGCGAGGAAATCTGCATCTCCTCGTGCCGGCTGTAGATGAAGGAGACCGGCCGGCCGGTCAGCTTCGCCGCCAGGATGGCGATCGGCTCGACGATGACGTCGACCTTGCCGCCGAAGCCGCCGCCTGCCGTGCCGCCGACCAGATGCAGTTGCGAGCCCGGCATCTGCAAGATGATGGAGGTGTTGTCGAGGGTGAAGAACATCGCCTGCGTGTTGGTGTAGCAGGTGAAGCGGTCGTTGCCCTCGGGCACCGCGATGCAGCCGGTCGTCTCCATCGGCGCCTGCTCGATGGGCGAGGACGAATAGGTCTGCTCGAGGATATGGTCGGCCTCGGCGAAACCCTTCTCGACGTCGCCGAAGCGCACCTTGCGGCAGGCGCCGCTGTCGTACATGTAGTGGTTCTGGCCGTGGTGCTCGTTGACCAGCGGCGCACCGGGCTTCAAGGCCGCTTCCATGTCGAGCACGGCCGGCAGTACCTCGTAGTCCACCTTGACCTTGGCGGCCGCTTCCTGCGCGGCGCGCTCGGTCTCGGCCAGCACCGCCACCACCGCCTCGCCCTTCCAGCGCACCTTGTCCTCGGCCAGCACATGTTCGTCTTCCGGGCCGATCTGGATGAGGATCAGGATGGTGTAGGTGTTGTGCGGCACGTCCTTGGCGGTCAGCACGCGCACGACGCCCGGATGCTTCTCGGCCTCCGACGTGTCGATCGACCTGATGCGCGCATGGTGATGCGGGCTGCGCACCATCTTCAGGTGCAGCATGCCCGGAAAGTTCCGGTCGGCGAAATAGGTCGTCTTGGCCGTCACGTGACCGGGCACGTCGGCGCGCGGCCGCCCCTGGCCGATCTCGTTGAGGTCGTCCCTGCGCTCGTCGGCGAAGTAGTTTTTCGCAAGCCGCATGATCGTCTCCTCCTATGCCGCGTTGTGCGAATTGGCGCGGGCGGCCGCGAGAATCGCCTGGATGATAGGCTCGTAGCCGGTGCAGCGGCAGACATTGCCGGAGATCGCCTCGACCACGTCTTCGCGCGTCGGGTTCGGCGTGCGGTCGAGCAGCGCCTTGGCGGCCATCAGCATACCAGGCGTGCAGAAGCCGCATTGCGCCGCGAAACCGTCCATGAAGGCGCGCTGCAAGGGATGCAGCACGCCGGCCTCCGCCAGCCCCGCCGTTGTGGTGATTTCGGCACCATCGCAGGTTTCGGCAAGCGTCAGGCAGGACAGCCTGAGTTCGCCGTCGATGATGACGGAACAGGCGCCGCAGGTGCCCTGATGGCAGCCGCCCTTGGGCGAGGTGTCGCCCGCCTTGCCGCGCAACACGGCAAGCAGCGTCGCGCCGCTCTCGACGAATTCGGCCTTCTCGCTGCCGTTGAGTGAAAATTGCACAGGAACCTTGGCCATCTTTCCTCCCGGACCGCGGCCTGACGCCGCTCTATCGATCAAGAAGCAGTCGTTTCAGATGCACCGGCAGCACCTCGGCGCGGTACCAGGCGCTGGCTATAGAATCGGTCGGCGGCACCGTGCCTTCGCCTGCGACGGCGAGCACGGCGGCGATTCCCTCCGGCGTCAGCCGGTTGCCGACCAGCGCCTTTTCCGCCGCCTTGGCCCTGATCGGCCGGTCCGCCATGCAGCCGAGGCCGATGCGCGCCGCCGTGACGCGGCGGTCGCCGTCCTCCTCGACGACTGCGGCAATGCTGAGGACCGAAACGCCCTTCGGCTTGACGCGCGAAACCTTGAGGAAACGGAAGCTGCCGTCCCGCGGCACGTCGAAGCTGATGGCGGTGACAATGCCGGTGAAGCCATCCCGTCCGGCGAGAAATTCCTCAATCCGCATGGCGCGCTCGCCGGCATGCACGGTGGCGTCCAGCGCCAGCAGCGCGACCGTGAAATCGCCATAGGGCGAGGCGGCAAACAGGTTGCCGCCGACGGTGGCCTGGTTGCGGACCGCCGGCCCGCCGACGGCGCGCGCCGCCCTGGCGATCGAGGAAAGGACGGGATAGGCGGCGACCGCCGCCATGGTCACGCCGGCGCCGATGGTGGCGTGCGCGCCCTCGACCGCGATGGCCGACAGCGCCGGATCGGTCGCCCGGACCAGCGTCGAGAACGACAGGTCGCCCTCGTTGGCGGCGCGCACGGCGAGCGTCCCGCCGCCGAGATAGCGCGTGCCCGACGCCTTCAGCGCGGCGCCGGCACCGGCAACGGTGGAAAAGGTCTGGAACGTCAGCGGCATCGTGTCCTCCCGCTTGCCTCTGCCCGATGTCAGGACTTGCCCGAGATCAGGCCTTTCCCGAGAAATGATCCTTCAGCGCATTGAAGCCGCCCTGGAAGACGTTGGCGCCCATACCGCTGGCCACCGCGTCGGCCTGGTCGGCCGGCGCGTCGAAATCGGCGCTCCACTCTGCATAGGTGCGCTCGCCGTCGGTGACGCGCCGCAACTGCAGCGTCGCCGTGTGGTTGGAGATCGGCTGCGGCGTCTCGATGATCGAATAGGAAACGCGGAAATCGGCGTCGGAGAAGTCCAGCAGCTTTTCGCGGATGGTGGCGCCGCTCGCCACCTTGAAGTTGCGCACGCAGCCGATGGCCTCGGCGTCCTTGCCGTCCTCGATGTGGCTCTCCACCATGCGCGGATGCCAGGACGGCAGGCCGTTGAAATCGCGGATGCGTGCCCAGACCTTCTCGATCGGCGCATCTATGACGCTGGAGACGGTGACTGACGCCATGGCTGGGTGCTCCTCGCTGCTACAGCATGTCTCCCGAAAGTGGTCCCGGTTTCAGGAGACATGCGTCAAACCAAAAGCCTGAAGCGTGGGAAGCAAATCTGAAAGATCACGACACGCTTCAGGGCAAGGAAACGGTAGGACGATATGAAAGCCGCCGCTTATCAAGGCGTCTTGGCGCCTTATCGAAGCGTCTGAAAAATTCAGCCTGCCAGCCGAGCCGCCTCGCGATACAGCGTCGGCGGCACGCCGGCATGGTCGCGGAAGAAGCGGGTGAAATTGCCCTGCGTGGTGAAGCCGAGATTGCAGGCCACCGCCGTCAGCGGCTCCTCGCAGCATTGCAGCTGGCGC
>JBQCHN010000031.1:0-151199 GCA_051954615.1 Mesorhizobium sp. | reverse complement strand
ACTCTTTCTTTTCGAACATGGTGCTGCCCGGCACGTCCATGACGCCGCCAGTGATGACATTGCCGACTTCGCCCTCGGCATGGCAGCCGACGACGGTGAAGGTCCTAGACCACCTCATTCTCTCCTCCTTGCATAACCAGGATCAGACGGCTTCGAGTCCCTGCTTCAGAAAACGGTCAAGCTGTGCGGCTTCCGTGGCGGAAAGGCTTATGCCCTCGGCCTCGGACTTCGCGCGTGCCGCGAAGCGTCGCTGCGAAGGCAGGCGTGCGCCCTGGCCCAGGATGGCCTCGAACAGGAATTCCGCACGCGCCAGGGGATCGTCGGGCCGGCTCGCGGCAATGTGGCAACGCTGATAAGTGCGGTGTCGGCCATCCCTGGCTGCCTCCTCCAAGATCGGCTCAACCCGGTCGCCGCGTCGGGTTCAGCGCCGTGGCGAACGAGTCAAGCCATCGACGCTGCGCGCCGAGTGCCTCGGTGGCCTCTTCGCCCGACACGAGGGTGAAGCGCAGCCTTGCGCCGACCGGCGCTTGCGCCAGGCGCCAGAGGTCGGCCTCGATGACGGTGGCGATCTTCGGATAGCCGCCACAGGTGTTGGCCTCGGTCAGCTGGATGATCGGTTGCCCCGACGACGGCACCTGCACGGTCCCGGGAACGATGCCGTGAGACAGCAACTCCAGCGGGGAGACGAGCGACAGGGTTTCGCCCGAGAGGCGATACCCCATGCGGTTGGCGTCGTTTGTGACGGTCCATTCGGTTTCGATGAAGGCGCTCTGTGCTTGCGGTGTGAAGGCATCGAACTCGGCTCCCGGCAGCACCCGCAAGCTCGTGCGGCCATCGGCGGCGGGACGCCGTTCGTCAACGGCCGCGCCGATCCCTCCTGTCGGCAGGAGGCACTGTGCCGGATTCAGAGCAAGGCGATCGCCGCGCGACAGGCCGCCTCCGTTCAGCCCGCCGAAGCCGCCCTTCACGTCGGTCGCGCGCGAGCCGATGACGACCGGGACGTCGAGGCCGCCCGCAAAGGCCAGGTACGAGCGCGCGCCGGCACGCGGTGCCTCGACGGCCAGCGTCTCTCCGGCGCGGATCGGCATCGCCCACCAGGATGGGTAGGGCCTGTCATCGACGGTGACGCGGCAATCGGCCCCGGTGACGGCGATCGCGGTGTCGACATGAGCGCGCAGCCGGAAAGGATGGAGCGCTACCTCGATGCCCGCGGCCGTGGCGTCGTTGCCGAGCATGAGGTTTGCGACGGCCAGCGCCTGGCCATCCATGGCGCCGCCATGGCTGACGCCCAGCGCAAGGCGGCCGGGGCGACCGAGATCCTGCACCGTGTTGGGCAGGCCGGTTGTCAGAATCTCGATCATGCTTCCATGCTCGCAATGTCGAACCGGATCGTGTCTCCGGGCCTGAGCAGCACCGGCGTCTCGCCACCGGGGTCGAACAACTTTACTTCGGTATGGCCGATGATGTGCCAGCCTGACGGCGCCGTCATCGGCATGATGCCGGCCTGCGCGCCGCCGATGATGACGGCGCCCTCGACCACCTTGAGGCGCGGCGTGCTGCGGCGCGCCCAGGCGAGTTTCGGATCCAGGCCCGACAGGTAGGGAAAGCCCGGCATCGCGCCGACGGCGGCGACCGTATATGTCGCGGTCGAATGGCGCCTGACGGCTTCCTCGACCGTCATGCCGCAGTGGGTGGCCCATCCGGCGAGGTCCTCGCCGCCAGCGCCGCCATAGGCGACCAGAATGTTGTGCTGGCGGCCGACGAGC
Source organism: Mesorhizobium sp. (assembly GCA_051954615.1). GTDB lineage: Bacteria > Pseudomonadota > Alphaproteobacteria > Rhizobiales > Rhizobiaceae > Mesorhizobium. The sequence goes on along the minus strand of JBQCHN010000031.1, from coordinate 149,433 downwards.
CCCGTGGCATCGGCCTCCGTCCATAGAGAGGTCAATTGCAAACTGATGTCGGTCGCAGCCAAGGCAAGCGGATCGAAAAGGACGAGCAGGTTGTTCATGCCCGGGACCGTCTCGCGCACACCCTCCAGCTCAAGGGCCGCCTTTGCGACCGCCCAGACCCGGTGCTGGACGACGTCGCTGAAGGCGCCTAGCGCGCCGTCGAGCAGCAGCGCGCCCGATCCGGCAAGGCTGATACGCGGTGCAGCGACGGGCATTGGAGTCATTCCTCGACCGGCACGGTGTAGTTCAGGATCAGGCGGCCGCCGTCTGGATAGATGGTTTGGCCTACGATGTAGGATGCGTCCTCGCTAGCCAGGAACGAAGCCACGCTTGCGACCTCATGCGGCTCGCCGAGACGACGGGCGGGCGTCCGGGAAAGGATCATGCGACGCTGCTCCTCGGTCGCCATGACCGAACGCAAGTTCAACTCGGTCATGATGGTGCCGGGCCCGATGGCATTGACCCGGATACCATGCTCGATCAGGCCTACCGCCATGACGGCCGTAAGCTGCTTCATCCCGCCTTTCGAGACGGCGTAGCCGACGGAATGAGGATTGGCCAGGATGGCGTTGATTGAAGACATGTTGATGATCGAACCACCGTGTCCCTGCGCAATCATCTGCCTTGCGGCCGACTGGCCGAGGAGGAATGCGGATTTCAGGTTGACGGTGAGGATGTTGTCAAATTCCTCCTCCGGGAAGTCCACGAACTTCGCCAGATGTATGATGCCGGCGTTGGCGATCAGGATGTCGAGCTTTCCGAATGCTTGTACGGTCGCCGCAACGATTTCGTCCGCCATCGATCTGGTGATCCGAAGAAGATCGCCGACCCAATAGGCGGCATTGCCGCCGAATCGCGCGGCAACGGCCTTCACCTTTTCTTCCTGCACGTCGACCAGCATGACTTTGGCACCATCGGCGTGAAAGCGCTCGGCGCATGCGAGGCCCAGCCCCTGAGCCGCCCCGGTGACCATGACGACTTTTCCCTCGTGCTTCACGTCGAACGTCCTTTCAGGTTTGTCTTCAGTGTGGATATGGTATCCAAACTAGAACGCTAGGCATCGAATGCGCAAGTCGTGGTTCGCTTATGCGCGTGCGAAAAATCAGCCAGAACGTGGGTAAATATTGCTTGAGCTGCCTCGCGGCGGGAATTTCAGCCGCTGCCCTCGATTTTTACGCTTGCGTAGTTGGATAATATATTCATAACTTGACGCATAGGGAGTGGGCCATGACAGACGCGGCACGAGCAAACGAATTGATCGAAGCTTTTCGCGCCTTCGGAACGCCCTTGATCAGCGACAACCTCGAACGCGTCCCCGGCGCGGTCGGGCTGCGCCCGTTCCATAAATTCGCGGATATCATGGCCGGAAGGGCCCTGACCGTAAGGACACGCGCCGGCGACAATCAGTTCATTCATCGCGCGCTGGACCTGATCAATCCGGGCGATGTCATCGTGGTAGACGGTGGCGGCTACGAGGGCCGCGCCCTGATCGGGGAGATCATGACCAGCGTCGCCGCATCCCGCGGCGCGGCAGGTATCGTCATCGACGGCGCCATTCGCGACTCGGGCGCGATCGGAAAGAAGGCTTTTCCGTGCTTTGCCCGGTCGGCCGTTCATCTGGGGCCTTACAAGGACGGGCCTGGCGCGATCAACGTGCCGGTCTGCGTCGGCGGGATGGTGGTTCATCCCGGCGATATCGTGGTCGGCGACGAAGACGGTGTCGTGGCCTTTCCGGTCGAGGGTGCCGCTGAACTGCTTGCTTCGGTCGAGGCACAAGAGGCGCGAGAAGCCGACATCATGCTCAGCATCCGGGAGGGACGCTACCGGGGCGCCTATGCCAGGTAAGGCTGCCAGATCGGTCGGCTGCGGAGGGCCTCCGGTCGGTTGCCGTCCTGCGACGGCCTTCAGGTCGGAATCAACGGGGGCGATCATCCCGGGAGAAGATGAAACCGCAGCCGGACGTTAGGCTGCTCAACAGGGGAAGAATGGAGGTTCTTATGGTAGCAATGATCAGGAGGCTTGCTTGTGCCACGGCTCTCGCCGGCGTGGCCTTGACCTCGGCGGCATCGGCCGCAGACGTCAAGCTGGGTATCATCGCGCCCATGACTGGCCAGCTGGCCAGCGAGGGGCAGGACATGGAAAACGCGATCAAGCTGGCGATCGGCGCCGTCAACGAAAAGGGCGGCGTCAACGGCGACACCCTTACCACCGTGACGGCAGATGACGCCTGCGACCCGCAGCAAGGCGTGACGGCGGCGAGCAAGCTCGTCTCGGAGGGCGTGACCGCGATCCTGGGCGGCTACTGTTCGGGCGCGGTGCTGCCGACGTTGAAGATCTATGGTGACGCCGGCATTCCCTTCATCATCATCGGGGCCAATTCGACCAAACTCGTCGATGCCAATCCCGGCAACGCCTTCATGATCAATTCGACGGGCGATATGCAGGCAGTCACGGCGATAGAGCTGTTCCAGAAGAACGGCTACAAGAAGATTGCCGTCATCGACGAAGGCGACGCCTATTCCTCGGATTTGGCCAAACTCACCGCGGAAGCCTTCAAGAAGGCAGGCGGAGAGGTGGTCGACAGGGAAACCACGACCGCCGGCGAACAGGACTATTCGGCGGTGGTGACCAAGATCAAGTCGACCGGCGCGGAAGCCGTCTTCTGGACCGCTTATCACGCCGGTGGAGCCCTGCTGACAAAGCAGTTGCGCCAGGCCGGCTTCCAGGGCGGCATCGTGCTGGGCGACGGCAACAATTCGCCTGAGTATTTGCAGATCGCGGGCTCAGCGGGTGAGGGCGCCTATCTGCTGTCGCCGCCCACCGTCGACTTGTTGTCGGGCGCGGCAGACTTCAAGGACAGGTACAAGGCCGCCTACGGGCGCGACGCGGGCGCCTATGCGGCGCTCTCCGACGACGCCGGCAACCTGATCGCCGACGCGATCGGGCGGGCGAAGTCGACAGACCATAAGGCGATCATCGAAGCGCTCGCGTCGAGCGACTACAAGGGCTTGGCCGGCGAGATCAAATTCACCGACAAGCACACGCTCCAGACGTCCAATTTCCGCCCGGTCGTGGCCAAGGGCGGCAAGTGGGTCGCTGACGAGTAGCGACTGCAGGGTCGCGAGGGAACGGCGATGCCGTCCCTCGCGTCACCGAAGTTCGGCATCCGCCGCTTCTCCAATTCCGTTGCCTTTGGGTTCCCATGACGTTCGACCTCGTCATTCAGCAACTTGTCAACGGCCTCATCGTGGGGTCGTTCTATGCCCTGATCGCGCTCGGCTACAGCATGGTCTTCGGCGTCATCAAGCTCCTGAACTTCGCGCACGGCGACATCTACATGACAGGCGCTTTCGCCGGCCTCGTCGTTTTCTCCACGGTTGGCGTATGGCTGGGTAACGGTTGGCTCGCCGTCGTGTGTGCCCTGTTGGCTTCAATGCTGGCCGTGGGGCTGCTCGGTGTGATCATCGAGCGCTTCGCCTACCGACCGATGCGCAACGCACCGCGTCTTTCCATCCTCATCACCGCGCTCGGAGCCTCCATGGTGTTGAACGGCGGCGCGCTCGCACTCACGGGAGGGCGGCACTTCGCGTTCAACACCGATCTGGGCTATTCCGGCATCGACATTTCCGCCGTCCACATCACCTATACGCAGATGATCCTCGTCGCGGCCGCCATCGTTCTGATGACCGGCATGCAGACCTTCATATCGCGCACGATGTACGGCAAGGCCATGCGCGCCGTGTCGATCGACATGGGGGCAAGCCGCCTCATGGGCATCGACGTCGACCGGGTGATCGCACTGACGTTCTTCATGGGCTCGGCGCTCGCAGCCGGGGGCGGGGTGATGGCGGGCGCCTACTATGGAAGCGTCCATTTCTTCATGGGTTTCATCATGGGGCTGAAAGCCTTCACCGCGGCGGTGATCGGCGGCATCGGCAGCGTGCCCGGCGCCATGCTTGGCGGCTTGCTGCTCGGCTTGCTGGAATCGTTCGGGTCGTCCCTGCCTTTCATCGGATCGGAGTGGCGCGATGTCTTCGTCTTCGGCGCGCTGATCCTGTTCCTGGTGTTCAAGCCGACTGGAATCCTCGGCCGCTCAGTGGTGGAGCGCGTTTGATGTCGGACGAAGCGAAAGACGTGCCCGCGCCGGGCGTGCCTGTCGACCACATGCTGGCCATGGCGCCCGCATCCTCGATAAGCCGTCCTGTCGTTGCGATGGGCGTGGCGGTGCTTCTCTGCGCACTGGCGCTGCCGCAGTTTTCTAACGCGTACGTGCTCGAGGTAGGCACCAACGTTCTGCTTTACGTCGTGTTGTGCCTCGGTCTGAACGTCGTCGTCGGCTACGCCGGGCTGCTGGATCTCGGCTACGCGGCCTTCTTCGCCGTCGGAGCATACACGACGGGCATCCTGACGGCGGAGTTCGGATTCAACTTCTGGCTTACCATACCCATCGCCATGGTGGCCGCCTGTATTGCCGGCATCATCATCGGCACGCCGACGCTGAGGCTTCGCAGCGACTACCTGGCGATCGTGACGCTGGGATTCGGCGAGATCGTACGCATCATCGCCCGCAATCTCGACATTACCGGAGGCGCCAGCGGTCTCATAGGCATCGAACGCCCCGAGATATTCGGGTTCCGTCTGTTTCAGGTGCAACACTTCTACTACGCCTTCCTGGCGCTTGCGCTGGTCACCGTCTTCGTGTGCCTGAGCGTCGAGCGCTCACGCATCGGCAGGGCGTGGCTCTACGTCCGTTACGACGAGGACGCTGCAGCAGGCATCGGCATCAACCGGGTCTCGGTGAAGCTGCAGGCCTACATGATGGGAGCGGTGATCGCCTCGGTGGCCGGCTGTCTCTATGCAGCCAAGATGACTGCGATCTCGCCGGAGAGCTTTACCTTCGCCCAGTCGCTCATCATCCTGCTCGGGGTGGTCCTGGGAGGAATGGGCCGGATTCCGGGGGTTGTCCTCGGTGCTATTCTGGTCGCTCTGCTTCCCGAGGTTCTGCGCGGTGTCGGCACCTATCGTCCGCTGGTGACGGCGCTCGCGCTCCTCGCGGTCATGCTGTTCAGGCCGACGGGCTTGTGGCCGGACAGGCGGGTTTGACCATGGCTCTGTTGGAGATCAAGGACCTGCACCTCAGTTTTGGAGGACTGAAGGTTCTCCAGGATATTTCCTTCTCCGTGGAAAAGGGCGCGATCAACAGCCTCATCGGGCCGAACGGAGCGGGAAAGACATCCCTGTTCAACTGCCTGACCGGCTTCTACAAGCCGAAGGGCGGCTCGATCACGCTGTCCGGACGCCCCATAGCGGGATTGCCCCCGCATCGCATCACCGCGCTGGGTCTCGCACGCACCTTCCAGAATATCCGGCTGTTCAAGGAGATGTCGGTGCTCGAGAACGTGATGTCGGGCCAGCACTGCCGCACCCGGCACGGCATCGTGTCGGCGATCCTGCATCTGCCGTCGCAGCGCCGGGAGGAAGAAGAAATCCGGTCCGTGGGCATGCGCTGGCTTGATTTCGTCGGCATAGGCAAGCATGCATCCCGTCTCGCCGGCGGTCTCGCTTACGGCGACCAGCGGCGGCTGGAACTGGCCCGTGCCCTGGCCTCGATCCCTGAAATCATTCTGCTGGACGAGCCCGCAGCCGGCCTGAACGAAAAGGAGAAGCTCGATCTCGTGCATCTGATACGCAGGATTCGCGACGAGACCGGCGTGACCGTGCTGCTGATCGAGCATGATATGGGCCTTGTCATGCAGGTCTCCGAAAACATCGTGGTGTTCGATCACGGCCAGAAGATCGCAGACGGCTCCCCTGCGGCGGTGCGCGCCGACCCGAAGGTCATCGAAGCCTATCTGGGCACGGAGGAGTAGGATGGGTTCCGACATCGTCCTGTCTGCCGACAACGTCGTCACGCGCTACGGCAGCGTACAGGCTCTCCACGGTGTCAGTCTGTCGGTCAGACGCGGGCAGGTGGTGGCACTTCTGGGGGCGAACGGCGCGGGCAAAAGTACCACCTTGCGGACCCTTTCGGGCTTGGTGCCGGCAGCGTCCGGGACTGTCAGTTTCCTGGGCGAGGACATCACCAGGACCGCGGCGCACCGCCTGCCGCACAAGGGGCTCGTCCATGTTCCGGAAGGGCGCCGCATCTTCGGCGAGATGACGATCCGGGAAAACCTCGACCTGGGCTCCTTCACGCTCAAGGACGATGTGGAGCGTCGGCGCCGCATGGAGCATGTCTTCGAAATCTTCCCGATCCTGGAGCGCCGCCAGCACGGCGATGCGCGGAACCTGTCGGGCGGAGAGCAACAGATGCTGGCGATCGGACGCGCCTTGATGGCCGAGCCGAAAGTCCTTCTGCTCGACGAGCCGTCGATGGGGCTGGCGCCGCAGATGATCCGCGAGGTCATGAACATCGTCCAGCGGCTGAACCGGGAGGGCGTCACCGTCCTGCTGGTTGAGCAGAACAGCAAGGTCGCGCTGAAGTTCGCAGACTATGCCTACGTGCTGGAGGCTGGCCGCATCGTGCTCGACGGCCCTGGAAACGAACTCGCGAACGACGACGCTGTCATCAGCGCTTATCTCGGCAACGTCTCTGCCTAGTTCGCCGATACAGGAGCTTTCCGCGCACGGGCGACATCGAACGCGAGAGCATGGAATTCGACGTTGTGATTGTCGGCGCGGGGCCTACGAGCCTTGCGGCGGCGATCCGCCGGTCTCAGGTCATCACGGCTGTGCCGCCGGCTACACCGAGGCATGAATAACGAAGACCGGGCCACGTCCACGCTATAGCCTTCCTCAGCGGATAATTCGCAGCAGCGGCTCCTTTTCGACGACCTGAGAAACGAAATCCATCACGGCGCGGATGGCGGGGTTCTTGCGCAAATCGCGATGAACCACGAGCCAGACGTCGCGGGCATAATAAGGCACGTTCTCGTGGATCCGCACGAGGTCGGGATCCTTGTCTCCCAGAAGGCAGGGCAAGCCCGCGACACCCACCTTCGCCCGGACCGCGACAAGATGTTCGCTTGAATGGGTCAGTTCGCACGCCACCGGGCGCCCGTTGGCGATCCCGAGAAGCCACGCTTGCTGGGACATGTCACTGTAGCTTTGATCCCACGCTATGAACTGCCAGTCATCAGGCCTTGCCAGATGGGGATAGGAGCGATGCGCATAGAGCCCGAAAGCCATCGTCCCGAGTTTCCGCATCACGCTGCCCGCTTCTTCGGAACGGGCAAATCGTACGGCGACATCGGCTTCGCGACGGCTGAGCGAGACGCGCTGTCCCTGTGCGGAGAGCGAAAGACGAATGTCGGGGTATTCCGCGCGGAAGTCGGGCAGCCGTTCAGCCAGGAGATGCGTAACCAGAACCGGCGGTGCGCTTAGCATGACCCGGCCGACAAGCGGAGCGTGGGCAGCCTTGGCCATCCGCGCGATACCCTGAGCTCCGGCGTCCATCTCAACGGCGCGCTCGAATACCTGTTTGCCGATACCGGTCAGCCGGCAGGATCGTGGCAGGCGATCAACCAGGCGGACGTCCAGATCGGCCTCGAGCCTGGCAAGCCTGCGACTGACCGTGGCATGATCCACCTTCAGGCTGCGGGCGGCACCTGAAAGCGTCCCGGTTTGGGCCACGGCCAGGAAATGCCGGATATCTTCCCAATCGACCATCTGTGCGAATTCTCAAGGATCGTTCGCATATATACCGAATTTCCGCAGGTAAGAAGCGAGAGTATTCTCGTAGGCGAACGAGTGGTGCCGGCAGCTGCATTGTCGGTCCTGCAATACACAGATTCCATCGAGGAAAACGAACGTCATGGCGGAAGAACGCATCGGGGTAGGCATTGTCGGCCTGCAGCCAGGCAGGAGCTGGGCCGCGCGGGCTCACATCCCCGCATTACGCGCGTTGTCTGACACTTTCGAAATCGTCGGAGTGGCAAATACGCACAAGGCCAGCGCCGAGGCCGCCGCACGCGAAGCAGGGCTCTCCCGGGCTTTTGCCGATGTTGCCGAACTGGTCGCGACGCCGGAGATCGACATCGTGACCGTCGCAGTCAAGGTGCCACCTCATTTCGAGATCGTCAAAGCGGCGATCGAGGCAGGCAAGCACGTCTACTGCGAGTGGCCGCTTGGCAGAAACCTGGCTGAAGCGGAGGAGATGGCAGCGCTGGCCCGATCCAGGGGTGTCCTTGCCGTGGTTGGCACTCAAGCCCCATTCGCCCCTGAAATAGCGTATCTGCGTCAACTTATAGCGGACGGGTTCGTCGGCAAGGTGCTGTCGACCACTCTGGTCGGTCGGGGCGGCGCAGCCTTGGGCGGCGGCACCATTCCGGATGAGAGGACGTATGGATATCTTCTCGATCGCGCTAACGGCGCAACGATGTTGACGATCCCGGTCGGGCACACATTGGCAGCGCTCAGGAGCGTCTTCGGCGATATCGCGGAAGTCTCGGCCGTATTGGCCACACGACGACCAACCGCGCATGCCGCCGATAGCGGCAAGGTGTTGCCGGTGACGGCCCCGGACCAGGTACTGGTCAGCGGTGTGTTCGCCAGCGGCGTCCCTATCTCCGTTCATTATCGTGGTGGGTCGTCGCGGGACGGACAGGGCCTGTTCTGGGAAATCCATGGCACGGAGGGCGACATCCGAATTTCGGGTTCCTCTGGCCATACACAAATGGTCCGGCTTTCCCTTTCAAGCGCACGTGGAGACGAAAAAACATTCCGACCACTGGAAGTCCCGGCGACATACCGTTCCGGCTGGCCCGAGGGCACGGAGCCTGGGAACGTCGCCCGCGTCTATGCCGCAATGGCCCGGGATCTGCGCGAGGGCACGCGCACGGCGCCCAGCTTTGAGGATGCCGTGGCTGTGCATCGGGTCATCGCGGCAATCGAGAGATCGGCAGAAAGCGGGAAGCGCACCGCGCCATGATTCTGGCCAACAAGGCCAGTGCCAACCGGATATAGCTGGCGGCGACATGCATTGGTTGCGGCCGCCAAACCCATAGTGTGGACGATCATCACGGAATGGGACATCGTTTCAGCGCCGGGGGTAGACAGCCTTACAATCCCCGGTTCCACCAACTCCTCCGCAACGAGGCTCACGGCGTCATGCCGTGAGCCTCAGGCCTGCTAGGCGGCGTCATTCTGCCTGCGCGGCAGAACCCAGCCTGGGCGTGCGAAGTGGCAGGTGTAGCCGTTCGGGATGCGCTCGAGATAATCCTGGTGTTCGGGTTCCGCTTCCCAGAAATCGCCGACCGGTTCGACTTCGGTGACGACTTTGCCGGGCCACAGTCCCGAAGCATCGACATCCGCGATCGTATCCAGCGCAACGACCTTCTGCTCGTCGCTGGTGAAGTAGATCGCCGAGCGGTAGCTGGTGCCAAGGTCGTTGCCCTGACGGTTCAGCGTCGTCGGATCGTGGATCTGGAAGAAGAACTCCAGCAGCCGGCGATAGGTTGTCTTCGCAGGATCGAAAATGATCTCGATGGCCTCGGCATGGGTGCCATGATTGCGGTAGGTCGCATTCGGCACATCGCCGCCCGTGTAGCCGACACGGGTGGAGACCACGCCGGGCAGCTTACGGATCAGGTCCTGCATGCCCCAAAAACAGCCTCCGGCCAGAACAGCGCGTTCGTTCGTCATCGGATATCCTCCACCTGGTTGAGATAGTCTGCGTAACCCTGGCTTTCCATCTCGTCACGCGGCACGAAGCGCAGCGAGGCCGAATTGATGCAATAGCGCAGGCCACCGCGATCGGCTGGTCCGTCCGGGAAAACGTGGCCGAGATGGCTGTCACCATGGGTCGAGCGCACTTCTGTGCGGATCATGCCGTAGCTGTCGTCGCTCAACTCATTCACGTTCGCCGGCTCGATCGGCTTGGTGAAGCTCGGCCACCCGCAGCCGGACTCGAACTTGTCCGATGATGCGAAAAGCGGCTCGCCCGAGACGACATCGACGTAGATGCCGGGCTCCTTGTTATGGAGAAGCACGCCGGTTCCCGGGCGCTCGGTCGCGCCCTGCTGCGTTACCCGATATTCCTCGGGCGACAGCCTTGCGATCGCGGCTTCTGTCTTCCTGTATGCTGCCATGAAGTCCTCCTTGGAATTCCTGCCATGGAAGATGGATATCCGACCCGAAGCTGTCCAATGCGCCGCGACTATAGTTTCGATGTGTCGCCGGCATACCTCATGAATTCATGACCACACATGCCGCTCGATCAGGACCCGGAATTGCCGCAGCGCCGCTGCTGTTCCCGAGCCCGAGATCGACTGGAACGCGACCGTGCGCGACAGGTCAAGCGTGTCGACCGGGCGCAGGGTGAGGCCGCCCACGATCGCCGAACGCTCGGGCAGCATGCAAACGCCGGCGCCCTCCGCCACGGCCTGTTGGATCAAATCCTCCCGTTCGGACCGCAGTCTTGGGATCATGATGATCGCGCGTTCGCGCAAGTGATTTTGTACCCGCGAGCGGAATTCACATTGAAGCCGGTCGAGATAGGGTTGCTCCGACAGTTCAGTCAGTGAAACCGAAGCCTGGTTTGCCAGCCCGTGTCCTTGGGCCATCGCCAGCAGAAGGCGCTCGCTGAACATTTTTACGGTAGCGATCTTGTTGTTTGCGGCCATCGGGTCGGTGCAGAAGCAGCCGTCTATCTGGCCACCGAGCAGGCGCTCCAGTCCCTCGTCGCGGGTTATCGGCTGGAGAACCAGTTCCAGCATCGGCATCTGTCGCATGGCGTGCGCAACGAAGCCGGTAATCAGCCCCGGCGCGATGGTGTTGACGATGCCTAGCGTCAAGGTCTCCCGGCGACCGCGAACCCGGTTGAGGGAGATTGCGCGAACCCGCTGCTCAATGTCCGCTATCGCGGCAAATTCGGATCGTATGTCACGGCCGAGCGCTGTCAGTCGACTGTCCTTGCCGTCGCGATAGACCAGCGTTCCGCCCAGTTCCTGTTCAAGCCGCTGGATCGCGCGGGTGAGCGTGGGCTGGGATACCCCACTGCGCATGGCCGCTTCGGTGAAATTGAGGGTATCCGCCAGGTCCAGGAAATATCTGATCTGGTTGAGTTCCATTATCGTCCCCTTCGCCTTTCGCACGGCGCTTGCAGGCCGAGCAAGCCTACGAATGCTGCAATTACCGGGCCGCATGGAAACTATACATGCCAGCTATTGGCAATTTTTGCCCGGCTCTGCGACGATCAAGGCCAGCAAAAATGCCGTCCGACAGCGAGACATAAGACGTTGGACGGCCTGTTCAGACAAGCTGCATTTCCACCGAACAAACAGCAGAGGAGACAGGTCCGATGAAGGCAATCGTGGTAACGGACCAGGCTGCGGGAATGGCGGGAATGCAGCTGGTGGATCGGCCTGAACCGCAGGCCGCGATCAACGATGTCGTCGTTGAGGTCCACGCGGCAGGATTCGTCAACACCGAGCTGGAGTGGCCTTCGACCTGGACGGACCGCGCCTTCCGTGAGCGCACCCCCTCGATTCCAGGCCACGAGCTGGCCGGCATCGTCACCGCGCTTGGTTACGGCACGACGGGACTGTCAGTCGGCCAGCGGGTGTTCGGCCTCGCGGACTGGCATCGCGACGGCACGCTCGCCGAATATATCGCCATGGAGGCTCGCAACCTCGCACCGTTGCCTGGCGACGTCGACTTCACGGTGGGCGCAAGCCTGCCGATCTCAGGCCTGACGGCATGGCAGGGCCTGTTCCAGCACGGCCGCCTTCAGGCGGGACAGAGCGTGCTTGCCCATGGCGCCGCCGGTGCAGTCGGGTCGATGGTGACGCAGGTTGCGCGGGAGGCGGGGGCCTATGTCATCGGCACCGGGCGCGCTGCCGACCGGCAGAAGGTACTCGACTTCGGCGCGAACGAATTCGTCGACCTGGGGAACGACAGGTTGGAAGATGTCGGCGGTGTCGATCTGGTGTTCGATGTCATCGGTGGCGACATCCAGAAGCGGTCGGCGGCCCTGATCCGCGCGGGCGGTACGCTCGTAACGGTCGTCGCACCGACGGATGTCCGGCCCGCCGACGGCCTGACGATCGACTTCGTCGTCGAGGCAGATCGCGCACAGCTTGCAGAGATCGTGCAGCGGGTTCGGGACGGACGGTTGCGGACGAACATCGGCAAAATCTCGTCCCTCGACGATGCCGTCGTCACCTTCAATTCGACCGAGCGGCGTGCGGGCAAGACGGTTATCCGGGTTCACCCCTAAAGACTCGGCGAGAATCGAGATATTCGCGGCAGTTGCATCCTCCCGGCGGATTGACCTCCGCGCGTATTGCCCGGAAGGGATTCCTTTGAGGATACGCAGTGCGGCACTCATGTCCGTTAGAACCGTCCTATCGGTCGCAGAACGGTAGTCTTCCCGTGATTAGATGCTAGTAGCCGCCAGACTGTTTTCGGCCCCACTCGGGACGAGAATTGGCCAACACGAAGAGCACGTCTCTTATGGCGGTGGGAAACGGAACGGCAGATTCATGGCGGTTGCGTTGAGAAACCTGTCCGTAGGTTCGTAAAAACCTTAACGCCTGCGCGCCATGAATGTCGATTGGCCACAAAATCTGCTTAGGACAGACCTTAAGTCTCCCTCGGGACAAAGTTGCGCACTCTGGGACAGACCTTAAGTGCGCAACCAAGTGTGGAGGCACCTAAGGTTTGTCTCTGGAATCTGCGGCAAGGCTGATTTCATTGGCTTTTCTAAACGGTGTGCGACGCAAGCTGTCTCCAAGGTGACTTAAGGTCTGTCTCTGGACGGCTCTTGGGCGTGGCTTCAGGCACAAAAAAACCCCGCACGAGGCGGGGCTTGGAAAAGCCGCTGATGGAGGCGGCTGAGGTCTAGTTCGGGATCAGGCGAGCAGCGATGATCGGTTCGACATCTGTCCGGCGGAAGATCACCGAACGCCGGGTCTCCCTGGTGAAGATAGGGAAGACACCTTCCTCTTCCGCGATCCGGCACGCGTGCCTGGGCCATCCCTCCACCCCCAGGTGTTTCGACAGTTCCGACAGCGGCATGTACTCAGCCAGGAAGGCATCGATATCCTCCGGCCGGATCAGGCGCGCCTCCCGCTTGCCGCCATACGTCTGCTGGACCATGGAGGGTAGGTCGCCGTTCGCCGTGAGGGCGTGCACGGTGTCGATCACGACACCGATCCGCTCCGCAGCTTGCCTCGCCGTCAGGCCGGGAAGGGCAGGCTTGGGAACCATTCGCTTCACCTCATCCGCGTCGACAAGGATTCCCGCGAAACCTTTCTGGGACGGATCGACCCCCACCCTATCGAGGCTGCCTTTCTGGAGGAGCCTCACCACATCCACATAGCCGCAGACCGCGAGCTTCGCTGCTCTCGAGACTGGGACCAGCCCATCGCTGTCGCCCCTGACGTATCGGACGCTTGCGAGGAAGGCATCCAGCCCCGTCTTCGAATATGCCCGGTGTGTCTCGTCGGTTTCCGCAAAGAGCGTATCGACGAGCCTCGCTCCGCGCATCTGGTCCCACTGGACGCGGTTCATTCCGAGATACTCGCGGGCTTCTTCCCCGATGATCTCCTCGGCCGCGGCAGCGATGAGGCCGTGGGCCGCCTCGGCGTGGAACACGACGCGCGCATCGGTCAGGTGGGCCGACTCCGCCCCAACGATACCTTCCTGGATTAGGAGCTTCCTCAACCGCTTCGGATGCACACCGTACTCGGTCGCGGCCGAATAGATGGAATGGAGGCTCCGGCGGGTCACGGGACCGAGGAACTCGTCTCCGGGACCGAGCGGCAGGTGTTCGATCGCATGCTCGCGCACCCAGTTGCGAAGCCAGGCGAAATCCGGGTTCTTCCGGTTGTCCTGTAGCCAGGTCATCAAGCTCCCGCCAAGCCCCTTGGCACCAGTGGCCTTGGTCTGGCTCCATTCAGCATAGAGGGGAACAAGGAACTCGTTCAGCGACCAATTCGCGACCGGAAAGCCCGCAGCGCCTGCCTGCACGCGCTCGTTCTCGCTCAGGCCGCCCCAGGCCACGCCCTTGCCGAAGAGGACCGTCGCCCCGACAATTTCGGCCAGCCGGGCGGCGATGTAGAGCGGCAAGTCATCGAGGAAGCCAGGAACGGTCGCACGTCCGGCGAGACGGTCCGCTAGCCAGTCCTCAAGCGAGGATTCGGACGCCGTCACGCAGGCTGCGACTGCCTCATCGATCCAGTCCGGGTTTCGTCTCAACGAATCCGGCAGGTCCGAGACTGCCCGCAGGATACCGCTACGCGGCTCGACCAGGAGGCAGCGGTGGACGGGGCAGGTGAGGACGAAGGGAGCAGCCCAAGCGACGCGGAACCACGGGCGCGCCTCCGTCTGGGCTTCGCGGCCATGCACGGCGTCGTCCTGAAGGCAGGCAGGGCAGACGCGCGGTCTGTTGCGGGCGATGTTGCGAAGGCTCAGTTTCTCGGCGCCGAGCCACAGCCCGTCGTCCCGCGGCACGATGGCAGTGGCACCCAAGGTCTCAACAGCGACGCCAGTGAGCAACGAAAGGGCCTGCAGCGCCTTCGCATCACCCGTGTCGAGGTCCGCCAGGCGGAATCCCATGTCGCGGCCGAATTCCACGGCAGGCACGCCGTTGGCCGCGCTCAGCCGCGCGGCGACGCTCCCCGGAGTCTCACCGGGATGCAGCTGAACAGTTCGCGCAAGCTTCATTGTCATCTCCTGCTCCGCGCCTTACGGGCGGCCTCTTCCTCTTCCTGGTGCCTGACGACGTAATCCTGGACCGCCTTGCCCGGATCGATCATGTGCCAGTTGGGCGCCGTGAACACGTTCTCGTCTGGCCTGCACCCCGAAGCGCGGCCATAAAAGAGGATGAAGTCCTCCGGCAGCACCTGCTCCCGCCCGGCGCGCAACGCGATGAAAATCGCTTCCCGCGTGATCTGGATCGAGGTGCCGAAGGCTCCGCCTGTCGCTTGCATGAGACGGTGGAGGAACTCGTCCGTCAGCACCGCGTCGGCAACCTGCATTTCGGCATGCACCGTGATCACGCCCTCGACGGCGCGCTTCAGCCGCTTGGTATCGGAGCCGCGCTTCATGGGCTCGAACCGAACAATCCGGCAGCGGTTTCTCAGCTGGCGGTCTTCAAACTGGAGGAAAGCCGCAAGGCTCGTGACACCGGAAAGGATCGCGTTGAGCGGCCACTCGTCGAGCTGCAGCAGGTTCTTCACGATGTCCGCAATGTCCTGGACGGCGGTGTGGCCGCTGCCCTTCACAGCGTGCTGCATCTCGTCGATGTGGAGCCACAAGACCTCGCGGTGCTTCAGCTGCTCGCGAAACAGGTCCCACATTTCGTTTTCCTGCCTGTCGCGCTCGATCGGGTAACCGATCGCCCGCAGCCCGGTCTTCGCTAGGAGCTTCATCGTCAGAGGCTTGGGAGCCTTGAAGGAGAACGTGGGCGAGATATTCTGGCCGTACTCGTCGACGAAGGATTCCAGCCCGGACGTGCGGGCGAAGATGCGCTTGATGGCCGTCGACTTTCCGGAACCGGAGTCGCCGATGACAAACAAGGCGCGTTCCTTCAGGGCTTCCGAGGTGGCGTAGCCGGAACTGACGTCGAAGGCCGCCTGTCCTTCCATCATGTCGGCCACCGCCTGCTCGAGAAGCTTGTCATGCGGCCCCGTGACGTATCCCTGCTTGATGCGCGCCATCCGGTCGACGCGGGCGAGCGTCTCAGGCGCCATGCTGGAACGCAGGCGGGAGAGGGAATTCTTCCGCTTACCGAGACCCTCGTTCCCGTCTTGTGGTTGTTCATTCATCATCTTCACCTCCTATTCGAAACCGATGTCGTCTGCGTCGTCATGATCGCCGGGGTCGGACGAGTCGGTTTCGACGGGTCCTTTGATCTCCTCAGCCTCAGCGGCATCCTCATCCCGGAAGTCGTAGCGGGCCGGGTCTGCTTTAGCCGGCGTGTCCCGCCATCCGGGCGGCAGGTCAAAGGTCGCGCCATCCTCGGGCGTGGCACGCGGCTTCGTCAGGTCGAGAAGACGCGGGTTCTCCGTCTCCGTTCTTCCGGCATTCCGCTGCCTGATCGTGAAGCCGAAGCGCTCGCGGTCCAGGCGGTCGAGCCGCGCACGCTCCGACGCGCGGTCGGCAAAGGGGCTGACCACCGCGGCCCGGTCAAGGGATTTCCCGAGTGCGCGCAGCGCATTCGTGGAATCCGCCACGAAGTCGAGATGCATCTCCTTGCGGTCGGCAAACCGCGCCGCGAACTCGCGTTGGGCGTGCTCCAGCTCGTACACCGTCAGTCCCTGCGGAATCGGAAGCATAGGGTCGACGTCTTCCCATTTCACCCCGTTCCAGAAGGTGATCCGCGAAACGTCGTAGCGGCTGACCCGGAAGACGACCTCCTTGCCATAATGCGACTGGACTCCGCGGGAGTTGTACTGGAAGCCCAGGAAACGGATGCCGAGGTTATCGACCTTGCGCCTGAACTCGAGACCGAAGATCCGGCGCATCCGGCGGAGATCGGGACCGGGTTCGACAGGATATTTCTTGGTCAGCCGCATCCACGCATCATGAGGGGTTTCACCTCCTAGGCCGCTATGCGGCGTGTGGTGGTACTCGTCGATCAGGTAGCGGAAGAAGCCCTTCGCGAATGCATCGGCGCAGACGTTCGCCTCGGCTTGGGGATCGGCATCGCCTTTGGTCATGATGTCGGAAAACGTCCTGCCCCTGAACCAGTGCAGCGCTTGGTTCGAGAACGTCCGGAAGGCACGCTCCAGATGGGCGCGGGCCCTGGGCGCTCCCGCCAGCGGAAGCAGCAGCTCGGCCCCGGCGTCGTTGGCGGCGACGAGGAAAGCCGTGCTCCGGAAAGCGCCGCCGTTGTCGGGTAGCACGGACTTGACCTTGCCGGAATAAGGATAGGAACATCCCGCGCCGATGTAGTCGGCGATCCCGGACTTGTCGGTCAACGCCAGTTCCAGCACATCGACCGCGGTATCGCCGCAGGGATCGCGGTGGTGAATCTTGAAACCCGGAACGCACCGGGTCGCCGTATCCATCGCGACAGTGACCCACAGCCTGCTCCGCTCGACGGCGGCACGCTCGACCGGGGTCATCTTCTGCCAGACCTGAAGCTCGACGAGCAGCGTCTGCAGATCGATCTTCCATTCATCGAATTCGACCCGTTCTAGCGGACGGAAGTTTCCGAACCCGCCCGATCCAGTGCTGAACCGTGCAAGCGCGGCTTTCTCGCCCTCCCGCATGACGGTTACGTGGAACGGGTCGAGTGCCTTGATGCCCTTCGCGAACGTCTTGCGGCTCACTGCCTTCAGCGGCATCTGGCCGCTG
This sequence comes from Mesorhizobium sp., assembly GCA_051954615.1. Taxonomy (GTDB): domain Bacteria; phylum Pseudomonadota; class Alphaproteobacteria; order Rhizobiales; family Rhizobiaceae; genus Mesorhizobium. The sequence continues at coordinate 132,090 of JBQCHN010000031.1, read as the reverse complement.
GCCTTCAGACCCCGGTTGAGGCGTCGGATCAGGCCCTGGTAACGCTTCAGGACCGCAGCCTCGGTCGGCCGCTTGGGTGACGCATAGGCGAGCTGGATACGGTGCCTGATCCTCAGTTCGAGCGGGTTCGAGTTCTTCCGGCGCGTCGACGATCCCCTGTAGAGGCGGGCGAATGCCGCGGGAGCCCTGCACGCCTCGTATTTGCGCCAGTCACGGGCGAACTGCCTTGCAGACGGCAGCTGGCCGGAGAAGCGGAGCGCGTTTCCCTTCCTGGCGCCCACGTTGTGAGCGGTGACGATCTCCTCCTGCATTTTCGGCAGGAGCCAGGTCAGGCAGGGCTTCCCGAGATTGATCTTCTCGGAACGCAGTCCCCGCTGCTTCTCGCCCAGGTATTTGTCGAATCCCTGGCAGAGGAGATAGGCGAAGAGAACTCGCTCCTGTTCCTTTGGCGCAAGGTCCGAGACGAGAAAGTCCTTGTTAAGGGTGCGGAGGTATGCGCGCTGGCGGGAAAGGAAGAGCGGTTCGATCTTCGCTTCCCCATTCACGTGCTTGCGGTAGAAGTCCGCCTGGCTGAGGGCGATGACCCCACAGGGCTTCGCGGTCTCCTGGAAGCTATGGACCCGGTCGTCAGATTCCAGCAGGCGGCAGGCGCGGCCATCGATGCGGTACATCGCTTCGGGATCGAGACGCCAATGCGGCACCTGGGCTTCGGGCGGGGGGAGGTGGTGGATGTTCATCACACGCCCTCCGCCGTCTGTGCCGTGCGCAGCCACGACCTGTCGATGATCGCCTCCTGGTCCTCGGCTAGGAGAACACCGTCGTCGATCAGCGACCAGACGGCGTGGAACCGCCGCCAGCTGACCTCAGCGCCGCGAACGAGATCGTGGAAGCGGAAACGGCTCCCGAGAGCGCGCAGGGCGTCACGCGCCTCGCGAACGTCCTGCTCGACGCGGAACCTGCGGGCCTGGCGCAGCCATCCGGCGTTGTGCGCGTCGCCGTCCGACACCTCATCTTCGGTGAGGATGATGGCCTTGTGCGCGAAACGGAGGATGGCGCGCTGTTCGTTGATGAGCCGGATAATTTCGCGCAGCGACGGCGCGCCATCCTTCGGCATGTAGTCGACTCTATCGGAGGGCTTCACGGCGATTGCCTCGACCAGGCCCGAGTCGTATCGGGCGCAGTGGTCGAAGATGTGAGTGCGATGCTTGCCCTTGCGGTCGATGTAGTCGACGGCTGGCCACTGGTCGCGGAGATCCCTCAGATCCCGGCGGCCGAGGAGGGTGTCGCGCACCCGCCGCTCGCCAAGGCTTTCTGCTGTGATGACGCGACCGAGCTCGGGGATCGGCGCCCAGGAGCGGTAGGACCTGGACGAGTTCCGGGCGGGCTTCCTCAGGCCGCTCGAAGGTGCAGGCGGCTGGAGGGAGCCAGCGGCCTCGGCAGAGGTTTCATTGAGTGCAGGAGCCGCAGTATCGCACAATCCTGCAGGCCGTCGCCGCCCTCGCGGCCGTGGCGGTCGGCAGTAAGCGGGAGGTAGGTCGTCGTCGCCGGAACGGAATATTCGTCCAGCACGTCGGCGCGGCGGTCGAGAATGTATTCGAGGATAAGTCGCGATCTGTTCATGGAGGTGCCCTTTTCCAGTTTGAGGTTATTGGAAAGGGACGGAGCAAAGCCGAGGTGAAGCCTCGGTACGATTATACCGATGGCTTCAGCCCAGGGCTGCGCGGCCGTCCCGCGTCACTATCGATATGAACTTGAACAAGTGGATACTCTCCATCAACGGCCGGCAAGGTCGGTGCCGGGAGGCGCCTTTTGACGTCAACCAATGTAGAACTGATTAATGAAATATGTCGGATTTGATAGGATCTGACGTTTTGCGATCGCGAATTCTGAACCTAAGGAAACGCAATCGAGACCGCCTCAGTAGTCAATGTTCGACTTCAACAGCACAAATCGCCATGACATTCGTCACAGCGAAAGGCGGCAGAAAACATCTTCTAAGGACTGCGGTGAGGGGTTGCGCAGCCCAACATCTGAAGTTCCATCGTCTTCCGAGAAATCGAATGCTAGTTCGCGAGCGGTTCAAGCCCGCCCTTCTTTCGGAGCGGTTGCGGGCGCCGTGTAACGGCGGCGCACGGCATCGAGCACGAGCTTGCGGCTTTCGTCCGCCGACAGCGACTTGTCCCTCTCGGCTTCGGCCGTCTCGCGGGCGAGGTCCTTGTCCCTGATCTGATGCCGGAACCATTTGGAGTAATCGCCGGCGCGCAGATGATATTCCCACGTCTTGTCGTCGATACCTTCCGCCATCTGGGCGAAAATCATCAGGTTGTGGGCACGGAGATTCATCGCCTTGTCCGGGCCTTTGAAATAAAAGCTGCCCGCTTCGTCGAGCTCGCCCTGGGCATATTTGCGACTGTGGCGCTTCAGCGATTGGTTCGGCTCGATCGCCTTGACCGTAAATGGCTTCTTGCCGTCGCGCGGCCGCCACAACAACACCCTGTCGTCCTTGGGAGAGGGAATGTTCTTCGGCGCCTCCAGACCGGTCTCCTTGCAGAAGGTCTTGACGACGCTCTTTGCCTTCGGACCAAGCGCGATCACCACCGTCACCAGGCGCAGGGCATCCGTCGAGATCGCTTCCGGATGCACGGTGATCAGAACCGTGCCGGGCAATTCCAGCGAAAGCACGGCCCGCGTATCTCCCCGCCGTTTCGGCAGGAGATGATGCGCTTCGTCGATGATCAGCCAGTGTGGCCGCGCCGTGCGGTAGCGGACGCTGCCGATACCGGGCAGCAGTTCGGCGAAGAAGTCAGGCCGCTCGCCGACCTTCAAGGCCAGCCCGTTGACCACGATGCTGGTGGCCGGCCTGTCGATCATCTCGAGCAACTGTTCCTTGCTCGGCGCGCTCGAGGCGTCGCCGATAGGCACCGCCCCTTGCAGGCCGTCATAGTCTCCCTCGGGATCGAAGATGCAGAACTGCAACTCCTTCTCGACCAGCCTCTCGGTCAGCGCGGTGGCCAAGGTGGATTTGCCGATACCGGAACTGCCCGCGATCAGGACCGTATCGACAGGTGACAGATAGACATTCTTGCCATGGGCGGTCCCCAGCAGGACACCGCGAGGGCACTTGCGGCCAATCAAGTGATCGAGCTTGATCAGCTTGCGGATCAATTCCTCGACGCCCTTGCCGCGCACGGCTTTGGTGACGAAGTCGGCCGTCTCCTTCACGGCCGGCAGGGCATTGTCGACGGCAACGCTGCAGCCTGAAGCTCTGAGGAAGGCGTGATCGTTCTCCGCATCGCCGACCGCGACCACATTGTGCGGCGACAGCCTCAGGTCCTTGAGAGCGGCCGCCAATCCCGTGGCCTTGTTGATGCCGCTGGGCAGGACCATCACCGCGCCCTTGTTGAAGACGATCTCCAGTTCCAGCCCCAGTTTCTTGATGACGTCGAGGACCGTGGCCTGATGAGGCTCCCAGGTGGCGACGATCGAGCGCCCGACCGACAGCGGCTTCACGCCGCGTTTCTTGAGCTTGGCGACGAATTCGGGCGAGGGCGAGGGCGAGATCGCGCGCTCCTCCTCGCTGGCCGGGGTGTAGATCAGGGCGCCGTTTTCCGCGACGACCTTGTCGAACATGCCGACTTCGGGGAACACCTGCTTGAGATCGGGCAATTCGCGGCCGGTTACCAGGATGAGCTTGCGGCCTGACTTTTTCAGCTTTTCCAGCGCCGACAACGTGCTTTTCGAAACCAGGCCGTCTTGCGCCAGCGTGCCGTCATAGTCGGTGGCCAGAGCCATGAAATACATCGGGGCGATCTTTCGTCGTCGTCACGTGGGTGCAGGAACAGCGCGAACGCAGGCTGCCGGGAGAACGTCCTGGCGGCGGAAAGGCTCCGTCGCCAAGATGCCGAAAGTTAATCCTTGAATAGCTCGATGCCGGGCACCGGATCGCAGATGCTTGGCGCACCGGCGGGCGATGGAAGCGACCGTCGGGCACCGCTCATCCTGGACATAGTCGCTGCCTATAGATCCGATCCAGCGGCTCCAGCATGGTCGAGTGGTCTAGTTTTTCGAATGGGCGCATTGGCGGCACCTCAGAATGGTGATTTGACACAATCACGTCGCTTGACCGAGATTATTTTGAAGAAGCTGGGCAACACTCATCGGGTTCCGATGATCATGGGCAGTTACAAAGGACACCGCGAGCGGCACGGGCGCCGCAACAAGCCGGACTTTTTGTCGGAAAGCACTGCCGAGCCGAGCTATTTTCAGCAGCCCGCCGCCGCGCGTGTACAGCCAGTCGACGCCGAAGTGGTGTGGTTCAACGAGAGCAAAGGGTTCGGCTTTGTCAGATTGCCAGACGACGCCGAGGCGTATCTGCACATACGCGAGCTCGAAGCCGCCGGACGCCGTAGCGTCTCTGAAGGGACGCCGCTGAAGGTGATCGTCGAAGAAAACCAGCGAGGCCGCCAAGTGGTACAGGTGCTGGAAGTTGACGAGCCTGCCGCCACCGCGATTTCCCGTGAGCAGCCGACCGAACCAGCGCAAGGTGCGGAAAAACCTGGCGAAACCAGGGGCACGGTCAAGTGGTACAATTCGGAGAAGGGATTCGGCTTCATATCTCCGAGCGGCGAAGCGAAGGACGTTTTCATTCACGTCACCGCACTTAGCCGATCAGGGATAACCGCGCTGGCCGAAGGCCAGGAGGTGCTCATGGAATGTGAGCAAGGCAAAAAAGGCCTGCAGGTCCGAAGCCTTCGGTTGGCGTAGTCCCGATAACCGCGACCGACATCTCATCTCTCAAACCACGGTTAGCGCTGTTCCGAACGCCAGCTCCCATCGGTATCCGAATCACGTCGCTCTTTTCGGTGCTCCCGCTGTTCAATTGGCCGGAATGCAAGTGAGAGCCATGGTCGTCACGCCGTCGATACGCGATTATCGTCACGCCGACCCGTACTCAGCATCACTCAGGGTCGAGTTCGAAGATGGTGAAGCCGTTGCCGCGTTCCCGCTCGCGGAAGCCAAGAACGCGGAACCATTTCGCGACTTCGGGTCGGCTCGACCAACTGTAGGAATCGATCGGAAGATTCCCGCACAGCGCCTGAATACGTCTGATGTGCTGCTTGCAGAAGCGGACCGTCGACCGGGTGAAGAAGTTCTCGTGGGCCGCGAAAGCGGTCTGCGCGACGTCACCCAGCTCGCGCCATGCTATGATGGCGACAGGCTTCCCGTCGTCCAGCACGGTATGAGCGCGGCCCTCTTTCAGGCTCATGAGGAATTCGTCCTTCGCGTCCTCTATGTTCAGCCCGGCGGCCGAATATTGATCGGAAATCCGCAGCGACAGCTCGCGAAAGATCGCTGCAAGGTCGAGTGAGGTGGCTGTGCGGTAATCCATGTCTCTCTCCCGACGTTCCTAACCCGTGGTGTCCTTAGGTAGTCCCGTACGCTTCGATTTCATCGTCCTCGCCGACGCATTTATCCGCCTTGATGGTCGATGCGTGCCGCCAGGCGGTCGCCGGCCCATTGGATGGCGCAGACCAAGACGATGAGCACCGCCACGACGGCAACCATGACCGTGGTTTCGAAACGCTGGTAACCGTAGCGGATGGCGAGGTCGCCCAAGCCGCCGGCGCCGATGGCGCCAGCCATGGCCGATGCGCCGACCAGGGTGATGATCGTTACCGTGAAGCCGGAAACCAGGCCTGGCATCGCTTCCGGAACCAATACTTCGCGTACCAGGGTCCAGCGGTTGCCGCCCATGGAGCGTACAGCCTCGATCAGGCCGCGATCGACCTCGCGCAGCGAGACCTCCGCGATCCGCGCATAGTAGGGAATGGCGGCGATGGACAGCGGCACGATCGCCGCCGCGGTGCCGATGGACGTGCCGGCGATCAGGCGCGTCACCGGAATCAGCGCCACCAGAAGAATGATGAACGGCACCGAGCGGAAGCCGTTGACCACCGCGCCCAGCACGCGATTGATCCATAGATGCTCGGCGAGCCCGCCGCGATCGGTCGCGACCAGCGCGAGCCCGAGCGGCAGGCCGAGAGCCAACGAGATGAGCCCGGAAGCAGCGGTCATCACGACTGTTTCCCAAAGCGAACGAATGAACAGTTCAATCATCACCGGCGACATGGCCGAGCACCTCCACCGCGACATTGCGGGCTTCCAGGAATTGCACCGTCTGCGCCACCTGATCGGTGGCACCGGTCGGAAGGCCGAGGAAGAAAGTCGCCACCGCCTGACCCTGGATATTATCGACCCCGCCGTGGATCAGGCGGAACGCGCTGGGAACGGCGACGGCGAGATCGGACAGCAGCGTGCCGCCGGCGACCGGACCGGCGACATCGGCCCGCAGCACTGTCTCACCGGCTTTCGTCGCCGACAGGCGTGCGGCGATCTCCGGCGGCAGCGTGGGCCTGATCCCGCCAAGCAGGCTGCGCGTGATATCGAATTCGGGATTGGCGAAGACCTGCCATACCGGTCCTTCCTCGATGATGCGGCCAGCGTCGATCACCGCCACGCGGTCGGCGATAGAGCGGACCACCTCCATCTCGTGGGTGATGGCGATGACCGTGAGTTCCAGTTTCCGATTGATGTCCCTGAGCAACGCCAGGATCGAGCGCGTCGTCTCCGGATCGAGAGCCGAGGTCGCTTCGTCGGAGAGTAGGATGGCTGGTCGCGCGGCCAGCGCCCGCGCAATGCCGACGCGCTGCTTTTGGCCGCCGGACAGCGAGGCGGGATAGGCCTTCGCCTTTTCGGACAACCCAACGAGCGCGAGAAGCTCGGCGGCGCGCTGCAGCCGTTGCCGCCGCGGCACGCCTGCGATCTTCAGCGGCAGGGCGACGTTGTCTTCCACGGTCTTGGCAGCCAGCAGGTTGAAATGCTGGAAGATCATGCCGACGCGCCGGCGCAGCGGCTGCAGTTCGCGTTCCGTCAGATGCGTGGTGTCGCGCCCTTCGATGAACACCTGTCCGGAATCCGGCCGCTCGAGCCCGTTCAGGCAGCGGATGAGCGTCGATTTCCCGGCGCCGGAGCGGCCGATGATGCCGAGGATTTCTCCCTTGCGCACGCTGAGCGATACGCCGTCAAGTGCGGCCGTCTGGTCGAACCGGCGCCTGACGTCGACGAGCCGGACGATGTCGTGCACGCGGCCCGTGTCTGCATCAGGATGCCCATGCGGCTCGGCATATCCGTCCAGCGTCGCCTCTGGCGCCGAAGTGTCAGGCATGGATCGTCCTTCCAGGTCGTTCGGCGGCAAGCGATCCTGTTCCAGCAAAATCGCACGCACCGGCCCGCGTTGGCGCGGGCCGGTGCGTGCGTCCCAGACGGGGCGGGCGCTTCGCGGGATCAATAGGCGCTGACACCCGTTCCCTTGTAGACGCGGTCGAACTCGGCCTTGACCGTATCGTTCTGGTAAGCCGCGACCAGCGTCTTCACCCACGGCTCCTGTTCGGTGCCGGCCTTGACGGCGATGAAGTTGCGGTAGGGATTGTCGGCGATCGGCTCCTGGGCGATGCGGTTTTCCGGGGTCAGACCACTCTTCAATGCCCAGTCCGTATTGACGACGGCGGCATCGAGATCCTCGACCGAGCGCCCGACAATGCCGGCGTCGAGTTCCTTGATGTCGATCTTCTTCGGGTTTTCCACGATGTCGGCGACCGTCGCCAGGATGCCGGTGCCGTCCTTCAGCTTGATCAGTCCCTCGTTCTGCAGAACCCGCAGCGCCCGGCCCTCGTTGGACGGATCGTTCGGGACGCCGATGGAGGCGCCTTCCGGCAGTTCGGCGACGCTCGAATGCTTCTTGGAATAGAGGCCGATCGGCCAGACGGCCGTAAAGCCCACAGGCACAATGTGATAGTCCTGCGTCTTGATCTGGCTGTCCAGGTAGGGCTGGTGCTGGAAGGCGTTGGCATCGATCTCGCCACGCTCCAGCGCCTCGTTGGGCTGCGTGTAGTCGTTAAAGACCACCGTTTCTACGGTGAGATCCTGCTTGGCCGCTTCCTGCACCACCACGCGCCAGACGTCCTCATCCTCGCCGCTCATGATGCCGACCCTGATCGAGGTCTTGTCCTGCGCCAGCGCCGGCCCGGGCAAGGCCGATACCGCAAGGCCGACGGCCGAAGCCAGCAGGGCGGCCAACCCGGTGCGGCGCGTGAGAAGGATGGAAAGCGAGAGTGGTTTCTTCGGACTGAACATGACGTTTCCTTGAGTCCCTGCGGGCAGCGTTTGATCCCGCGAGATGCGGAGACCTTGCCCTTATTCTTGGGGCGAACAGCGTGGACGGCAAAGAACTGGATTTCTTGTGCGCTGCACAAGAGGAAAAATACGTGCCCTTTTTTGGCCAAGTCTCGGCAAAGACGATTTTCATCGGGACGAAGCGAACACCACGGAGACCATATTTGCCGTATGGATCCTGAGCCTGGAGCGGGGCAACGCTGGCGTCCGGGAGGCGGCGACTCGTAGCGAGTAGCGATTTTCGTCCAACTCTTGGCTTGGCGCTTTCGGAGAATGAAAATCGCCAACGACATTCGCCAAGGGAAAGGCATGCTCAAATCGGCATAAAAATAGCAATCGATCTATGTCTATAAACTTTATAGGCTATAGGGCATGGAGGATGCCATGTCGCCTGATCGATTTGCGGACTCGTCCATTGTTCGGGCCGTTACGGCGTCCAGGCACGTTGCGGCGGCTGTCGCCGCCTATTGCGCCTTCATTATCTCTTTCACATTCACTGCCGCGGTGGTCTTCGGTTTGGTGCCTTGACTGTACCTCACCGCGGCAAGGAGCGTTCCGCCAGTACATACGAAATCTGCACTCTATAAGAACGAAGGGAGAAATACGATGTCAATCGAGTTCACTTTCGTCCCCGGCGTCGGCAAGAATGCCGCGGCATTCTTTTTCGATCCGACTGCTGCCGGCAGGCAACTCGCTTTGGCCGATGAGGCGGGTTTCGAGCGCGTTGTCGTTGATGATCCTGGTGGGATGCTCGCCAATTTCGACATTGCGGCATATGCCGCCCGCGTGTCGTCGACATTGCAAATCGTGCTGACGCACTGGGCGGGAGTGATTTCCCCCGTTGTCGCCGCGCGCCAACTCGCGGCTTTCGATGCGAGAACCGGAGGTAGGCTGAGCCTGCGGATCCCGGCCGAGGGCGAAACTGACCGCGACGACACGGACACGCTGCGTCCGGGTCATGTCGCGATCGTCCAGAGGACTGACGAGTATCTGATGCTCTTGAAGCGGTTATGGTCGAACAGCCGGCCCTTCGACTTCGAAGGTCGATACCATAGCTTCCGGGAGGGCTTCGTTCCCAACAAAGGCTCTGTGGGCGAGATACCGCTCCGGATGAGCGGCAATTCCGGTACCGCCATCCAGGCGGCTGCCCGCCATGCGGATGTGTTCGAACTTTCAACCGGGCCCGCAGGAGATATCCGGCAGCAGATCGAAAGAATCCGCAACGCCGCCGTCCAATACGGAAGGTCCGAAAAAATCAGCTTTGCGCTGCCGGTCCGTTTCAATGGTGATGCCAATGCCGACACCCCGCCATATGGGCCGACCGGATCGGCAAGGGGTGGTGCGGCCGAGATCGCCGTGTCGTTCTTGCCGTACATCGAAGCCGGCGTTTCGGAATTCATGGTATCCGGTCTCGATGATGACAATGCCATGAGACTGTCCGGCGATGTCGCCACGATACTTCGCAATACTGTCAGGCGGAGCGATGCGGTGGGTTTCGCCGGTTGGCCGGCGATCCGGTCCCAGGACGGCGTGGCGCACGATCGTAGTGCAACGGCACTATGAGAAGCCTGCCCAAAGCGTCGCAATGACAGTCAGATAAAGCAGAACGGTTATCCACACGAAGCTTGGCGGCGGCAGTTCGGACATATTCGTATCCCGACGGGCAAACGGGACGGCTGCGTTCCTGCTCAGGTCGTGACGATCTCCGCAAGCCGGGCGGCCTGAAGCCGTATGTCCGGCACGGCGTCGATCTCAAAGAACGTGCCGCGCGTCAGCGGACCGGCGGCAAACAGCTTTGTGGATGGCCGTCCGGCGGCGTCGATGACGGCGCAATCGGTCGTGACATCCAGACTGATCTGCAATGGATCGGTGCGCACCAGGCCTTGTTGAAAGAGCGAGCGCAACGGTTCGGTGCTTGTGCGTGAGATATCCTTGGCGAAGCCGCTGCAGTCGTAGACGCGACTGCAGTCTATGATTTCGACAGCGGTGGTGCCGCGTCGACGCAGTGACAATTCTGTCGATCCATCGTCGAGCTTCCTTGCTTCCACCACCTTTGCGGCCAAAAGCTTCAGTGCACCGGACTCGATCGCCTTTCCGGCCTTGGTGTGAATGTCAGTTGGAATGCGGTGGCGATGAATATCCCACCAGGCCTTGGTGTGCTCGAGGAAACGCCGCTTCGCGGTTGCCGGCCAATCGCGCCAGATCTGACGGTTGAATGGCCTGATTCCGTCGATCACGTCCCTCCAGTCGCCCCCGACCCGTTCTGTCTCCTCGATGAGTTCGGCAAACCATCTGACGAAATAGGAGAGCTCGGTTCCGAGCGGGATGTCGGCGACATCGAGGCGGATCGGATTGCGTTTGGCAGCATGCGGCAGCGGCAGCAGCCCGCGCCTGGAAATCGCGAGGACTTCGCCGACGTGGCCGCGGTGGCGAAGGCTGAGCCAGGCGTCGATCATGCTGAGGCCGCTACCGAGGATGACAACGCGTGATTGCGGGTCGACCGGCGTATCCTCCGACGAGCCGAGGCGTATTGCCATGGGAAGCTCGGAGAGCCCGTCGGGCGCGTGCCCGGTCGCAAGGATTACGACATGCGCGGCAAGGCTCGTCCCGTCGGAGAGCTGAACGTCGAGGCCGGAACCCGCGGGCTGGATATGCAGGCATTCGCCCCTTATGCGTCGCAGCCGGCCGGTGCCGGCCTCAGCGGCCAGAAGTCCGGCAAAAAGCTGTGACAGGTATCGTCCGTATTCCGACCTCTCGGCGAAGAATTGGGAATTGCTCGGGATGTCGGGGTGCTCGGCCCTGAACCATTGCAAGAAATGCAACGGGTCGTCGGCGTAGGCGCTCATGCGCTCGACCGTGACATTCAGGCGATGGTCAGGCAGGGCCGTGGAGTAGGCGAGGCCTCGCCCGACTTCCTCGCGCTTTTCGATCAGCGCGACGCGGAAGCCATCCCCGACAATCTTCATCAGATGAGCGGCAAGAATGACGCCGGTTGCCCCGCCGCCGACGATGACGATCGATTTGCGTGGACCGCCGGTCACGGCTGCATCCTGCTAGCAAATGTCGGCCGAAGGCTGTCTAGGCGTGTTGCTTCATGTCCAGCAGTACATCGCTGGTCGCGGCATCGCGCATGTCCACAAGGGTGCGAGCATCGAGCACCTCGGCGATCGCGGCGCGGACATCGAGCATCATGTGCCTGACTTGGCATGTCGCTTCGTCGCAATCGTCGCAGCGCTGATATTGGGTTCGGCTCGCGCAGGGAAATGGAGCGAGCGGACCGTCGAGGACACGTATGACGTGGCCGATCTTGATCTCGTCAGCAGGTCGCGAAAGCCGATAGCCGCCCTCCTTGCCCTTCCGGCTTTGGACAAAACCGGCGTTGCGGAGTTCGCCGAGGATCGCGTCGAGGAACTTCTTGGGGATGTTGTTGGCGACAGCGATTTCGTTGATGGAAGCCAGATCCGCCGACGACAGGCCCGCGAGGTGGACAAGTGCCTTAAGCCCGTACTTGCCTTTTCTCGTGAGCATTGGTCGACGTCTTTTCTGGCATTGGGCTGCGTGCGGCAGCGGTCTGGGACGCGGCGGAACGAACGGCTTGTTTCTGCCGCGCCCAAGCGTTCATATGGCATAAAGTCTAGCGACACGATAGACAATCCCTGACGCATTGATTTTGCATGACTTTTCAGCGAATGGCTGGCTTCCGCCGGTCGACTACCAAAAGCCTGCGGCCGGCGATGACCTTGGACGGTCGCTTGCGAACATGCGAGTTCAGGCGATTTGTCTCAAGATCGTCTCATCCACGCCGACTTGCATTCCTTCTAATGTCCATAAGGTTAGTAGAGATTTGGATCGAGCAAAGAGCATACAGTCCTAAAATTCAAAGGCTCCTCGCAGCGCCATGCTCGAAAAGAGAGCATATGGAGCATTTTCGTCGTGCTGATCGTGACGCTGGATTCACAGTAAGTCCTAAGCGAGACGCTTGTTGGCTTGGCGCTGTGAACCAAGAGCGGAGTGGGGTTGCCGGCTTTAATTGAGACTGGACGGCCCGAGATCGAAACGCTGATCATCGCATCGTCTAAAAATCAAAGCGGCAGGCCGGCATTCTGAAATTGCGTCGGCGACGAGCCGTCAAGTCTGGAGGCGTTCGTTTCCTTCTACGCCCTCAATTGAAAATGTCATACCTGTAAAATCCTATAGTCTATAGATTTTATATACATTGAAATTGAGGAGCGAGAAGGAGATTCCCCATGCCGAAAACCGAATCCAATCCGATCAAGCTCGGCACCAGCGCGCCGAAGTTTGTGCTGCCGGACGCCAACGGAAAGCAGGTGGCGCTGGATGATTTCGGGGACAGCCCCGCGCTGTTGGTGGCGTTCATCTCCAATCGTTGCCCCTTCGTCCTGCTGATCCGCGAGGAACTGGCGAAATTCGGCAGGGAATATGCCGAAAGCGGGTTGGCCGTCATTGCCGTCAACAGCAACGATTCTTCCGCCCACCCCGAGGAGTCGCTGGAACGGATCGGCGAAGAAATTAAGTCGGTCGGATACGGATTTCCTTATCTGAAAGACGAAACGCAGGCTGTGGCAAAAGCCTACGGAGCGGCCTGCACGCCCGACTTCTTCCTCTACGACCGCGAGCGGCGTCTCGCCTATCACGGGCAGTTCGATGACGCGCGACCGGGCAACGGCAAGTCCGTCACCGGCGACGACCTGCGTGCCGCGGTCGATGCGGTCCTGGCCGGCAAGCCCGCCATCGAGGACCAAATCCCCTCGATCGGCTGTAACATCAAGTGGACGCAGGGCAACGAGCCTTCCTGGTTCTCGACGGCTGCCTGAGCTCCATGATGCGGCCTCGAAATGGCGCCGCTTCCTCGCAAGCCCTTAGCTCGGTTCTGAAGATCGGAAGCGTTTCATGGCTCGTCGCCAACCGGAGCCGTCCACGCAGGATGGCCAACTGATCGAAGCCGATGTGCTCGTGGTCGGCGGCGGACCTGCCGCGGCCTGGGCCGCGCTGTCGGCGGCGGAAGCGGGCGCGAAGGTGGTGCTTGCCGACAAGGGCTATCACGGCACCAGCGGCGCGACGGCGCCATCGAACACCGGAACCTGGTGCGTTCCGCCGGGGGAGGGCCGTTCCGCGTCTGTCGAGCAGCGTTTCAAGCGTTCGGCCGGCCTGGCCGACCGGCGCTGGATGCTGCGTTGCGCCGACCGCGCCTACGAGAACCTCCTGAAACTGGTCGATTGGGGCTATCCGTTTCCGACGGAGGATAGCGGGGCGCTCTACATCGCCAACCTGCGTGGTCCCGATTACATGCGCTTCATGCGCCGACGCGTGCAGAAGGCCGGCGTCACCATACTCGATCATCATCCGGTGCTCGAACTTCTGGGCGACGATCTTTCCGTCCGTGGCGGCGCCGGCCTATCGCGCAGGACCGGCGAGCGATTTCAGGTCGTTGCGGGCGCGGTGGTGCTGGCCACTGGCGGTTGCGCATTCTTCGAGCGCATCCTGGGCGGCACCGGCCTGACCGGCGACGGCTATCTGTTCGCGGTCGAGGCGGGCGCGGCGCTTTCGGGCATGGAGTTCACCGGAAAGTACACGCTGGCTCCCCACGACACGTCGCTGAACAAGGGGCTGCCGTTCCGCTGGGCGAGTTTCTACCGCGAAGATGGGGAACTGTTGCGCGGACCGGATGGCGAGCCGGTCACCAACGGTATCGGCGTCGGCGAGCGTCTCGTCGCAGAGGCGCTGCTGCAGGGGCCGGTCTATGCGCGGCTCGACCTGGCGGAGCCTGCGATGCAGGACTGGCTGCGCCGCGGTCAGCCCAATTGCTTCCAGCCCTACGAGCGCATGGGGATCGATCCTTTTCGCGACCGCTTCCGCGTGGACCTGAAATATGAAGGCACGGTGCGCGGCACCGGTGGGATTCGGATCGTTTCGTCCGATTGTTCGACCGGCGTCGGCGGCCTCTATGCAGCGGGCGACGCGGCGAGTCGAGAAAACGTCACCGGCGGCATTTCCGGCGGGGGCGCCGTCAATGCGTCATGGGCCATCGCCAGCGGCTGGTGGGCCGGCCACGGGGCCGCCGGCCACGCCGCGCGAAATCGGGCACGGGCAGGACAGCCGGTCCAGCCATTGGGCACCGTCGGTCTGCGCGGGACCGGCCAGGGCGGGGCCGTCGACCTCGCAAAGGTCGGCAGGGCGGTGCATGACGAGATCGCGCCGCTGGAGCGCAGCTATTGGCGTCTCGGCTCCAGCATCGATGTCAGCCGCGCCCGGCTCGAAATGTTCTGGTCGGCGCTCGCCGCCGCTCCCCGGCCGGTTATGGCCGACATGCTGAAGGCCCGCGAAGTGGCCGCGGTCACCGCGAGCGCGCGCTGGACGCTGGCCGCGGCCAGCATGCGCAAGGAAAGCAGGGGCATACACCGGCGCAGCGACTTTCCGCTGGCAGATGAATCGCAAGCCGGCCGGATCATCGTTTTGGGACTCGACCGCGTCGAGGCGGTCCGTCAAGTCGAGTTGCTCGAAGACGTGTCGGAGGGAGCGGTATGATCGAAGTCGTTTCCGCCGATCGCTGTATCCGCTGCGACATCTGCATCCGCATATGCCCGGCATTCGTTTTCGATCGTGGAGAGGACCGTCTGCCGGTCATCGCCCGCCAGGACGACTGCCAGACCTGCTTTCTTTGCGAGATCTATTGCCCGACCGACGCGCTTTACGTTGCCGAGGGCGCCAACGGGTCGAGCGGAATCGATGAAGCCGAGGTCGAGGAGCGCGGCCTGTTCGGCACCTATGCCCGCGCGCTCGGCTGGAACCGGGGCCAATCGGGAGGCACCGACCGCGACCCCACCCACCACATCCGCGTCGCCCAGGTGTGAACGAAGGAGAACCGTCATGGACCGCATCGCCGTAGAAGGCGTACGCAAGACTTTCGCCTTGAAGCCCGGCCAGACGACCATCGTGGATGGTGTGGCGACGAGCCACATACCCGTGTTGGAAGGCGTCGACCTCACTATCCGCAAGGGCGAGTTCATCACGCTGGTCGGGCCGTCCGGAAGCGGCAAATCGGTGCTGCTGGACATCATTGCCGGTCTCACGGAGGCAACGGCGGGCATGGCCGCCATCGATGGCACGGCCGTCCAGAAGCCCCATCCCGGCACCGCCTACGTTTTTCAGCAATACGCGCTGTTTCCATGGAGAACGGCGCTCCAGAATGTCGAATATGCGCTGGAGGTGCGCGGCGCGCCAGCCAAGGAACGGCGCCAGAGGGCTCACCACTTTCTCGATCTCTTCGGTCTGAAGGGTTTCGAAAACCGTTATCCCTCGCAGCTTTCCGGCGGCATGCAGCAGCGCGTGGCGATCGCGCGCGCGCTGTCGACCGACCCGCAGGTTCTGCTGATGGACGAGCCGTTCGCGGCTTTGGACGCGCAGACTCGCGATATTCTGCAAAGCGAACTGCTGAAGATCTGGGAGCAGATCAAGACCACCGTCGTCTTCGTAACCCATTCCATCGACGAAGCGATCTACCTCGCGGACCGGGTCGTCGTGATGACCGCGCGTCCGGCGAAGGTGAAGGAGATTGTCGAGATCGACCTGCCGCGTCCGCGCGAGCTCGACGTCCGCAACAGCGGAGCCTTCAACATCTATCGCGGCCGCCTGTGGGACAGCCTGCGCGACGAAGTCAGCAAGGCACAGCGCGATTGGGCGCTGGCGTCCGCCTACGCCAACTGAAGGAGAGCCAGATGACCCTGACAATCGAGCGAAATCCGCCTGCACGACCGTTTGTCGTCGCCCGGCGCCGGTTCACGGCGCTGCAACCGCCGACCGCTCTCGGCGAGGTAATAAGCACGTTCTCGCTGGGCCTCCCGGCAATGATCGCCTTTGCGCTGCTTTGGGAAATCGCGCCGCGCGCCGGCTGGATCAACGCCTTGTTCTTTCCGCCGCTCAGCCAGGTGCTCGCCACGCTCTGGGACATGATCGTCAGCGGCCAGCTCGCCGAAAATGTCGGCATCAGTCTCCAGCGGGCGGCAATCGGCTTTTCCCTGGCCGTCGTGGTAGCCGTGCCCCTCGGGCTGCTGATGGGCCGCTATGCCGTTTTCGAGAAGGCATCGGACTTCCTCGTCCAGACGCTGCGCAACACCTCGCAGTTCGCCCTTCTTCCCGTCTTCATCCTGATCCTCGGCATCGGCGAAGCGTCGAAGATCGCAGTCACCTTCTACGCCGCCGTCTTCTTTGTGCTCATCAACACGATCGTCGGGGTGAAGTCGGTCGATCCCCTTCTGATCAAGGCTGCGCGCTCCATGGGAACGTCCGACTGGGATCTGTTCAAGAAGGTCATCCTGCCGTCGGCCATCCCTTCCATCGTCGCGGGCGCACGCCTGGGCGTGAAGACCTCGCTCTTCTCGGTCATCGCCGCCGAGATGCTCGCGGCCCAATCCGGCATCGGGTACCTCATCCAGCAGTCTTCTCTCATGCTCGAGACGGACAGGATGTATGCCGGCATCCTGACGCTGACCATCATCGGCCTGGTCCTGAACTATCTGCTCGTTGCCGGCGAAAAGCGGGCCACGCGCTGGCGCGCAACCGGTGAGGGCGGCCCGAACTGAACGGCCTGTCGCGGCAATTCCCATCCCATGAACCGAAGGAACCCCCCAATGTCAGCCACCATTTTCCGCCCGCATCGCCGAAACCTGCTCAAACTCACGCTTGGCCTGGCGGTGGCGCCGCTGGCCGCGAGCGTTCCGGCCTTTGCCGATGATGCCAAGCCGGACGTCGTCCGCATCGGGTCGACCGCGCCGGGCCACCTGAAGTTCATCCTGTTCCGCAACAGGAAGACCCTGGAGCAGGAATTCGCGAAGGACGGCATAAAGGTCGAGCTGACGACCTTCGACGGCGGGTCCGCCGCTTCGGTCGCGCTCGGCTCCGGCGCGATCGACTTTACCTATATCGGCAACAACCCATCCTTGCGCCTCGCCGCGACCGGCGCGGACGTGAAGCTCGTCGGCCTTTCGAGCTGGGTCCGTTCGAACGAGACGCAGGTCATCGTTCGCCCGGACTCTCCGATCCAGAAGCTGGAAGAGCTGAAAGGCAAAAAGGTCGCATATCTGTTCGGCACCGTCCGCCATTCGACCTTCGCCAAGGCGCTGAAGTCGGTTGGGCTCGACCTCGGCGATGTGGAGGGTATAAACATCGGTATCGAGAATTCCGGGCCGGCGCTGGTACGCGGCGACATCGCCGCGATCGTGGAAAGCACGGGTTCGACCCAGAAGCTGGTCGAGGCTAGCCAAGCTCGCTTGATCTACGATGCGGGTGTTTCCGGCAAGCCGGAATGGGCCGTCCCGCACCTCATCAGCGTCAACGGCGACTTCGCGCGCAAATATCCGAGTATCGTCACGCGCCTGCTCGCCGCCGATATCGCGACCGCCCGCTGGGCGGACGCGAATCCCGACGAGACGATCGACATCTTCGTGAAGGAGACCGGCGATAGCGAGGCAGCCGTGCGCGCCACCTATCCGGACGGCAAGTTCTGGCAGGATCCGGAGATCACCGATGAAGCCATCCGCGCGCTTCAGGGCGAGGAAGCCTTCATGGCCGAAGCCGGCCTGCTGAAGGGCAAGGTCGACTATCAGCGCTGGGTCGATCGCTCCTTCCACGACGAGGCCTTGAAGAAGCCAACGGCGAGTAACTGACCAACTCCGCGATACCACCGGAGAATGCGGCATCCCGCAGTTGTGAAGCGCCTTGAGGTTGGCTTTCAAACGTCGAGGTTCGAGGTGACCGATTCTTTGCCGCAGCCGGAGTTGTCCGCAGCGATCACGGCCGATGTTGTCGTGCTGGGTGGCGGACCGGCAGTCGCGCCGTTGCTTGACCGTGGGGCCGCGCGTCTCCTCATCGACGGAGGACAAGCATACGCGCGGCTTGGTTCCAGAAGCGTCCAGCAGCCGGCGCTGATATGGCGGCGACCGCCGCGTCGGCGAGCGGCTGCAAGCCGGCGTTGCAGGGCGTGATGGTGGAATGGGCGTTGACGACGCCGATCATCGGCTTGTCGAAATCGGCCTTCTCGTAGCCAAGCGCGTAGTACATGGCCCGGTTGGGCGAGCGGGCGACGCCTTGGGTGATGTGTTTGGAACGTTCGTTGAAAGACATGTAATAGTTCCCTACCTGGACCCGGCGACGGTCCCGCATCAGACAGAGCGTGACCCCGCTCACCGGGTGTATCTCATGCATGTTGAGGCGGCAAACTCGGCAGGGCAAATCTATCTCGGATCAGGTCAGCGCCAGATCGGGGAATTCCCGGCTTTGCGGCCGCCTCTGCGGAACTAAGGTCGGCGAGCGACGTTCCTGTGTGACAATTCTGCACAAGGGACGTCACCATGAACGGCATCATCTACCTCGTCGGATTGATCGTGATCATCATGTTCATCCTCTCTTTCCTCGGCCTGCGCTGAACCAAGTTTGGCATTCATCATTTCGGATCGCGACGTTTGGCGCCGTGCAAAAGGATTAGATCATGACAATCATAGAAGAAGAGACCGCGATCGTTGCTAGCGGCGCTGCCGACGCGGATGCCAGAAGCTATCTTGATTGGCCTGCGGTTTTTGCAGGAGCGGTACTGGCGTCGGCGATTTCACTTGTGCTCATCACCTTCGGATCCGCTATCGGGCTTTCGCTGACGTCACCGTTCGACAATACTGGAATGTCGGCGGTGGGGTTGGCTATCGCCTTGGGCCTTTGGCTCGTCTGGGTGCAGGTTTCCAGCTTCATGGCTGGCGGATACGTCACCGGGCGGATGCGGCGCCGCGCTTACGATGCGAGCGAGCATGAATCCGACGTGCGAGACGGGATACATGGCCTTGTCGTGTGGGGGTTTGGCGTCTTGCTTGGAGCTTTGATACTCGCGCTGACGGCGGGCGGAGCCGCGACCACCGCGGCAACGGCGGCCGGCGGAGCCGCGCAAGCAGCGATCGAAAGGATGGCCGACGCGGCTCAAGGAGTAAATCCTCTCTCCCAGGCTGTAGACACTGCTTTTAGGACCACCCGGCCGGACGCGGGCAACTCTGCGGATGCACGCAACGAGGCTATGGCAATCGTCGCTCGCGGCGTGGCGCAAGGCGACATTCCCGAAGCCGACCGAACCTATTTGGCACAGGTCATCGCCGCTCGGACAGACGTGTCGGAGGATGAAGCCAAGACGCGCGTCGACACGATGGTCAGCAGCGCCCAGCAGGCCGCAGGAGAAGCCAAGCAGCAGGCGGAACGGGCAAAGCGCTTTGCCGTGATTGCAGCTTTCGTCGCAGCCGCCTCATTGGCCATCAGCGCGGCAGCCGCATTCTGGGCCGCCAGCATGGGCGGCAGGCATCGCGACGAAGGAACGGTGATCCCTAGGTGGTTCGACCGCATGTCTTGAACTGGATTGTCGAAATCCCCGGCAAAGGAGCACGAAATGCGTTCGATCCTCCTGTGGATGCTTGGCGTCCCGATTCCGATTATCATCCTGATTGCCTTGCTGCGCTGAACAGACCCGAGTTTTCTGTGACGACGAGCTGCGTCTGACGACCGAAACCGGCGTTTGGGCTAGGTTGCTCGTGTGGCGTCTACGGAACTGAGAGGCCGTCTGATGTTCTCCGGGAGACAGATGAGAGGCTGAAGGGCACGCCGATGCAGCTGGTAGCACCGGTCCCTTGTGAATCGGGCGCATGGCGGAATTAGAAAGTCATCCGATACAGACCGTCAAGCGCGAAGCGGTTCTGGTTCCGGTGCTTGGGGTGGGCTTCCTGGCCTTCGTCCTCAAGACTGAACTCTTCACGCAAGGCGCGATCGCCGCACTGGTTGTGGCCGCCCTGCTGATCGCCGCGATTATGGCCGTTTCGGTTCGTATCGCCCATCACGCGGAAGTCCTCGCGGCAAAGGTTGGCGATCCGTACGGCACGATGATCCTCACCCTGTCGGCCGTGCTCGTGGAAGTCGTCATCCTTCTCATCATCATGAGCGGAGCATCTTCGCCAACGCTTGCGCGGGACACCATCTTTTCCGCGGTCATGCTGGACATCAACGGAATCCTCGGCCTGTCCGCATTGCTGGGAGGCTGGAAGTTCGGGGAACAGCCGTACAATGACGATTCAGGCAAAACCTACGGCGCCATGATCATGACCGCCATGGGCATTTCCATGGTGGTCCCCGAATTCGTGCCGAGCGTCCAGTGGCACGCCTATTCGGTCTTCACCATTCTGGCGATGGTGATGCTCTACTGGGTATTCCTGCGAAATCAGATCGGGGTGCACAGCTATTTTTTCAACTACAGCTACCCGGACAAGAAGCGCGCAAGCAACAGGAAGCCCGCTGACGAGCCGTTTCTGCCGTCGCTGATTTTCCTCATTGGCGAAATCGTGTTGGTAGGCCTTCTGGCGGAGGTGATGGCCGGGTTCATGTCCGTGGGACTGCAGGCGATTTCTGCACCTGTTGGCATTGTGGCTCTGATCGTCGCGACGATGTCCGCTGCACCAGAGATGTTCACCGCCTTGCGGGCGGCGTTGGCTAACCGTATGCAGGTGGTGATCAATATCGCCCTTGGCGCGTCTCTTTCGACGGTCATACTTACAGTTCCCGTAATTGAGGCCGCTGCGCTGACATGGGGCCAGCCCATAAATATGGCCATGGCACCCGTTCAAACGGTTCTTGTTGCCATCACGCTGATCGTCGCGGCTATCAACCTGAATGACGGAGAGACGAATGCGATCGAGGGCATGACGCATTTCGTCCTGTTCGCGACTTTCCTCGCACTAGCATTCCTGGGAATCGCGGGTGGCTGAGGGAACTGCTTCTCCTGCCATCTGTTGTGGAGAAAACGGAGTTCGCACAATGCCGATGTCACCTAAACCAGAGAAGCAGCCGAAACCACCCACAACCGATCCCAAAGACAAGCCGCCCCGCGATACGGGGGAGAAGCCTGCGCCCAATCCAAAAGCGACTAGCACTCTGCCTGACACGAACACCCGGGAGGAGGTCGAAGCGATCCGCCCGAACCTGAAGCGCTAGGTAGAGATGGCGCTGGCCACCAAGGGGCTGAACTATGCCTGGTTCAGGAAATGTCGCCGGATCATGGCCTGCAATGCCTCGGCGACTACTGGCTTGCTCAGCTTCGGCGCTGAGTGGAATTCTGCGGGGAACGCCTTTTCGCTGTCATAGCCGGTCAGGAAAATAAAGGGCGTGTTCCGGGACGCCAGCGTCGACGCGATTTCGAAGCTGGTCTCCCCGTCAAGGTTGACGTCGAGCAAAGCGCCGTCGATATGGCTGTTGGCGATACTTTGTAACGCGCCCTTCACATGTCGATCCGGCCCTACGACCTCGCATCCCCAGGTTGAAAGTTGTTCAGCGAGGTCTTCCGCGATCAGGAACATGTCTTCGACCACAAGCACCTTGAGACCGGTAAGCGATACGGCTGGAGCCGGGGTGGTTCCGGCGGTCATGACAGGTTGTATCCTTTGTCCCTGCCTATCGTCCCGCGGGTTCAAGCGGCAGGCGCAGGCGGCATAATACTCCGGAACGGTCGTAGCTAATGTCAGCTGACCCTCCCATCTCATATGCCAAACTCCGTCTGATGAAGTTGGTTCCGAAGCCTTCCGAGTCCGGCGGCTCAACAGCGGCGCCGCCACGTTCCTGCCATGACAAGACCAACGTCGGCGTTTCTTTGTCCTCGACTTGCCACGTGACCTCCACGCTTCCCGAATCCGAGGCCAAGGCTCCGTATTTGGCGGCATTGTTAGCCAGTTCGAACAGCACCATGCCGAGCGTCGCGGCCGCGTTCGGCCTGAGGACGATCGTCGGGCCGGTGGCCGATATATTGCTGTGCTTTTCGTTGCTGTAGGGAGTGAGTGCGGTATCGATGAGCGCCCGAAGGTCGGCGCCCTCCCAGTTGTGCTTCGAAAGCACCTCATGCGTGCGTGCCATCGCACGCAGCCGCTCAACGAACGCCGAGGAAAACTGCTCGATCGAGGTGCTAGCGCCAACCATGCGCGAGGCGAGGGCGGTCACCGTCGCGAGGATGTTCTTCACCCGGTGCTGCAACTCGTGCAGCAGCATCTCCTGGCGAGCCTCCGCCTTTTTGCGGAAGGTGATGTCGACCATCGAGGCAATGGCGCCTCGCACGCGGCCTGCTTCGTCGAACAGAGGATTCGCGGCCATCAGAACGTCGATGTCATCTCCGTTCGCGTGTTTGATCCGCGCCTCGAACGCGTCGGTGGGACGTCCGGTTCGCGCCGCGACCCTCAGTGGTTGGTCCATCAACGCAACTTTTGCGCCCTTGCGTTGCAGCGGCAGATCGGCAGGGATGGACAGGAGCTTCTCGTCACCATGATCGCGGCCCAGCAATTCGGCCCCGTAGCGATTGATGCGCGCGGTCTCGGCGCCCCCGTCCTCGTCGATCATGATTCCGACTGGCATCAAGTCGAATAGCGTCTCAAGGCTTTCGACGCGATTGCGCAGGTTTTGCGACAACTCGCTGATCCGCTCTTCGGCCAGGGTAATTTGCGTCACGTCGACGAAAGTGATCACCACGCCGGCGATGACGTTTTCCACGGTCCGGTATGGCAGAATGCGCATCATGTAGCGCGATCCGTCCTCCGTTTCATCGATCTGCCGCTCGATCGTACCCAGCTTGCGCAAGACCTGCTCGGCGTCATCCTGAAGGGTATCCGCCTCGAAACGCGCCCGGACGTGTGACAGCGGCCGGCCGACGTCGCTTTCCACGAGCCGGAACAGGTCCTTGCTTGCGGGGGTGAAGCTTTTTACGGAAAGCTGCTGATCGAGGAAGACGGTTGCGATCTGCGTGCTCTCCAGAAGATTGGAGACGTCGCTGTTGGCCCGGCTCAATTCCTCTACGCGAGCATTCAGCTCGGAATTGACCGTTTGCAGTTCCTCATTCATGGACTGGAGTTCTTCCTTGGACGTCTCCAGTTCTTCGTTGGAGGATTGAAGCTCTTCGTTGATCGATGACAATTCCTCGTTCGCCGACTTGAGTTCTTCGTTCGAGGATTCCAGCTCTTCCGTCGTTGCCTGAAGGCGCTCGCGCGTCGATTTCAGTTCGGCTTCCAGATGGCGGACATTGCCGCCAATCACGTCTTCATCCGCTTCCTGGAGTTCGCCTTCCTTTTCTTGCTTGATCCCGCCTTGGTCGCGGAACACCACCAGGTACACAGTGTCCCCGTCGCGTCTCAGCGGCTGCACGGCGAGGTCGAAGGTTTGTCGACCTCCGTTCGTTCCTACCGTGATGTCTTTTTGCATCACCGGCCTCCCGGTTCTGACCGCTCTCTGCAAGGCAGCGCTGAGATGGAGGCGAAGACCCGTGCGTGCCATCGTCAGGACGTTGTGGTCTGGAGAGCCATGCGGCAGTTCCAGGTATTTGCCCGTTCCGGCCGAACTGTGCATCAGTTCACCGGTTTCGGTTACGATCACATAGGCCGGGGAATGACGGTTTAGCAGTTCTCGTTCGGCGAGATCCTGGAAGCTATTGCGGATGGCCACTTCGGGGGAGCGGTTGACGGCCGGGATGCGGACCCTGGCGGTGAGGGGGAATTCCGGAAGCCTCGTCGCCGCGCGGGCGCGCTTCTGGAAAATCCGGTTGTTCTTGTCGACGGTGACGAACAGGCGTCCGTGCCTGGCGATGTTCTCCGAGGATCCAAGGAACAGGAAGCCTCCCTCGCGCAGAGCATAGTGGAACAGCGGAATGACGCGTTCCTGCAACTCGGCGCCGAGATAGATCAGAAGGTTGCGGCACGATATGAGGTCGAGCCGGGAAAACGGCGGGTCGCGCAGCATGTTGTGCGGCGAGAAGAGGCACATTTCCCGGAGGTCGCTGGTGATCCGGTAAGTCCCGTCTTCGCGCGAAAAGAACTGGCGAAGCCGAGTAGGCGAGACATTTTCCGCGACCGTGGCCGGGTAGCGACCCATGCGTGCCACTTCGAGAGCCCGTTCGTCGATGTCGCTCGCGAAGATCTGGAGCTTGGGGGCGCTATGATTCTTCTGTGAATGCTCGCGCAGCAGCATGGCGATGGAATACGCTTCCTCACCGGTCGAACACCCCGGTATCCAGATGCGCACGACGTCATCCGGCCCTTTGCCCTCGAACAGCTTCGGGATCACTTCCTCTTCCAGTGCGGTGAATTGCTCGCGGTCGCGGAAAAAGCTGGTGACGCCGATCAGCAGGTCCTGGAAAAGGAAATCGATCTCAATGGGTTCCCGCTTGAGTTTATCGTAAAACGCGGCGGGGTCGTCGATCTGCAAGACCTGCATGCGGCGCTGGATCCGGCGCACGATGGTGCTATCCTTATACCCGCTAAAGTCGTGTCCGCTACGCTCGCGCAGCAGGGCCGCTATGCGCGCGAGATTGTCTGCCAGTACTCGATGGAGCCGTTCGGCATTCCTTTCCGTGCCAACCTTCGTGACATGGTGGAAGTACTCCGCGATTTTCGCAGGCATCTCCTCCACGGGCATGATCATGTCGACCAATCCCGTGGCGACGGCGCTACGCATCATGCCATCGTATTCAGCGCCATCCTGGGCCAAAGCCAAGCCGCCGTGACCCTTGATGGCCTGCAATCCGACAGTGCCATCGCTGCCGGTGCCGGACAGGATTACGCAGGCCGCGTTGTCGTTCTGGTCTTCCGCGAGGGAAATCAGGAAATCGTCGATCGGCGTACGCTTCCTTTGCGTCTCCGAGGCCGCTTTCAAATGAAGTCTGCGTTCCTTGAGCGTGATGCTGGCAGCGGGCGGAATGACGTAGATCGTGTTGGGCTCGATCGCTGCCTCGTCCTCGACGACTTTCGCTTCGATCACGCTTTGCCGCTGCAGAATCGCGGCGAGATTGCTCTCGTGCTCGGGATCGAGATGCTGGACGACTACATAGGCGAGACCGCTGCCAGCCGAGATGTTTGAGACAAAGTTCTGCAGCGCCGAAATTCCACCTGCCGACGCGCCGATGCCAACGACGGGGCAATTCGGCGTGGAATTTTCCGCTTCTCCCCCAGAACTCGTCCGGCTCGCTGTCTTCGTGGCGGTCCTGCCTTTAGTCGTCAATTCTTATTGCCCCCTCTCGCGAGCCTGTCGCTAGCTTGTCCGAATTGACCGCCTGACGCGCATGGATGATCTGTTCTACCAGATCGGCGTCCGCCTGATAGTCCTTTGCCCGCTCGAGGAGTTGCGAAGCTATATCATGGCGCTCATTCCTGGTTTCCTTTTCCGAGAGGCGTCTCGCGAGTTCCGCACGTTGCTGATGGGCCCGTAACAGGCTCCACAGCATCTGTTCGGCCTCGAGGTCCTGGGCCTCCATCATTGCGTCCGAGGTGAACGCATGACCGGTGTGGCAGCGATACCGAAGCATCGGCCCGTCCTGGATTTCCCAAAGCGGTCCATGGCATTCGGGGCACACGAACACGGATAGATCGCCCAGTCGGTCTTCTGTTTTCATGGTTCCGTGCTCCTGAGCGGCGATAGCCGTCTCCAAGCGGATTCGATAGGGAATTTCCGGCGTCTCGCCAGCCTTCACAGCGGACAGGTGGGTCAACAGGTCGGCCATTTCGGACAGCGGCACGCAATAGTCGATCTCGACGTTCCGAAGCGCGCTGACCACCATGTCGGGTACCGCGGCGTCGTCTGGATTCTGGATGACGCTCACGCCGCCACAGGTCTTGATCGCTCGCAGTCCGGCGGTTCCGTCGGACATTCCCCCTGTCAGCACGACGCCGATCACGCGAGCGCCATAACTGCACGCTGCAGACCGGAATAGCGGATCAACGGCCGGCCGGGCCAGATTTTCGCGGGGGCCGCGCCTCAACAGCATATGGCCGTCATGGAGCAGAAGATGCTGCCCCGGCGGCGCGACGTAAATGTGGCCCATCTCGAAATCAGTCCCGCTTGCCGCGTTGGCGCAAGGCAAAGAACTCGCTCGGTCGAGTATCGCCGCAAGATGGCTGGATGAGCCCACATGAAGCACGATGAAAACTGCGGCCTGCAAATCTGGAGGAAGACCGTGAACGAGTTGCTGCAGTGCTTCCACGCCGCCCGCCGAAGCTCCGATCGCTATCACGCAACGGTTGTCGCAGATCGACGGGACTGCTGGGATGCTTGGCTGGTCGCCGGGGTCGCGCGTCGTCGAAACTGCTTCGTCGTCCATGATACTGGACCCTTTCGCGCTGGCCGAAGCCAAGGACAGTGAGACACTCCTTGGCAGGACAACGCGAATGACAGCTTGCCGTTCCGGTTGGCGTTGAACCGAGGAGCGGACACTTCGAATCCGGGAACACGGTTTAACTGGAAGGTCCGAAGAGCGCGGTCGTGGCTTCGGTGCGAATTCCAAAGCGCGCACGCCACACCCACTCGGAGTCCGCTGATAGAGATCATCCCCTGCGGAACCGAGATCACTCGCGGTGCCGCAGGGGATGCAGATAATACGTAGCGTCGCCAAGGACGGAGAATCTCATCCTCGGCGACTGATCCTCAAGCGTCTTCGAACTCCTCATGGCCTAACCCGATAGCGGCGAGTTTCAGCGGTTCGCCCTCTTTCTGTTTGGGCCATGGGCCAAGCAGAGGCT
The DNA here is from genome assembly GCA_051954615.1 of Mesorhizobium sp. Taxonomy (GTDB): domain Bacteria; phylum Pseudomonadota; class Alphaproteobacteria; order Rhizobiales; family Rhizobiaceae; genus Mesorhizobium. The sequence continues at coordinate 105,280 of JBQCHN010000031.1, read as the reverse complement.
GTTGGAGAGCCTTCTCGATATCGAACTCGACACCTGTCAGAGCGGAATAGATCGCCAATCCGACGGCTCGGGCCATGATGGGCGGCAGAGCGTTCGCGATTTGCCGCTTCTGCTGGTACGCGGGGCCCCTGAATTCCCATTCATCGGGGAAACCCTGCAGCCTGGCGCCCATCCGCAGCGTGAACTTGAACAGGCCTTTGTGATCCGGCCCTGGCGCCTCATCGGCGAGACCCATGGGGTCGATGCCCATCTTGATCCAGACGTCTGCTCGCAGATTGCTTGAAAACGCCAGGCGTCCGGATTCTTCAGACCCCCCGACGATCGTTGGGCCGATATGGTCCGCCACGTTCTTCGCCCAATGCTCGGCACCTTTCCAGCCTCGCGCCGCGACGAGATCATAGAGAACTTGTCCCACCGTTGTCCGCCCCTGAGGGAAGGCAGGCGGCATGCGGAACTGGCTCATAAGGCCATCCCTGAAGCCGACGAACGCTACGCGAGGGCGGCCCTGTGCCAAGCCCAGACCGCTTCCGAGGAGGCTGAAGACCTGGCTCTCGTAACCGAGCGCGGCGAATTTATCATGGAGTTCAGCACGATAGCTCGTGTTCTTCTCGAAGTTAAATCCTTTGACGTTCTCGAAGAAGAACGCGCGGGGGCGCACTTCGTCCACAATCCGGACCGCTTCAAGGAACAGGTCTCGCTCGTCCTCGCGGTGACGCTGCTTTCCGATGCTTGAATGTCCTTGGCAGGGGACGCCGCCCGCGACAAGATCCACTTCGCCACGATAGCGCCTGAAATCAACCTCCGTAATGTCTGCGTTGTGCACTGGTCCCAAGGCTGGGTTTGCCTTCAGCGTCTTCACTGCGCTTTTGTTGCGCTCGTAGATTCCCTCCGCATGAAATCCTGCAGCATGGAGACCGATAGCCTGCCCGCCGGCGCCCGCGCAAATCTCGAGGGACAGCAAACGATGCGGAGGTTTGATCGCCTTTGCCGTTGCAGGGACTTTCGCGGCGACTACGTCTTTCATCCCCATTTTCGAGGTTTCTAAGTCCTCGAAAAGCCAGACGACACTCTCGACAAGGGAGACGTCGATATACTCGTGTCGCTTGTCGACCGGATTTCCTTGCTCATGGTTCCATTCCTGGAACTCGCCGGAGGCAAGGGACTTCAGGGAATCATGAGCACGGGCGAGCGAGACCGCCTCATCCGGATTGACATGGTAGTTGTACTCCCACGGCGGCGGGAAACTCGCCACATCGAAATTCTCTTCGAACCGCACGAGGCAATTGGAAGCCTCTGCCATCAGTCCGGCTCGCGTGTTGTCGAGCCAATCCTGCCTCTTCTCGTTCGAATCCTTCGGCTGCTCGCCATTGTAGAAGTCTACCAGCGTCTGGGCGAACGCACGGAAGTCGTCAAAGAACGTAGCCCGCCTTGTGGCTGCCAGACTGGCTGAGAACTCGCGGAACGCTTTCTGGCGCCGGCGGTCGCGTTTCACCTCCGGAGCAGTCTTCTCGTCGATCGAGCGGCGCTTCATTGCAGCAACGTCGCTGACCATGAGCGTTCCGCGGGTATTCAGGTGGCCAATGGCCGCTTCCTGAACGTCGGCCGGAGCCGCCATCAGTGCCTTCACGACAGGGAAGGTCAGTCCGTGGTCCGAGAGCAGGGCCGTCCGGTTTTCCATCGTGCGCGAAATCTTGAGGTAGAGCCTGGAGTCGGCGTGATCGATGCCGAATTCCGACGCGAGATAGTTCGTCAGCCGCGTAGACGAAACATGCCCACGGACGTTGTCGATTTCGGCGGCGATATCGGCGAGCGCCTTGCCGATGCGAGTCTGAATGTTTTTGATCCGCTTGCCCGCGACACGAAGCAACGGGTTCACATCGACGTCCACCTGCGGTTCGTCGTTGGCCACAATCGGTTCAATTTCGTGATCGTTGGGTGTTTCGTTGAAGTCCATTCGATTGCCTCCCGTTTGTTTACGGGATTCATGTGGACGAACGGAGCCTATTCGGGACTGAAGATATTAGTTAAATTTTGAATGGATGTCCGCTGGGAGATCGCAGCATTCCCGTCGTTCGTAAGGCCCAGACGTTCCGACATCGCCGGAATTGCAGGGTTTTTCATGGGAATGCGTATGCACAATCAGCCATGAAAAAAATCAAGGCAGGCTTCTCCATAGTTAACCTATGGTTGCCCAGAAATACTCATGCACTACGTGAGCAAATGCCGAGGCCGATTATTCGACCTGAACAACGGAGGGAGGCGATAATTATGCTGTGGATCAGGAAAGGTAAGCGCGCCCGAAGACGTCATCCCGCGTCGTTTCTTCTCTCCGTGGAGGTACCATTCCTCACGACCGCCGGGCCGAATGACGGCAGGCCACCGTCCCGGTGCAGCCTGCCGTCGCGATACAGTGCTTGATGCCGTCCGGCCATTCAACGGCAGGGCCGCCCTCGCGGTGAAGCTGGCCACCCTCGATGGCGGATCGGGAGGAACGCACGAATGCGAGCACCGTACATCGTCAATCTGGAAAACATCCATACGTTTTCAAACTGGCGCGGGAAGCAGATTCCTGTCGAGGCCCATCGGATCTGGCTCGATCGCGCCATCCTCCGTCATGTGCTCACCTCATCCGATTGCCTGCAGCCATCGGCTCCGAGGCAAGGGAACTGCGCTCCGCCCACGTGGCCCGGGCCGTTGCCGCCAAGGAGGTCACGGTGCGCTTCGTGCCCTCGGAACGGCGCTGGGCCTGGTTGAGATCGCCGGAGGCAAGGAAAGCCGAAGGCGAGGCAATGGGGCACTGCGTCGGAGGCGGCGCTTACGAATCCTTGGATTGGTCGGAAGCAATCCTGTCGCTGCGGGATGAAAATGGGGTGCCGCACGCAACCCTTCAACTCGACGGAGCGATGGTCCTCCAAGCCGTAACCAGGGCCAATTGCGACATTCCTGCGCGGTACCACGCTGCGGTCGATCGAGCGACAGCCGTCGTTGGCGCCCGCCTTTTAGTCAATAACAGTCCGGTACGGGTTGTTCTTGACGGCATAAATCGCCGGAAAGACTTCACGGCCTATATTCGAAGGAACGTGCTCCATCGCGAAGACGCCCGGCCATCGAATGGGCGGATGGAACGAACGAGTGGTACCGCGACGGCAAACCCCATCAGGACGATGGACCAGCCCTTAAGCGGGCGAGCGGCACTAAGGAATGGTACCGCGATGGCAAGCTTCATCGTGACGACGGTCCCGCTGTCGAGCAGGCGAACGGGACCAAGACTTGGTACCGCCACGGCGAGCTTCATCGTGAGGACGGATCTGTCATCGAGCAAGAAGACGGGAGCAGAATTTGGCATTGTAACGGCCGGCGTCACCGAGACGACGGACCTGCCTTCGAGGGGCCGAACGGGGCCAAGTCCTGGTATCGAGACGACAAGCTTCACCGCGAGGACGGACCTGCCATCGAAGGGGAGGACGGGACCAAGATCCGGTACCGCGACGGCCGACGTCACTGTGCAGACGGTCCCGCAGTCGTGTGGCCCGACGGGACCAAGGTTTGGTACCGCAACGATCGACTTCACCGCAACGCCGGGCCTGCCGTCGAGAACCCGGACGGCAGCAAGGAATGGTTCATAGACGGGGAACAAGTCTTCTGCGGCGTCACAAGGCGCCTTGACGCCGCTTGAATCTTTTCCGACCCGGAGTCGGCGTCGCTGCGTTGCATCGGCGCGGACGTCTTTCCTGCGGAATTATCCAACCGCCGGAAATCACCGGTTTGACGTGCAACAAAGGCCTGGTGTCAACGCTAGTGGACTCGACGTTTAGCGTTAAACGAAAGAGGTAAAGCGGTGCGCTTCGAGGCTTTCCTCATCGCTTCGAGGCTGTCGCGCTGATAGGGTGGCGCCGTGACCCTCGGTCGAATGAACCATTCATCGCTCGCCGGATTGTACAACCCAGGAAGCGGAAAAAAGCGGTCGATCTTCATGAAGTCCTTGATGTTTATGGTCGCGACGGGCGCGCCCATGATGATCGCCACGGCCGCTATTGACAGGTCCTGGCCTAACGTCGGCGTTTTTGCGAGCGGAGAGGCGGCCCAAAGATCATGTAGCGCCGGAACGGTTGTCATTTGACCGTAGAGGCGGGCGGTTTCCAGATTCATGACACCATGAATGAGGTCTGTGGTCTGCAGTGAGTCGAGCCATTTCGAAAGTCGATAGGCGCGGGGAAGGTTGTGGCCGGCTACGTGGACGATGCCTCTTTCGATTTCAATCACGGCGCCGAACGGGATGATCATCGCGCCAGGTTCCGATTCCAGCCAGGCAAAAACATTCGGATTCGGCCGTTCTCGTGACAGCTCGCTCAATACGTTCGTGTCCAGCACATAGAGGTGGGGCAATGGGGTCACGGCGGCAATCCATGCTATAAGATGGAGGAGCCTATGTTTAAGTCACCGGCATTCCGTTAATGCTGCGGTTTGCTGGCGGATAAGGAGTACGATGGGTACCGAGGCGCGCACGAAATCGGGGACGTCGAAAGATTCCAATATCTGGGAGCTTTCCGACGCCCGGGACAGGTTCGACGATCTTCTGGCGGCGGCGGCAAACCGGGGACCGCAGATTATCCGAGGGGAAAATCTGCATTTCAGGCTGTCGCTCGAACGCGCCCAGTCTTCCCCGAAGGGCACGGCGCTGCTCACCAAGGGCGTTCCGCGCGACGACGATGATGTCGCGAATGGTTGATCGCGGCAAGCGGCAAGGGTCGCCTTGGTAGCCGCTTTGGCTTGGCAAATTTTCGACGTCGCTGAAAGCGATCGCTCCTAAAGGCGGGCGGCCCGCCATCCCGCTGCCTGCGCTTCAGCCTCTGAGCAGAACCAGCGTTCGCCCTTGCTCTCGCTGATCTTTGTCCGGCCGTAATGCTCTTGGCCGCGGGGATGATAAATTCTCTCGCCATTTGAATTGATGTTGCCTTTGATGACGCAGGCTCCGGTGTTTCGAGCAGAGGACGCGCCGCCAACGGGCGCTACCTGAACCGGGCGATTTTTGGCGTCACGTCGCGCGGCCCGCCACTCCCACGGCGCTTGGAACGCTATAAATAGGTCGCCCATAGCCCCCTGACGCCGCCGCCATTGTGCCCGACATCCGCTTGTTTCGCTACCGGTGCACTCGATGAAGCCGGTCACTCCCGAAACGACGGTTCCGGAAGGCCTCGGACGCCCGGTTCGATCACGAGCAATGATCCAGCAAGCGGCTCTTTGACGAGAGTTTCGGGGTCCAAGCCCTGAGTGGCCGTCGTTATGAAAAGGCGATCCAAATCTTTGCCGCCGAACGAGCAGGACGTCGGATGAGTGACTGGAAGCTCAATGATCCTGTCTACGGTCCCGCCGGGGGCGCATCTGATGATGCAGCCGCCGCCGAAGCGAGTGTTCCAGACGAAACCCTGTTCGTCGACTGTCGCGCCATCCGGCTTGCCAGGCGCCGCATCCGAGGCGACGAAGTTCCGACGATTGGAGAGTTCGCCGCTAGCCGCGTCCAGATCGAAGACTTCGATGACGCCTGACGCCGTATCCGTGAAATAGAGGCGGTCGCCCTCAGGCGAGAAACACAGCGCATTCGGAATGCTTACGTCATGAATTGCTGGTGACGGGTTCAGAGACCGATCCATGCGGAAGACCGCCCCGGTCGGAGCGCGCCCGAAATCCCGCATCCTCGAGAACCACAGCCGGCCGTGGCGATCACATCGAGAATCGTTCGTGCGGTCGTCGGGATGGGCACTATCGAAGGCGATGAGCGGATCGCGGGAACCCGTTTCGGCGTCAAAACCATACAAGCCGGATTGAAGACCAAGGATGACGCCGCCCCGGTGCCGGAGCACGACTGCTCCGGCAAGCTCGGGCATGATCCATTTCCGCGTCTCGTTCGTTTCTGCCTCAAACCTGTATAGGGCAGGCGCCCTTATATCGGTCCAGTAGAGGGCGTCTTCCTGTTCAGACCACGCGGGAGACTCGCCCAGGATGTTTCGGCAGTTCGAGGCGACAGTGACTGAGACGGTTTCTGGCGCTCTCATGATCAATCCCGGAGCCGAACGGTCCGTGTGGTCGATTCTCGGACCACGATCTCGAATCCCATATCGACAAGCGGGGTTTCGATCGGTTCTCCAGCGATGCGGTCGAGGAGGAGTTCGGCAGCGCGTGAGCCGATCAATTGGTGCGGGAGGCGAACGGTCGTCAGGGGAGGCTGGACGCGTGCCGCAATTTCAATGTCGTCGAATCCGGCTATCGCGAGTTGATCGGGAACATGGACGCCGAGTCGCTGGCACTCGAAGAGCGCTCCGGCAGCGAGCAGATCGCTGGCGCAGAAAAGGGCTTCTACATCCGGACGTCGCTCCAACAGCGAATTCACGGCTTGGGCAGCGCTCGACAAATCCATAGATACCTCGTCGACCAGCGAGGTGTCGGCGTCGAGACCGAATTCCGCCACGCCTCGCTGGAATCCGGCAAGCCGTTGCGCCTGCCGCTCGTTATCCTTGGTCGGCATGCTGAAGAAGGCGATTTTCCTGTAGCCGGCGCCTGCGAGGTATTTGGTCATCTCGAACGACGCGTCGACATTCGAAAAGCCGACCGCGATGTCTATATGTTCCCCGCTCAGGCTGGCTATCTCGACGACCGGGATGCCTGAATCCTCGAGAAGCCGGCGTGTCCGTTCGGTGTGGGTGGTGCCGGTCAGATAGATGCCGTCGGCTCTGTGGGAGAGAAATCCCGTGACCAGCGCCTCTTCTTCCTCGAGGGAGAAGTTGGAGCTTCCGAGGAGAAGCTGATAGCCGCGCGCCCGCAAGACCCTCGCCATTCCGCCAGTGAATTCCGTCGAAACCGAGCTCTGGAACGTGGGAATGATCGCCCCGATCAATCCCGAGCGGTTCGAAGACAGGCTTCCGGCGATCCTGTTGGGGATGTAGCCCAGAGACGCTACCGCTTCTTCAATGCGGCGCCGGGTTTCAGGCGCGACCGTGTCGGGAAGGCGCAAGGCACGGGACACGGTAATCGGCGCCACGCCCGCGATCCGCGCGACGTCGCGCACGCCGGCGCGCTTGGTCCCGCGAATGCTGTTCTTCTTCTCTGCCGGCATACGAAAAGACCTGTCACCCATCCCGAGGATTTTAGGTACCGCATCGTCTTGACGAAACGAAATGACACCGATACCATTAGATATGGTACCGGTACCATCAAAACGTACCGGTGACAAGGTGGGAGGAACACCGACCGTGAGATCAGAGGAGATATCCTCTCCGGCGAGGCCATCGAGCTTCGGGCATGCTGACCGCTTTGTCCGACTAAGGGAGCGAGCCTGGTCGACCCTGTTCGGACTGGCGATTTACCTTCGGACGATGATCGCCTTCCTGGTCGTGTGGCATGTCGGGGCGTGGTGGGTCGGAAACCCTCTGCTTCTCCCTTATCCGCTCGACGTCGGCGCCAGCTTCGTCGAATTGTTCCGTAGTGGCGAAATGCTCACGCATGTTCTGGTCAGCGCCCGGCGGCTCGCCGTCAGCTTTCTGGTCGCCTGCCTGATTGGCATCCCGCTCGGCTTTGCGATGGCCATGAACAGACTGCTCCACGACCTGGTGGATCCGCTGGTCGAACTGCTGCGACCGATTTCGGGCATCGCCTGGATTCCGATCGGGCTTTTCATCTTCGGAGTAGGGGACACCCTGCCTACCGCGATCATGTTCTACGGGGCGTTCTTCCCGATCGTCATCAACACCATCGTGGCTGTGAGGTCGGTAGACCCGAACTACCTCAACGCGGCCAGGACGCTCGGCGCCGGACGCCTGACCATCCTCGGTCACGTGATCCTCCCCGCGGCGCTGCCGGGCATACTTGTCGGCGCGCGGCTCGGCGCAGGGGCAGGCTGGATGTCGATGGTGGCCGCCGAACTTATCGGCGCCCCGTCCGGACTTGGTTTCGCGGTCGAATGGTACCGCGAACTGCTGATGACGCCCAAGGTTCTGGCCTTCGTCGTAGTGATCGGACTTCTCGGCTATCTGTTCGATCGCATCTTGCGGCTGGTGCAGCGGCTGTCCGGCGTGTGGGCGCAGCCGAGGTTCGCGCCATGAACCGCGCTCTCAACCATCCCATGCTTCGTGCTGTCGCCCTGCCTGTCGCATTGCTTGTCGTCTGGCAGTTCGCCGTGCTTGTCGGAGCGCCGGGCGCGCGCACTCCAGTCCCGTCGAAGATTTTTGTCGCGGCATGGAACTTGATCGGCTCGGGCGATCTGCCGCTCGCACTGCTACAGAGCCTCGGGCGGGTCTTCGTCGGCTTTGCCTGGGCTGTTGGGCTTGCGTTGGTGCTTGGCGCGCTGATGGGCACCTACCGCTCCGTGGAAAGAGCGCTCGATCCTCTCGTCGAGAGTTTTCGGCCGATCGCGCCGATCGCGCTGTTGCCGCTCGCTATCCTCTGGTTCGGAACGGGCACGCCGGCGGCCGCTTTCATCGTCGGCTACGCCGCGTTCTTCCCGATGATAATCAATACGGTCCACGGCGTCACAAGCGTCGACCAACAGCTCATCCATGCCGCGCGCACGCTTGGCGTAAGCAGGTTCACCATTTTGCTCAGGGTCGTCCTTCCCGGCGCGCTGCCGTATCTCTTCGTCGGCGCGCGTCTGGCGCTTGGGGTTGCATGGACGTCGATCATCGCCGCCGAGCTGGCCGTCGGCGCCAAGGCGGGCGGCGGCGCGACAGGCGGCATCGGTCAGATGATGTTCGTCTTCTACGCCTACAGCGTCGATCTCAACGGGATCATCGTCTGCATGATTTCGGTAGGGATCGTTGCCCTGATCATGGACCGGGGATCCCGGATACTCGAAAAATGGATGCTGCCATGGAAGCGCTGAACATGTCAGGTGCCGAAGCGAAGATCAGTGTGCGCGGGGTTACCAAGGAATTCGTACTTCCGCGAACGGGGGAGAGCACGCTGGCGGTCTCATCCGTCGATCTCGATGTCAGGCCCGGTGAGTTTCTCTGCATCGTCGGGCCGTCGGGCTGCGGCAAGACTACGGTCCTCAACATGGTTGCTGGCCTCGTCCGGCCGAGCAGCGGGTCCGTCACCATGGACGGAAAGCCGATCGACGGGCCTGGCGCGGAGCGTGGGGTCGTCTTTCAGGACTATGCGCTCTTTCCGTGGAAGACGGTGTGGGAGAACATCGAATTCGGTCCCCGCTATCGAACGGACTCTTCGCTGTCACGCGCCGAACGGGACGAGCGCGTTAGCCATTTCATCGAGTTGGTGGCCCTCAAGGGGGCCGAGAACAAGTATCCCTACGAGTTGTCCGGGGGCATGCGGCAGCGTTGCGCGTTCGCTCGCGCTCTCGCCAATGAACCCGACGTCCTCCTGATGGACGAGCCGTTTGCTGCGCTCGACGCACAGACGCGCGTGATCTTGCAGGAGGAACTGCTGCGCATCTGGGGTGAGGACGCGGCGGTCGAACAGCGCAGGACCGTGATCTTCGTCACGCATGGAATAGACGAGGCCGTCTTTCTGGCCGACCGCGTCGTGGTGATGAGCAGCCATCCCGGCCACATCAACGTGATCAAGACCGTCGACTTGCCGCGGCCGCGCCTACCCGCGGTTCGTGCAACGCCGCGCTTCCAGGAACTGACGGAGGAAATCTGGCAACTGATCCGCCGCGAAGCCTACGAGGCGACCGTCAGCGCCTGACTTCGAAGACCGCAGCAACGGCGTCTTGAAAGGGCCCAACAATGGAGGAGATGAAAATGACCAGTCGAAATTCCGGTTTGTCGAGACGTCGACTGCTGACGACGGCTGCAGGCCTCGGCGCCGGGGCGCTGTTTGCACCGTACGTCGCGCGAGCGGCCACTGAAGCGAAGGTATCCGTCGGCAGGCAGCCCTGGGCGGCGGGCAATTCGCCGCTCACCCAATACATGATGAACGAGAAGCTGTTCGAGAAGCACGCCGCCGACCTCGGCTACGAACTGACGGTGGATTGGCGCGACTATCCCTCGGCGCAGCCGCAGGTCGAGGCATTCGTCAGCAACAATCTCGATCTCGGCATGTGGGGGAACACGCCGATTATTCGCGGCATCGGCATCAAGCAACCATGGAGCATTCTGACCGTTGGCGAGGGGCACCTGCGTTTCGTCATCGCGACGCGGCCGGATTCCGGCATCCGCAAGGTCGAGGACCTGAAGGGCAAGACCGTTGGCGCCTTGCTCGGCGGCGATCCCTACAACGTCCTGTCGCAGATCCTTCTCTATCAGCTTGGCGACGGCGATCCGAAAGCGCACGACATCACCGTGGTGAATATCCCCACCCAGGCACAGGCCGCGGCCGTGCCGACCGGGATGGACGCCACCGTGGTTGGCTATCCGGCATTTCTGAAGGGGCAGCAGGAGGCGGGGTCGGTCGCGATCGTCAATTCCTTCGGCTACACGGAGGACCACTACGAGGGCCCGGAGGGAAGCGGGGCCGGAATTCTGCTGCCTTCCGTCAAGAAGTCCCCATTCTACCCGGACGGATTCTATCTGCATCGCTCGATGTGGATGACGCAGAACCGTCTTATCGACGAGAATCCGAAGCTACTGGTCGCGTTCATGAGCGCCCAGCAGGAAGCGATCGGCGCCCTGAAGAAGATGGAGCCGGGCGAAGTTTCCGAACTCGTCACCAAGTACTGGGAACTTCCGCCGGAACTGGGCGCAAAAATCATCGGCGACGAAGTGCTGTTTGCGCGTGAGTGGGTCTGGTCGACGCAAGGAGACGTCGGCGCGGTGCTCGAAACGTCCAAGTTCATGGTTGCGGGCGGCCTTATCCCGCAGCCGCTCGAATGGGAGCAGGTGATCGCGGCCAGTTCGAAGGCGGCGCCGCTGATGAAGGAAGCTTACGAGCGCACGGGTAACTTTCCTGAAGAGGCGGACTTTACGGCTACCGACGCAGCTGACGTACGCGGTTTGCCTGTCTGGCGACAGGATGAATGGTCTCAGAACTGAGATCATGGAAAGCAGTGGAGAGAATGCGGTTATGAGCAAGGAAAATATCGGGTTTCTGGGATTGGGCACCATGGGTGCGCCTATGGCGCTGAACCTTCTTCGCAAGGGATACAGCGTTCGCGGATTCGATCTCAGCTCGGCCGCATTCAAGCAACATGAGGAGGTCGGCGGCACGACCGCCGGCTCTCCGCGCGAAGCCGCCGAGGGCATGGACGTCGTCATCGCCATGCTGCCCAATGGGCCGGACGTGGAGAGGGCGATCCTCGGCGACGACGGGGCGATCCATTCCATGAAGCCCGGATCTGTTCTGATCGACATGAGCACCATCGATCCAGCAGTCACGCGGAAGATCGGCGCGGCACTGGCGGAAAAGGGCGTCGAGATGGTCGACAGCCCGGTTGGGAAGACCTCTGACCACGCGGTGGCGGGTACCTTGACGCTGATCGTCGGCGGCAAGCCCGAGGTCGTCGAGGCAGTCCGCCCGATACTCGACTGCATGGGCACGGACTTCTTCTATTGCGGCGAGCTCGGAATGGGCGAAGCCATGAAGCTCACCAACAACTTCCTGTCGGCGGCGATCATGACGGGCACGGTAGAGGCGCTGGTGATGGGGACTAAGTCCGGCCTTTCTCTCGAGACGATGATGTCCGTGATGCGCACAACGATGGCGTGGAACAACCATCTCGGCGTCTCCTTGCCGAAGAAGGCGCTCGCAGACGACTTTACGCCTGGTTTCATGGTCCGGCTCGCCGAGAAAGACCAGCGGCTCGCGCTCGATATGGCGGACGCGCTTGGATCGCCGACGCCCATCGGCGCAGCCGTTCTTGAAACCCTTGCGGATACCGCTCGAAACGGTCTCTCCGACTTGGACATCAGTGCGGTGCTGCGTTTTCGCGAGGAGCAGGCCGGAGTTCGTGTTCGGGCCGTTCCCGATTCTGCCAAGGCCGTGGCTTAGGTCGCGAGCAGGTCGATGGAAAAGAGGACGATCGGCACCACCGGATTGCAGGTGACGGCACTGGGGTTCGGCTGCGGCCCGATCGCGGGACTCTATGCGCCCGTTCCGGATGCCGGGGCGACTGCCGCGTTATGCGCGGCCCGGGACGCCGGCATCGGGTATTTCGATGCTGCTCCGCTATACGGCTCCGGGTTGGCGGAGCGCCGGCTGGGCGACGCTTTGCGGCACGACTTCGAAAATATCGTCGTGTCGACAAAAGTCGGACGCTTGCTGAAACCCTCGCGCGCAGACGAAAACCCCATGTTCCATGGCGCGCTCCCTTTCAAGATTTCCTACGACTACAGCTATGGCGGCGTGATGCGATCCATCGAAGACAGCTGGCAGCGAATGGGGACCGCCGGGATCGACATCCTTTACATTCACGACGTGAACCGAAAATGGCACGGCGACGCCGTCGAGGATCGGTTTCGCGAGGTGATGGAGGGAGGGTATCGCGCTCTCGAGGAACTGAGGGCCGCAGGGATCGTCAAAGCGATCGGGGTAGGGGTGAACGATCCCGATATTCTCGTCCGTTTCGCGAATGCCGGAGATTTCGACTGCTTCATGCTGGCCGGGCGCTACACGTTGCTGGAGCAGACGCCGTTGGACGAGCTGTTTCCGCTGTGCGCGCGCAAATCCATTTCGGTTGTCGCCGCCGGTCCGTTCAATTCGGGCATACTCGCCAGCGGCGCGAAGCCTGGCGCGAAGTATTTTTATTCGGACGCACCGGAAGCGATGTTGACGAAGACCGCAGCCATCGAGGTCGTCTGCCGTCGTCACAGCGTACCGCTGGCGGCTGCCGCGCTGCAGTTTGCGCTCGGTCACCCCGTGGTGGCCAGCGTGGCGACTGGCATGGTCTCGCCAGAGGAAGTCCACGCGAACGTCGAGCATCTGGCGACAACCATTGCTGCGGATTTCTGGCTCGAGCTGAAACATGAAGGCTTGATAAGGGCCGATACCCCGACGCCAACTGCGCAGGTGTGCGATGCGACCTGACGGCACCTTTCTTGGCTATCGTCGTCCGAAAGGGCGCCCCGGCGTGCGCAATCACACGCTCGTCCTGTCGATCAACGGACTGATCGGGATAGCCGCGCAACGCGTGGCGAGTGCCGTATACGGCGCCAAGCTGGTAGCCACGCCTTACGGACGTTCCCAGATCGGCCCGGACAAGGAGGCCCATTTTCGGCTGCTGACGGGGATCGGTGCCAATCCTAACGTGGGCGCCGTGCTGGTGCTTGGAGCCGACCGCAAATTCGCGGATCAGGTCGCATCGCGGATCGGCGACCTGTCCGAACGACCCGTCGAAGTGCTGACGCTCGACGACGTCCATGAAGACGCGTTCGAACTCACCGCCAAGGCCTCTCGCCTCTGTGCCAGGCTGGCTCATGAAAACTCCCGCGCGCGACGGGAGGCGGTTCCTGTTTCCGAACTCTATCTCGGTCTCGAGTGCGGACACTCCGACGCGACCTCCGGTCTGACGGCCAATCCGCTGGGAGGGGCGATCGCCGACCGTCTGGTGGACGCTGGCGGGACTGCTGTCATCGGGGAGACGATCGAGTGGCTAGGCGCTGAGGAGGTTCTGCAATCGCGCGCCCAGAATCCGGAGATCGGCAATGCCATCGTCAATGCCGTGAAATCCCGCGAGGAAGGCGTAACCGCGCTCGGAGAGGACCTGCTCGGCAACAACCCTGGCCAGGAGAATATCCGCGGCGGGCTTTCGACGATGGAGGAAAAGTCACTCGGCGCCATTGCGAAGGCTGGGACTCGCCCAATCCGATCCCTGCTCGGTCTTGCCGAGAGTCCCGTGAACAATGGCCTTCACGTGATGGACGGCCCGAGTTTCTCGCCAGAATCGATGACTGGCTTCGTCGCCTCCGGCACGCAGTTGGGACTTTTTACGACCGGACCTGGAAATAGCTTTTGCGGCCTCATTGCGCCAACGGTGAAGATTACTGCAAATCCTGACGCGGCGCGTCGACTGACGGATCAGATCGACTTCGACGCCAGTCCTGTCTTCCATGCCAGGGAAACGTTCGACCAGGCGGCGGATCGCCTTTTTGCCGAAATGCTGGATATCGCCTCGGGTTCGCTGACTTGGGGTGAGATTACCGGGGAGGGTGCGGAATCCTTCACGCGCCTGGGACCGTCGCTATGACCGAACCTGACCAAGAGCACGTGTCGATCGCGCTGTGGGACGCGGTTCGAATCGCAGAGAGCGATCAAGTGGCGGTTGCTGCCCGTGATCTCGAAGGGGCGGTCTCGGTCCTCGCGGGCGAGGGGAGGCTGCAGGTAATCCTGCCCGCGCCTATTCCGTCCGGGCATAAGTTCGCGCTCTTCGATATGCCGATCGGCACTGAAATCCGAAAATACGGGCATGTCATAGGCGTTCTGACGAAAGCAGTGGCAACTGGCGAGCACGTCCACATTCACAATCTGGTGAGCAGGCGGGCGAAAGCCCGTTGAAGGCCGTCCCGTGGGGCGGCCCAAGGAGGATTCATGCGGCTGGTTCAGTTCATCGAAAACGACGGTTCACGGCAAGTGGGGGCCGTTGGCGAGGACGACGAGACGAAACTGCGCGTTGTCATAGGCGTCTCTTCGGTCCGCGATCTTGCCCTCGAGGCCCACCGGAGTGGCACTTCGTTGCGCGAAGCCGTCGAAAGACGGGGTCTCGGCGATGCCGTGGACTACGATGCGATCATTGCGGAAAAGCGCATTCTGCCGCCTCTCGACCATCCGGAGCCGGCGAGAACGATAGTCGCAATAACGGGCCTGACCCATCTGGGCAGCGCCAAATCACGGGACGAGATGCATGCGAAGCTGGCATCCGACGACCTGAGCGATTCAATGAAGATGTTCAAGCTCGGTGTCGAGGGCGGAAAGCCGCGAGCGGGCAACATCGGCGTCCAGCCCGAATGGGCATACAAGGGCGATGGCTCGTGGGTCGTGGCACCGGAACAACCCATCGAACTTCCGGGTTATGCCGAGGACGGAGGCGAGGAGGCCGAAATCGCGGGCCTCTACGTGATCGGTGACGAGGGGGAGGTGCTGCGGGTCGGCTTCGCACTCGGGAACGAATACTCCGATCACGTGATGGAACGACGGAATTACCTCTATCTGGCGCACTCCAAGCTCAGGCAGTGCTCTTTCGGGCCGGAACTGCTCGTTGGCGATCTTCCGCACGAGGTGAGCGGAATCTCGCGGGTACTGCGGGACAACCGGGAAATCTGGAGGGGAGAGTTCCTCTCCGGCGAGGCCAACATGTGTCACTCCATCGCCAATCTCGAACATCACCATTTCAAATACGCGGAGTTCCGGCGGCCCGGCGACGTCCATGTTTACTTCTACGGCGCAAGCGCGTTGAGTTGTGCTGATGGCGTCAAAACAGCGCCGGGGGACGTATTCGAGGTCTCATCCGACCTCTTCGGAAAGCCGTTGCGTAATGAACTCGTTGCTGGCCAAGGCGAGAGCGTCGTGCACGTGAAAGCGCTCTAGTTCTCAATCAGTAGAATCTTGGGGTACGAAGGCTGAGTTCTCATCCACCCCCATTTTCCTTCAGTAGCCTTTCCCATTCTTCTGGCGTCAACGCGGCTTCAAGCACGACGTCCACCTCATCCAGAAACGAGCGCGCATCGGCTGGCCCTGAAACATGGTGTTCTCTGGGAGGTTCTTGGATGTGCACAGAGCGCGCGCGGCTCGTTCGCGAGGAGATTGTTGCTTCCGTGGCATCCAGTTCCTCCCAGTTCAAAGCCGGCCAAGATCATGCCGCGCCGTCCGTCTCACTTTCCTCATCGATCTCGTGGAAGGGGAAATACCCGTTCGCGACGAGCCAGTCTCCGATGATCGCGCTTGCCAATTCTTCGCGCGTGGTACCTGTCAAATGACATACTTCTTCGAATTTCTTCTCGATCGCGGGATCAAGGCCCAGGCCATCCGCATTCCTCAGCCGCAACGCGGCCCGTCGGAATAACGCTGCAATCTCGTCGCGAGGCATGATTTCCACGCGCTGGGCTGCGTCTTCGATCTGTCGAATGAAACGCTCGCGACCGGTTGTCATAGCGACGTCGCGTCTTCCGTCGCTGACGGATTTCTACACGGCACCCGCAAACAGTCTGCCAGCGAGCCAAGTCTCCCCATCGTCATCCAAGTCCGCCCCCGAGCGCCGAAGCTTTCCACTTTTCCCCGATGCGCGCAACAACTAGCCGTGGATCCCGTGCCCAAGGAGGCAGCCGTTTTAGAGCCTGCCCAGCCCCATGGAAAAGACGTGTCTGCAATTCGGGAGAACGAATTGCCAGCATCTGCGTTTCCCTCACAGGCGATCCCCGCCTTATGGAGAAAACCATGGACTGGAACCGCGTCGAAGGAAACTGGAAGCAGCTGAAGGGCAATATCAAGGAGCAGTGGGGAAAACTCACCGACGACGACCTTGATCAAATCGCGGGTAAGCGCGACCAGTTGGAGGGCAAGATCCAGGAACGCTACGGCATCGAGAAGGACCGCGTCCGGCAGGATGTAGACGATTGGTACAGCCGACAGAGCTGGTGACGGTACAACCTGCCTGAGGACCCTGCCCCGGTATATTGGGGACGAGTCCGCCGTTGGCTCGATCCTTGGCTTTAGGACGACGCCCGATCACCCGGGCGTCGTGTCATGTTCAGGGCGCTGAGGCGCCGAAATCAGACGGTAGCGGATTGTCTCAAGGCGGATCAATTCCCCTCGACAACGAACGTGTCGGCGCTATCAATCGCGCCCTCGCGGTTTGAGTACCCGCGCAAGATCAGCAACGCAAAACGGCGGTGTACCTGTTCCGCAAGGAAAGCAAATTTTGGCACGGGTATCTGGTCGTCGAGCCTAGCGGGTGAGTGCCGGATGGCGTCATGGCCGACGCCGTTTGAGTTCACTGTCAGAAGAATTACGTCCTCCGCGTAGCTTGCAGCGAGATCTTCTTACAACAGCCCGCGCCGGATGAGCGCACCACACGGAACAATCATCGGACTTGTGGCAACCCAAGAACGCTCCCAACTTGCCCAGCCATACCGACTGCCGCGGTTCCCCCCGCCGCGACGAGAGTCCGCCCCGGTTGTCGCATCTCCGGGCGGACTCTTGTCTTTTCAACATTGCCATGTCCCATGGCCGCCCTATGTTCTGTCTATCGGTGGCAGATGCCCAGGGCGCTACCGGCTGTGAGCGACCATCGCGCTTCCGCCCCGACTGAAGGGAGGAAGCCGTGGAAGGTCCTTTCATTTCCAATAGCGGCGTCGCCTATCCAGGCGACATGAAAATGCTGAAGCAGGTCTACGACCGCTTCTGCGAAGCCAATCGGATCGAGCGGGATGGCAGCGAAGCCGAGGAAATAGCCCAAGCGGCCATGCTTTGGTTCCAATCCGGCGCTTTTGATGAATCGAAGCTTTGGGCGAAATTGAGTGAATTTCACGCGCAGCGGAATGTACCTTAGATCGCCCGGCTCGATCCGAGCGGAAAACGAGAACTGGCGCTATTTTGGATAGCTGAGCAGTCCGACTGACACCACTGCCAAAGCGAGACCGATCGCTTGGACGTCGCTCACCCGTTCTCCGAACATGGCGATCGCAATGAAATTGATCGCGAGAAGCTGCGCGACCGCCGACACGTTGAGGGCAACTCCCAAGCCGATGTTCTTGATTAGCGGCAACATTGCCAGATTGCCGATGGTGTAGAGGAACAGCGTGAGGGCGAGAAGCAGCCAGCTACCGTCTGAATTGGCCCAGAGCTTCGCCGTAGCCCCGGCGCTGACGAAAGCCGTCACGGCTAACGCAAGGAGAAGTCCGGCTATCGCTGACACGGATGGAGTTCTCTTCGAAACACTGGCGTTTCACGCGCTGGTGGAGGGATGGAAGTCGTTCCGGAACGACGAGACAGGGGAAACGTTCCCGACGTCGGCTCCCGACGGTCCTAGCTCCGACGGCTTTTCAGCCAGCGCAGCACCAGAGCTTCCTCGTCGTCCAGTTGGGTGATGCGGCGCTTGCCCTTGTTCGCGTGGGAGATTTCGGCAAGCAACGCTCCTTCCAGCCATGCCGTAAGCACGGCGGGGTGCACGTAGCATTGGCGGCAGACCGTGCGCGTGTTGCCTAGCCGATCAGCCACCTTGTCGATGACTTGGTTGAGCGTTCTCTTCCGTGCGGTCTTGCTTTCAGGTCGCTCGGTTTGAGCCAGCAGGGAGGCGGCGTGGATCGTGCCACCCCATGTCCGGAAGTGCTTGGCGCTGAAACCGTTGCCCGCAGCCTCCCGGATGTAGCTGTTGACATCCTCGGACCGCACTGGCTGGCGTTCGCCATCCTTGTCGAGATACTGGAACAGTTTCTGGCCGGGAATATCCTGGGCGCCGCGCACCACCCGCGCGATGCGGCGATCGACGAGTTTCAGCTTCCACTCCTTGCCCGACTTGCCCTTGAAAGAAAAGCGAAGGCTGGAACCCGTTATGTCGACATGGCGGTCGCGCAGCGTGGTAAGCCCGAAACTCTTGTTGTCGCGGGCATAGGCCGCATTGCCGACCCGGATCATGGTGTTATCCAGCAGCCAGACAACGGAAGCGACCACGCGCTCGAACGGCAGGCCGTGGCGGCGCAGGTCGGCGTCGATCTGAGTTCGCAGACGGGGCAGTGCCTCCGCGAACTCAATCAGGCTGGAATATTTCTCGCCGTCGCGCTCGGCCGCCCAATCCGGATGGTACCGATACTGCTTGCGGCCTTTTTGATCGCGCCCCGTGGCTTGGATGTGCCCGTTCGCATCGGGCGAAATCCAAACGTCCGTCCAGGCTGGCGGGATGGCGAGTGCACGTATGCGCTGGACAGTCTTGCCTTCCTTCAGCTTGTCGCCTCTCGGCCCGACATACCAGAAACGCTTCGGCGCGCCCTTTCGACGGATGCCAGGTTCACTGTCGCTGACGTAGGTCAGTTGCGCCCGCTCGGCGGCCGCGATGAGATCTTCGTCACCGCATTCGGCTAGCTTCTTCTCGTCGGGCATCGTTGCTCCAGGGGTGGCCCCTGAATACGCACGGAACGACACGAGGTTCCGTCGCTTTAGAGGGCCGGATTTGACGGAAAATCCACCTGGCAGACGGAACGCGCTATACTGCGGTCATGGAATGCAAGGCCACGACCGATTCGGAAACGGGTACCGTCACGCTGACCAAAGGCGTCTGGTCAGGATCGTTTCCGATTGCCGACATTCCCCATTGGCTTGCCTTCTATCGTCGCCAGCAGCACTTGTTTCCCAGCCACGCTTCCTCATACGAGCACGAAGTAAAGGCATTGGAGATGCTTGCGGCGCAGTTTTCGGGAGTGGTATCGCCCGAAGCACAAACATGACGACCGTTGCCAGCCGGCCAGTATCACTGTCGAAACGGCTGAAAGCTGCTGATGGATTCCGCATAGAACGTCCGCGTATGGGAACCCGGTGCGCTCACGGAGACATTCGCAGACAGCCTGAGTGAGAACAGGAATTCTGGTGTCCCGTAATGGACGGTCATCAAGCTCGACCCGACGCTGAGCGGGATCAGCGGCGTCTGGCACACTAGCGTACTACGTCAGCGCCCAGCCGCATCGTAGGGTAGGGGTGCAGGAACCCGTACGAACTGCGCGTCTCTATGCCAAACAGGAGGTCGAGCACCGCCGCCAGAGTGGTCGACTTTGCGGACTCGTTCGGTCCGTAGACGACATGGATATCTGGGCCGTTGTTGCTCCGCGAGCCAAAGTCGATGACGTAATCGGTGAATTTCCCGAAGCGCGTCAGGTCCAGGCGACGAATGCGCATCAGCTGGCCTCCACGACAGGACTGGCCTGTAGGCGGGCAATCACGTTGTCCGCGCCGTCGTCCAGGAGGTCCGCAACGACATGCTCGAACGCGGCTTCGTCCCCGCCCAGGATATGGCGGCATTCAGGAGGAAGCTGCCCTCGAAGTTCTTCGGCCGCCTCGATAGCCGCGGCCTTAAAGGCGTCGGAAGCCGCTACCTCGTCCGTGATCAGCCGCCGCAATTCGATCAGCGGGTCTCCGGAGGCGAGTCCCGTCTCCGATGGCGGCCGCGCTTGAATCTCAAGCTTCTCAATCCAGCGCCTGCCAACGACAGATGCTCGATCCTCGGCCTCGGTCTGAAGAACCAAGACGTCGCGCAGCATTCGCCACGCAAGGGGCGTCGTGCCTGTGAGACGGATGCGGGCGACCAACTGATCCGACGATGCATTCGCCCACGCACGCTCCAGCGACCTGCCGATTTCCTTGGCCAAGACATCCCATTCATCGATGCCGCTGGCGTTCACCTCCACCCGTTCGAACTGCGCGACGCTGGTGAAGCGTTCGTCGATCTGGATCGAGTGATCATCCGAAACCGTCACCAGGGATACCGATTTCGCGCCGGCTTCGTTGATGTCCCGTCCTTGGGGCATCCCGGGCATAACCACCGTGCACTTTCCTTCGATGACAGAGCGCTTGGGGATATGCCCCAGCGCCCAGTAACCGAATCCAGTCCCTTGAAGGTCGGCCACCGTGCAAGGCACGTAGGGGTTGTGTCCGCTCGAACCGGTCAGGCTCGTATGCATGACGCCGACGTTGAAAGCGCCTTCGACCGCAGGCTTGTACTTTGTGACCAGGCTTTCGGGCGCATGCTGTTCGGCGAAGTAGAGGCCATGGATGACGACCGGGAATTCACCACGGGCGCGCTCGATGGCGATCGCTTCAGCCCGCCCGGTGAACGTTTTCACCGTGTCCGGAAGGGAAAGCTCCTTGGTGATCTGCGAGAGCGCGTCGTG
Source organism: Mesorhizobium sp. (assembly GCA_051954615.1). Lineage (GTDB taxonomy): Bacteria > Pseudomonadota > Alphaproteobacteria > Rhizobiales > Rhizobiaceae > Mesorhizobium. Next base: position 84,524 of record JBQCHN010000031.1, on the reverse strand, counting down.
ATTGCCGCGTATGATGAAGACAGGAATCCCCGCTGCGGCGAGGCGGTGCATCTGTTCGGCGAGGAACCGAGCGGTTTTCATGGACGTCTGCTCGCCGTCGTAGAGATCGCCCGCCAATACCAACGCGTCCACCTGCTCGCGAAGGCAGAGATCAACGATCCTCACGAACGCCTGCCGAGTAGCGTTTCCGATCAGTTCGGCGAGTTCAGGGTTTCGCATCGCCAGCGATCTCAGTGGCGAGTTCAGATGGATGTCGGCTGCATGTACAAATCGATACGCCATCGCCCGGCCTCCGTTCTGTCCGGCTCGAATGATTCCCTCGGGAATTCTACGCTCGCACAGCTAATAGGGCAGGGCGTCAGTTCTTGTCGTGCAATGTCGGACGCCGGATTGAACGCCGTCGCTGGAGTTGATCGAGCGAGTCGACGACGCCATACTGAAAACATAGAGCAGGGCCAGGCGCCAATCCGCCCCTTTTCCTGGCTTAGGTAAGAAAGATCCTGACATGGATTTGCCAGCCCGTCCGGGTTTCCGATTTCGGCGCGCTCAGTGACTGAAGACACGAGCTACAGGCCGAGTGCCTGCGCTAGCATAGGCTCGTGAACAAGATCCGGCCGACCGCCCTTCTCGCGAAGCTCCATAGCCTTGATGATCTTGATGCCTTCGTGGCTGTGCTTCCAGTCTCTTGAGGCTTCGGCGGCGACGACCAAGTAGTTGGTCTTCCCGCAGACGGTGTTCTTCCATTCTCCACCGAGATCGTTGATCATCCCGGCGATCACCTTTCGAGGACCAATTACGAATTTGCCGGTGAGAACGAACATTTGTCCCGAAATTCGGAACTGGCTTGCGTCTTCCAAAGCGCCATCGAGAACTCCTACGTTGCCGAAGGTTGGCAAGCCTGTGTCCGTCGCACTGTCGCCAACCAACCGCGTAATCCATCCGCAGATATCCTCTGCCTCGTCAGAGGTAATTCGGCCGTCGGAGATGGCTCTTCTGGCGGCATATCCAAGAGAAGCCACGCGCTTGTCGTCCTGAAGAATGACGCTGGAATCCAGCCTAGCTAAAAGCTTTTCGACTTCTGCCGGGGTAATGGAATTGTCGCAGGCGATACCCGCACAGAAACCATAGAACTCGTTCACCTCGTCCTTGTCGCTCGAGACAAGGAACTCTCGCGATCGCATTCCGACGATCGTTTGCAAAACGGAGTAAACTTCCTCCGGGCTATCCCGCCACATGTCCAGGTCCCGGATGAGTTCGACAGCATCGTCGTCATGAAGGAGAGCCAAGAATTGCTCCGCTTCGACTCTGAGGGGTGCCATTTCGGCACGTTCGACCTGCTCACTGGCCAATACGCCCCTCAGAAATCCGAGCCAGTAGCCCAGCGCCTTGCGGTAGTTTGCGCTTGCATGAATTCTGCCGAGTGCTGCTCCTTCATGCTCAAGCGTTCGGCCTCTCTTCTGGACCATCGTCGCTCCCCCAATAAACATGCCTGAATTGCCCGCACACCAGTATTCACAATTATGCTTTGTGCCGCAAACACCGCGTTCTCGATCAGAGGTTCGGACTTCTTGCCGATTGACACAGACACGCTGTTTTCGTTGACTGGCGCGGTCATGCGTAGCCTGCGTTTTCACAAGCCCGTCGAGCTATCTCTACGGTTCGGCCGTACTCGGTTGATTTCGTCGGTGCCGGAAGCCGGGGAGGTTCTGTTGCATGAATGGCCGGAAGGCGAAAACCCGAAGTGCAACCGGGCAGCGAAAATCATCATCGAGGCGATGCACGGCACGCGGAAGCCGTCAGAAGTCCGGAACGCGCTGATCGACGCCGCCAAGGCATCGGGGATTCTGGTGGACGCCACCTGCGAGCCCGAGCATCCGATCGCGGCGGAGTAAATTCGTTCGCTATTGCGGGCCCGGCCTTGAAGGTCCAATCAGGGACCCAATCCCTCCAATACTTTATCTAAGGTCGCAGGCAGATCGCGGACGCGCACGCCACTGGCGTTGTAGAGCGCGTTGATGATCGCGGCCGCGGCGCCGCAAATCCCGAGTTCGCCGATACCCTTGGCCTGCAATGGATTAGCCCACTGATCGCGCTCTTCCAGGAGCACCACCTCGATCTGTGGGACGTCCGCGTTAACGGCTAGGTGATATTCGGCTAAGTCACGGTTGACGACATGCCCGTCGCGGCGGTCATGTATGAGTTCTTCGGTCAGCGCCATCCCTATACCGAACGTCATTCCGCCCAGGCACTGCGAGCGTGCGGTCTTGGCATTCAGGATGCGTCCCGCAGCGAATACGCCGAGCATCCGGCGCACGCGGGTCTCTCCGGTGATTTCATTGACGCCCACCTCCGCGAAGTAACTGCCGTAGCTCGCTTGCCGCACTTTCTTTTCGGCCTTGCCGGGTTCGACGTGGCCCTTGCCGACGAGGTTTTGCCCCGCGAGGACGTCGGTCAAAGGCGTGCGCCTGTTCGCCACGATTGCGTGTCCGTCCTTCAGCGTGAGCTCGTCGTCCGCGCATTGGAGCTTCGCGCAGATCTGCTTCCGGATTTCTTCGCAGGCCAGGAATACCGCCGTGCCGTTCGAGGCTGCGCCGATCGAGCCGCCAGAACCGGAGGCTGGCGGATAGTCCGTGTCCCCCAACCGAGTGTCGACCATGTGGATAGGAAGCCCGAGCATCTCGCCCGCCGTCTGCGTCAGGATCGCATACGTGCCCGTACCGATGTCGGTCATGTCGGTTTCGACGATGGCCCGGCCGTCAGCCGTCAGAGCGACCTGTGCCTCCGACTCCGCCAGGATGTTCACGCGCACCGCTGAGGCCATGCCCATCCCGATCAGCCATTCACCATCGCGCAAGGTGCCGGGTTTGGTATGGCGTTCCTCCCACCCGAAGCGGCGCGCGCCGTCCCTCAAGGCGTTGGCTAGCAGGTTCGAGGAATAGGGGATGTGCTTGGAGGGATCGCGCTCTGGAATGTTCCTGAGGCGGAACTCGACTGGATCGACGCCCGCTGTTTCCGCCATCTCGTCCATCGCAATCTCCAGCGCGGTGACTCCTACCGCCTCTCCCGGAGCGCGAACTGAGCCTGCGCAAGTCCGATGTATTCGGGCGATCCGGTGGCCGATGACTCGATTCTCGCCGCGATAGAGGAAGGGGGTGGCTTGGGTCACGGGTTCGGAGAATTTCTCACCGGGCAGGTTCGACACCAGTACTTCGTGCCCAATGCCTGTCAGACGTCCCTCCGCGTCCGCGGCGAGCCGGATGCGCTGCTTCGTCTCCGAGCGCCGCGTTGTCATCTCGAATACGTTCTGTCGTGACATAGCGACGGCGACCGGGCGCTTCAGCTGTTTTGCAGCAAGCGCGGCCCCGACCGCTTCGGGCGAAATGCCCAGCTTCGATCCGAAGCCACCGCCGACAAACGGCGCCAGCATGCGGACCTTGGCTTCCTCGATGCCGAGAGCATCCGCCAGTTCGCGGCGATTGAACTGGAGCATCTGGTAGCTTCCGCGCAGGTTCAGCATGTCGCCGTTCCATTCGGCGACCGATGCATGTGGCTCCATCGGCGCGCTGGAATGAGCAGGCGTGGTGTAAGTGTGATCGGTCGCGAACGCCGCTTCCTTCATTGCGCGGTCCAGATCTCCTTGGCTCGCTTGCTTCTTTTCCGGCATTTCGACGGTGGCCGTGGAGTCGTCAGGATTTACGGCGGATGTTTCCTCGGCTTTCAGACTAAGCCGCAGGATTTGAGCGCCATGCCGCGCCTGCTCGAACGTCTCGGCAACGACCAAGGCAACTGGCTGGCCGAAATAGTCGACGTCCGTGTTCCCCTGAACGGGTGCCTTGCCTGCGCGCCCTTGTGCAGGATTGCGGAGGAGGCGGTCGTCGGTAATGACGGCATGCACCCCGGGAAGCGCCGCCACCGGCTCGACCTCGAAATCAAGGAGGCGGCCTGCAGGAATGGTTGCCCGCACCAGCACGCCATGCAGGCAGTCGTGGGGCAGAGCGTCCAAGGCATACTTCGCGGTTCCGGAGACTTTGAAGGCTCCGTCGGGGCGGTCGGCTGGGAGCCCGATGAGCCCCTGTGCCATGTCGTCCAGTCGGTTGCGGTCGTCACGGCGGTCGACTTTGAGATGGAGGGTCATGGGTGCGCCTCTGTCAGCTCCCGCAGCATCGCCTTGAACGTCCGGCGAAGCAGGGGGACTTTGAAGGCGTTCCCTTCCAGGGGCCGGGCATCGGAAACCAGCATGTCCGCGGCGTCGTCGAAGAGCTTCTCGCCCGGTGAATGACCTTTGAGCAACTGTTCCACTTGCACGTTGCGCCATGGCCGATGTGCCACGCCGCCGAATGCAAATGACGCTCGAGCAATGCGCCTGTCTTTTACCTCGACAATTCCGGCAACGGAAACGAGCGCGAACGCATACGACGCGCGGTCACGCACCTTCCGGTACCGTTGGCTTCCGCCGAGCGGCGGCGGCAGGCGTACGGCGGTGATAAGGTCGCCGGGCTCGAGTGCTGTTTCGACGTGGGGCGTGTCGCCGGGCAGCTGATAAAATTCGTCGAAAGCCAGCCTCTTGGTCCCGCCATCCGCCGTCTCGATTTCGACCGTGGCGTCCAATGCGCACATCGCGACAGCCATGTCGCTGGGATGCGTGGCTATGCAGTGCTCGCTCGCGCCGAAGATCGCATGCATCCGAGTGACGCCGCCTATCGCCTGGCAACCGCTACCGGGAGCGCGCTTGTTACAGGGCATGGCCGTGTCATAGAAGTAATAGCAGCGCGTGCGTTGCAGAAGGTTTCCGCCCGTGGTCGCCTTGTTGCGAAGCTGTCCGCTGGCGCCGGCGAGCAAGGCCTCGGAGAGCACCGGATAACCCGTCCGGATTCGCATATCCACGGCGAGATCGCTGTTCCGGATGAGGGCACCGATCTTCAGGCCACCGTCGTCGGTCTGTTCGATGTCGCTAAGGTCGAGACGGTTGATATCGATGAGCCGTTCTGGCTTCATGACCTCCAGTTTCATCAGGTCGAGGAGATTCGTCCCGCCCGCGATGAAGGCAGCATGCCTTCCTCCCATGGCACGCGCATCCGACCGTGACGTCGCTCGCGCGAATTCGAACGGCCTCATCGGCGGTCTCCATCCATGACTTCCATGATGGCGTCCACGATGTTTGGATACGCGGAGCAGCGACAGATATTGCCACTCATGCGTTCGGAGATTTCCTCGAGGCTCGCCGCCGGAGCGATCGTGACGTCTTCCGTGACATGACTCGGCCAGCCTGCTTTCAATTCCTCCAGCATAGCTGTCGCCGAACAAACCTGCCCGGGAGTGCAGAAGCCGCACTGGAAACCGTCATGGTGAAGGAACGCTTCCTGCAGCGCCGAGAGTCTTTCCGGCGTCCCGATGCCCTCGATGGTGACGATCCGGTCGCCATCATGCATGCACGCTAGGCTGAGACAGGAATTGATGCGCCGGCCATTGACGATGACGGTGCAGGCGCCGCACTGGCCGTGGTCGCAACCCTTTTTCGTCCCTGTGAGCTTGAGATGAACCCGTAGCGCGTCAAGCAGAGTGGTCCGTTCGTCCGCGTCGATCTCGTGTGTGATGCCATTCACCGCGAATTCCGTTTTCATCAGAATCCCTGACGTGCCATTGGCCGAAAAGACTTCAATCCGAGTATGGCGCGTTTGTTCCCGACAGCGCGAATTGGATTACGAACCGGGCCGAGAACCCTGTTGTTACCAGCCGTGAACGGCAGTGGGGCGGAACCGATACTTGGCCGCACGGTTGAAAATGCTCCCCGCCGGAAAGTTCCCGTACTGACGGCGCCATAACAGGAGAACAGCAATGAAAACTTATCTAGCTACCGCGGCACTCGCCATCTTTGCCGGAACGTCCATGGCTGTTGCACAGGACACCGTGATCGTACCGACGGACTCCCAAACGACCGTCGTCGCTCCCGAGACCACGGGTTCCACCACCGTCATCGCGCCTGAGCGCGAAAAAGTGATCCGTGAGTACGTCCATAAGAAGCCGTTGGCTTCCATCAGCTTGTTGGGCATCGACCTCTCGATCGGTTCGACGCTTCCGGACACCGTTGAATTGCATCAAGTCGAGGTGCCGGACGTCCAATACGAGTACACGGTCGTGAATGACCACACGGTTCTGGTGGATCCGAGCACCAGGCGCATCGTCCAGGTGATCAACTAACGTGACGGCGTCAGCCCCGCGATCGGGACTCCTTCGTAACATATTGTTTCAGGCGGAACCGTTCCGTCGCTCCGCGCCTTGAGAGTGGTGGCTCGAAACGAGCCTCATTCAACCCCGGAGAAAACCAATGCCCAACGAAGGAAATTCCGATCGCGGCTTTGCCTCGATGGATGAGGACAAACAGCGCCAAGCGGCTAGCAAGGGCGGCAGCAGCGTGCCCGATGAGAAGAGATCCTTCTCACAAGATCCGCAGATGGCGGCCGAGGCTGGCCGCGAAGGCGGCCAGCAGTCGGGTGGCCAGAACCAAGGCGGACGGCGAGATCAGGACCAAGATCAACACGGCCAGCAGCAGGCGCAGGGCGGTGACGAACGCCAGCAGGGAGGTGAGCGCGGCGGCAGCGGTAATTTCGCCAACAATCCGGAAAGGGCGTCGGAGGCTGGCCGGAAGGGCGGCCAGAGTTGAGTTCGGCTAGCATTCTGCTGACCCGGATGCTGGCAACGATTACACGGGAAGGCCGGCGGCCCCGGCCTTCCTTTCAGTTGGAACTAACAAATAGAGGACGCGGAAATGGCCACCACGAAGAAATCGAAATCGTCCACAAAAGGTCTCGAGGACCTGTTCCTGGATGGACTGAAGGACATCTATTACGCAGAGAAGAAGATACTGAAAGCGCTTCCCAAGATGGCGAAAGGGGCGGAATCGGAAGAGGCGTCAGCGGCGTTCGAAAAGCATCGCGAGGAGACCGAAGGTCAGGTCGATCGGCTCGAACAGATATTCGAGCAACTCGGCAAGGCCGCGAGAGGCAAGACCTGCCCGGCGATCGACGGCATTCTGGAGGAGGGCGCCGAGATTCTCGAGGAGTACGAGGGCGCTCCAGCTTTGGACGCCGGACTTGTCGGTGCGGCGCAGGCAGTCGAACACTACGAAATCGCTCGATATGGCACCCTGATCGCTTGGGCCGAACAGCTCGGTATGAAAGAGGCGCTGCCCTTGCTCAAAGCGACGCTGAAGGAAGAGATGGCAACGGACGAAGCGCTCACCAAGCTCGGGGAGCAGGGCGTCAACGAGCGCGCGATGGCCGAAGCGGCATAGAAGGCAATGCGAGGGCGGGGGCCTTCTCACCAAACCTTCATCATAGGCCTGTCATGGAAAAAGCATTCAACCGGGTCGCCGAGATCGTCGCGCACGCTACCGGACGTCCTTGGGCGTTCGCCATTTGTGTAACCGCTGTCGTTGTTTGGGCAGCGTCCGGACCCGTCTTCCGCTTCTCGGAAACGTGGCAGCTGATCATCAACACGGGGACTACCATCGTCACCTTTCTCATGGTCTTCCTCATCCAGAACACCCAGAACCGCGACGGAGCCGCGATTCAGGCGAAGCTGGACGAACTGATCCGCTCCGGAAACGGAAAGAACGACTTCATCGGAATCGAGCATCTGACAGACGCCGAAGTCGAAGAATTCCGGGAACGGTGCCGCAAGGCCAAGGAAGCGTTGGGCATCGGTATTCTGCAACCCGCGGAGTAGGAACTTAGCGAGGAAGCGAAATGGAAAGTCTCATCATTCAGGATGTGTTTCAGCCGTATTTTGACGGCCGCGATGCTTCCAGACCGAAGCCTGTCCACACGAAACAATCGTTCTGCGAGCGCGGTCAGAATCCCATAGCGACCCCGCCGCAGGCAAACGAAATTGCAAAGAATAGCCATCAGGGGATCGCGATGGCCTCAAGTAAGAACGACGCCTGAGACGCCGTAGGAACGATCAAGTCGAAACGAGAAAGGTCCGCCAGGCCAGCCAAGGAATCCCATAGCCTCAGGCACGACGTTAGCGCCGAGGCGCTCAAGTACGCGCGCAGGTTCGGCCTGAGTCCGGACGAAGCAGAGCAAATGCTGGCAAAAGCACCTAAGGCCACGCTCAACGCGGAAGCTACCGACCGAGGGGCTGCCTTGAAGTTTCGACGAGTTCGCTCTCGTCCCTAATGCCAGCCATGTAGTTCGCCATCACGCGCTGGGCCATGCTGCTTCGCGTAGCCTCGTCTCGTTGATCGCAACCGAGCTTTCCAAGCACACGCTCGAATAGATCGAGTTCTGTTGGCCCGAATACGCCGCCGTGCCGACGGTGGTTTACATCCAGCATGATCGCCTCCCGAGCATCACGCCAACCCGCCTATTCGATACTGAGCCGAATCCTCGCGGGAGTCGACTCGAAAAGCTCTCTGTCAGTCTCCCAGAGGAAGCGCGAGTGGAAAGCCCAGCGGAGTATAGGACACGGGGTTGCTCAGCCGCGATTGCCGTCCTCCGAGGCCTTCTTCGCAGCCTTGCTGGCGAGCTTCCGGCGGACTTCCTCGAGGGCCATGGATAGGAGCACGTCGACTTCTTCGAGCTCAGGCTTGGCTTCGCAAGTGGAGATGTAACGCCTGAGTTCTTCAAGCGTCGCGCGGACGTGCTTCATATGCCGGGACCTTATGAGCTTCGGCCATAAACTGCCAGTCTCGGCTCGCGTTCCGTACTTCACGAATATTGATGGACATTTCAGGCGGATAGCCGCGCAGGCTTGTCTGGACGTTGCATTCGTGAGCGTGAGTGCCTCTCGCGCGGGAGGCTGGTGATGTGGTGCAGGTGCTGCCCGCGCAGGTTCCTTCCGCTCAACAATGCAACTGACGAGCGGTTGCAGGAAATCGACGACGATGCTTCGATTGAACGGGCCTGGAAAAGTAGCGGAGGCTTTCCATGCAAATTCATCAACGTGGCGTCGATCTGCTAGTCAATGTCCTGGATGCGGCCACAACCTGGACAGCTTGACCCGCGAGGAAATGCGCGGCCTGTTGAAAGAGGTTGGCATCGTGCAGGGTTCGTTGCTGGAGCGCGACATTCCGGTTGCTGGCTTGGATTCCAGCCGGCTTGAGACAAGCCGCTGGCGCCGAGAGGACAATTGAGGGCGCTCTGACCTCCCGTGAGTTGTGTCCGATATTTGTACGGACCCATGCCACTGGAAATGCCAAGCTGCGGAACGATTCATCCATCCGGCCGTTGCCCCAACGCCTTGGGATGGAGAGGAACGATGCCTACGGCACCGATTACAGGCGGATGTTTGTGCGGCGCGGTCCGGTTCGCGGCCCCAGGAAATCTGAGAGTCCATTATTGTCATTGCGACATGTGCCGGCGCGCCACCGGAAGCGCCTTCGCGGTTCTGGCATGGCTGCCTTCCACGGATATCGAATGGAACGGGGCACCAGCCAGAAGGCGCTCGTCGCCGATCGCGGTGCGCGAATTCTGTGCAACGTGTGGAACGCCACCGACCTTGGTCTATGACGACAAGCCAAGCGAGACGGCCCTCCACCTCGGCGCGTTCGACAATCCGGAGCAACACGAACCGCGTTACAACTATGGGGTCGATCAGCGGCTCGGCTGGATCTGCCCCGGGGTGGATCTGCCAGGATACCGGACAAAAGAGCGCTGGTGACGTCGCCGCTCGTGCGTGCGGCTTCCATTGATTGCCATGCCTTCTCGAATCCCGATCCGGGCAATCGGCTTTCTGCCGCGACGACCTTGGATATGGATCGATGTTTCAGGTTGCGCGTTTCATGTTCAGCAAGGGAGGTTGCCATGGGCACTGATCGCCATGAGAAAATTCAGCAGCGTGCCCACGAGATTTGGGAACGCGAAGGTCGCCCGGACGGCCAACACGATCGGCATTGGCGCCAAGCCATCGACGAACTGGATCGCGACGAACTTGATCGGGAACGACAGGAACTAGCCGACGCGCGGGAGGAAGATATTTCTCCCACCCGACCGGAGGGCGATCAAGGACGCGTCGGAGCAGATGACGTCCTCGCTGAGGAGGCGCTCGCTATCAAGACGGGCGTGTCGGGTGACGAAGCCGAGAGGCTGCTCGAGAAGTCGGGCGGAGATACGGAAGCCGCCGAACAGGCAGCCAGGGTCGAGACGCCGAATAATTGAGCATGCCCCGGGATTTTCCCGACGAGCGAACGGATTCGGACGATGACAGAAAGACAGAAGCTGCAGAAAGATGCGGAGCATGAGACTGTGCTCTCCGCCGCAGACGCGCGCCAAGGTGAAATCATCCTTCGCACCAGGACCCGGCGGATCATCTTCATCGCCGGACTGGTAGGTCTGGTGATCGTCGCAGTGCTGTTGCGGATTTCTCTCGGGTGATGTTGTGCTCCAGCGGAACGAATCTCCTTTGCTGCCGTTGCGCTTGCTCCATCGAAACATGCGGAGAATCGATATGGCACAGGACACGCTTCCTACCCCCGGCGGCGACGATCCCGACGTTCGGTTCCTGACGGAAAACACCGACCTTTCCCCCAAACAGGCGCGTGAACTGATTGCCGAGCACGGCCATGACCGTGACAAGCTTCTCGAAATCGCACGGACGAGGAAGGCGGAAGGCTAGGGCGGAGACCAGTATGAAGCACGAGTCCGAAATCGCCGACGAAACGCAGAAGCAACGGTCCATCCAGCGTGGAATAGACGCCAAGGACAGGTCCAAGCCGAAGGACGAAGACAAGGGAGCAATGCAGGCAGGCGCCCGCGACTACCCCGAGCCGCCTTTTCCGAAGCAGCATCAGGCAAAGCCAGGTCATGAAACCGAGGTCGAACCGGCGCCGCTGTACGATGCTCCATATTACCTCGGCTCGAAAAAGCTGGACGGCAAGGTCGCCATCGTCACCGGCGGCGACTCCGGTATCGGCCGGGCAGTTGCAGTCCTGTTCGCTCGCGAGGGCGCCGACGTCGCCGTGGTCTATCTATCCGAAGACGAGGACGCCGAGGTCACCAAAACGGCGGTGGAGAATGAAGGCCGCCGCTGCATTCTCATCAAGGCGGATGTTAGCGAGCGTGAGCATTGCAGCAGGGCGGTAAAAGAGACGCTGGACCGCTTAGGCGGCATCGACGTGCTCGTAAACAATTCGGCCTTCCAGTACCACGCCAAGGACTTCGGAGACATCACGGAAGAGCATTTCGACACGACGTTGAAGACCAACCTCTATGGCTACTTCCATATGGCGCAGGAGGCCGTGCCGCACATGAAACCGGGCTCCGCCATCGTAAACACTGGTTCCGTCACCGGCATAGACGGCTCGAAGGCACTGGTCGACTACTCCATGACCAAAGGCGGCATCCACGCGTTCACGCGCGCCCTGTCAGGAAGCCTGATCACCAAGGGAATCCGCGTCAATGCCGTCGCGCCGGGACCAGTGTGGACGCCTCTGAACCCCTCGGACAAGGAAGCGGAAGACGTCGCTAAATTCGGTGGCAATACACCGATGAAGCGCCCGGCCCAACCAGAAGAACTCGCGCCGGCCTACGTGTTCTTGGCGTCGCCCCACTGTTCCAGCTACATCACGGGCGAGATCCTGCCCGTGGTTGGCGGTTACTAGCAGCGGCCGCCAGGAACTTCGCAAGCGGTCATCGGTTGCGTTATATCGCAAGGGAGTCGCGCCGTGCCGAAGAATAAGCCGAACAAAACCTCCAATCCCAAAAAGGATGCGAAGGGCCAGTTCGCCAGTTCGAAGGCCGACGGGTCAAACAGCGGCGTGAGCAGTGCAGACCCGCGCGTCATTTCGGGAAAGAAGAGCGGGGATGCGACTTTCCCTGTGAAGCAAGGCCGATCCAAATAATTTGGCCACTGCATCCGGTAGACGTCACTGCGGGTCTTCCGGCAGCTTCGAATTGCCGTAGCCGTCCTCATGCGTCCCGGCAGGCGGCACCTGCTCCAGGGGGGCATTCGCGCCGCTGTTCTGTTCGGTAGCTCTGTTCACGGAGGAGGTTTCTTGGCCGTCAGGTACAAGAACGAACCCGGCAATAAGGGCAACGAACAGAACGGCGGCAATCGCGACGCCCCACATCATGATGTTTCTGGTGCCGCGTTGCTCCTCCTTGCGGGATAGGTCTTCGGGCATTTTCCCGTTCCTTTGAGAGAGTACGATATCTGGCAACGTCTCGTCTTGGAGCTGGTTCCGACGGTCACCTGCTGACTTGGCTGGATTCCTCGGGGCAATCCCGGTCATCACGGCTCCTTGCGACGGTGGCATATCGACGAAGTCAAAAATTCCGCGGTGGCCTGCAACCGGGAAGTTGACGCGGCGTTGCCATAGGAGTCACCGTCGAAGCGGTGAAGCCAGGCAGGATTTATGGGGTTGGGATTCGAGGCACGGCGTCCAGGATTGCTGGACCACTCCTTTCTCCGACCGGAAAAGATCATCAGAGGAGGTCGAAGCAATGGCTCTCCGCCACGCAAACGCTGGGCAGATCGTCGATCTGCAACCATTGGGAGCGGCCTTCAAGCAGGCGCGCACGAGTGCCATCGTCAAGTCCGACCTCTTCGAGGCCGTGCATCTCGTCGTCGGCGCTGGCCGGGACATCAAGCCACACAAGGTCGATGGTCCCATCACATTGCACTGCCTGGAAGGTCGCGCCCTGCTGCGTCTGCCAACCGAGACCTTGGAACTCACCGCCGGTCAATGGGTGTACCTCGATGCTGGCGAGCCTCATTCGGTCAGCGGAATCGAGGACAGTTCCTTCCTTCTGACGATCATCTTTCCGACCGGGAGCACAATGCCCACTTCCGAAACGGCGCGTCCTGGCGAAATTGCGGCCGAAGCGAAGACCACGGTCCAAGGTTTGGAGTCCCTGCTCAACGAAGGATTGGAGGGGACGTTTCCAGCTAGCGACCCCGTCGCGGTCAGCGATCCCTCTACTGGCATCCGCATCACGCGGCGGCGCGGATCCGGCTCGCGATGAAGGCAGGAAGACGATTGCGCGGTCGCGTGCGAAGCCAGCGGCTGCTCGCCGGGTGACAAGCCGTTCGGAAATCTGGGAGGAGCAATGACGTGCTGACGGTAGACAGACTTTTGCCTGCAGCCCGAACGCGGCTGGTGGCCATCGACTCCCGAGCGCTCTTGATCGACGCTGCCCGCTTACTGAACGGACCCAAAATCAATCTCGTCGTCGTTACCGACGATGCGGGCAGGATGGCCGGAATTATCACCAAAACAGACGTGGTCGGAGAGATCAGCCAGTGCACGGGATGCAGTTGCACGGTGGAAGCTGCAAAAGTGATGACGACGGAGGTGGCTTCTTGCAGCCCGGAGGACTGGGTGAACGACGTTTGGACGACGATCAAGGAGCGGAGCTTGAAGAACGTCCCGGTCCTTGATGCAGACTCAAAGCCGCTCGGCGTGCTGAATGCCCGAGAGGTCCTTCAATCGCTCTTGGAGGACGTCGAGTATGAGGAGCAACTGCTTCGCGACTACGTGATGTGCGTAGGGTATCGCTGAACGCCTAGTCGCATCGCGGCCCTCTGTGATCCTATCTCGATCGAACCGTTCCCTTCTGGCGCTGACCGCGAAACCGGAACGCCGTTTCGACGTTCCCCTCACGCCAGAGGGAGAACTCAAAGATGAAATTCCTGAAAGACAACGGCCTGGGTCTCACAATGCTGGGCGTCTTTCTCCTGTGCCTGGCAGGACAGGCGCTGACAGGCTGGTCCGCGGAGAACGAACAGCGCGCCATGCATGGTGAGGGCGGTACTTCCTTCGGTGCCTTTCTGGGCTCGGGCGCGTTCCTGTCGAGCGTATTTGAGAACTGGGAAAGCGAATTCCTCGAGAAGTGGGCTTTCGTCCTGTTGACGGCTTGGCTCTATCAGCGAGGCTCTGCGGATTCGAAAGATCCCGACAAGGATGCACCGGAGGACCGCGATCCAGCCCTCGACGCCAATAAGCCAGACGCTCCGTGGCCGGTTCGGGCCGGCGGCTTCGTGCGAATTCTCTACTCGCACTCGCTCGGCATTGTGCTGCTCGTCCTCTTTCTTGGCACGTTCGCGCTTCACGTGTGGAACAGCGCGCGTCATGCCGCTGCCGAAGCCTTGCAGCATGGCCAGATTCCAGAATCGGTTCTCGAGCATTTAGTGACCGGCCAGTTCTGGTTTGAGAGCTTTCAGAATTGGCAAAGCGAATTTCTTTCTACCGGATTGCTAATTCTGCTGGCCATATTCTTGCGCGAGAAGGGCTCACCCGAAAGCAAGCCTGTCGCCGATCCTCACCGGAAGACGGGGCACTAGCCGCAGGATGAACCTGTGGCTGTGCGTCCGAAGTCGCGCTCTGCCTCTGGACCAGCAGCGCTTTTCTAGTTCGGCTTCGCCAGTCGTGAATGCGGGAACCGGGCGGCTTCCACCGCATTGTGGAAGACATACGCGCATGCGTACCCTCTCTTCAAGGAAACACCCATGGCCAGGACCTCGAGCCGTTCGCAGGACAAGTCCGCGACGATCCACGACCAGAAGCTCGAACGCGGGGAGGGCGGTGAACTCCATCAGATCGCGGAAGGCGACGGACCGATTCTGACAACCGCGCAGGGCGGCCCTGTTTCGGACGACCACAACACGCTGAAGATCGGCGAGCGTGGCCCTACACTGATCGAAGATTTCCACTTTCGCGAGAAGATTTTTCACTTCGACCACGAGCGTATTCCCGAGCGCGTCGTGCATGCTCGTGGGTATGGCGCGCACGGCTATTTCGAGACGTATGAATCGCTGGCAAAGTACACCCGCGCCGACATCTTCCAGCGCGCCGGCGAAAAGACGCCGGCGTTCGTTCGCTTCTCGACGGTCGCGGGGTCGAAGGGATCCTTCGATCTTGCCCGCGATGTCAGGGGCTTCGCCGTCAAACTCTATACGAAGGAAGGCAATTGGGACATCGTCGGCAACAACATGCCGGTGTTCTTCATTCAGGACGCCATCCGCTTTCCGGACATGGTCCATGCCGTGAAAGAAGAACCTGACCGGGCCTTTCCGCAGGCGCAGTCGGCACATGACAATTTCTGGGACTTCATATCTCTGACGCCCGAATCGATGCACATGATCATGTGGATCATGTCGGACCGGGCAATCCCGCGTTCGTTCCGCTTCATGGAAGGGTTCGGCGTCCACACCTTTCGCCTCGTCAACGCCAAGGACGAGTCGACTTTCGTCAAGTTCCATTGGAAGCCGAAATTCGGGCTTCAGTCGGTGGTCTGGAACGAGGCCGTGAAGATCAACGGCGCCGACCCCGACTTCCACCGCCGCGACCTCTGGCAGGCGATCCAGGCCGGCAATTTCCCCGAATGGGAGTTGCGGGTCCAGCTGTTTGACCAGAACTTTGCGGACAGCTTCGATTTTGACGTGCTGGACGCCACCAAGATCATCCCTGAAGAAATCTTGGAACCGATGCCGGTCGGACGCCTGGTCCTCGACCGCATGCCGGACAACTTCTTCGCCGAAACCGAACAGGTCGCGTTCATGACGCAGAACGTCCCGCCTGGCATCGATTTCTCCAACGATCCGCTGCTGCAGGGCCGCAACTTCTCTTATCTCGATACGCAGTTGAAACGGCTCGGTGGCCCCAACTTCACGCATATCCCGATCAATGCTCCCAAATGCCCGTTCCATCATTTCCAGCAGGACGGCCATATGGCGATGCGCAACCCGGTCGGCCGCGTGAACTACGAGCCGAATTCCTTCGGCGAAGGCCCAAGGGAATCGCCGCAGCAGGGCTTTCGCTCCTTCGCCGAAGCGGAAGAAGGCCAGAAAGTCCGGCTGCGCGCGGAAAGTTTCGCCGACCACTACAGCCAAGCACGCCTGTTTTTCAACAGCCAGACCCCGCCGGAGCAGCGCCACATCGCGATGGCGCTGACCTTCGAGCTTTCCAAGGTTGAGACGCCGGTGATCCGCGAGCGCATGGTATCGCATCTTCTGAACATCGACGAGGGACTGGCCGAGACCGTTGCCGACAAGCTTGGCCTCAAGCAGCTCCCAAAGGCGGCCGACGCCGCCGTCGCGCCCAGGGACGATCTCGAACCGTCACCCGCCCTCAGCATTCTCGAAAACGGGCCAGAAAGCTTTGCTGGTCGCAAAGTTGGCGTGCTCGTCAGTCCTGGTGCCGATGCCGTGCTGCTCAGAAAGCTTCAAGCCGCGATCGAAAAAGAGGGCGCGGTAATGGAGGTCGTCGCACCGAAGGTCGGCGGCGTAGAGGCTGCGGACGGGAGCTGGATCGAGGGCCGGCACATGATCGACGGCGGGCCGTCGGTTCTGTTCGACGCCGTAGCGCTAGTCCTTTCCGAAAACGGTGCCGAGCGTCTGACCGGCGAGGCCGCCGCGCGCGACTTCGTCGCCGACGCGTTCGCCCATTGCAAGTTCATCGCTTTCACCTCCGGCGCCGCCACGCTGCTGCAGAAGGCGAGCGTCGATCCGGATGCGGACGAGGGCATGATTGGACTGGACGATCCAAAGGGAACCGCCAGGTTCATAGAATCCTGCCGCAAGCTCCGCCTCTGGAGTCGGGAGGTGGCGGTCAAACTTTAACCGAGCCACTCGAACCCATGAACGGGAGCTTCCGATGCAAATCGTTCGAACTGAAGTCGCCAAGGCGACGGCAATTTCCGGAGAGCCGGTTCTGCGGGTCATTTTTTGCGGCGAAGGCGGCGACTGCATTACCGTCGACATGGCTGGAGTTCAGCCTGACACCGACGAGACAGCTCTTGGCAGGGCCAAGGCTATCCTGGTGCAGACCGCTACGTTCGGCTTGGCCGCAAATGAGTACGAGGCGGAAAGCAACGGCAATTTCGACGAGGTCGCAGTTACAGCGGCTGACGATGAAAAGGGGAGCATTTATGTCTTTGAGTATCGGGATGGAGACAGCAGCCGGCAAGTTCCGCCGGCCCGAATGCCCAGCTTGAAAGCGGCGCGGGAAGAAGCAGTTCGTTGCGCGGTTGACCTCCTGGCAGACCTGCAATCGGACACGGAGCTCTCTGGATGGCTAATACATGTGCGCGGAGAAGATGGCACATTGCTCTATACCGTCGACGTGCAAGAGGCTGAGACTGCGCGACGAGCGGCGGAGGGAGCGTCGTCGCTTAACGGCTTGGGAGAATAGCTTTGGCGGCGCAAGGCTTGGTTCACGGTACGTTAGGCGAGGGCTGCCTGCATCTATGCGTCGACATGCAGCGTCTGTTCGCACCCGGTGGCCCGTGGGCGGTGCCGTGGACGCAGAAGGTATTGCCGGCAATCGAAGAATTAGTGGAACGTCATTTGCGGCAGACGGTGTTCACTCGCTTTGTCCCAGCTTCCCGACCTGGCGAGGCTCCTGGTATGTGGGCGGCGTACTATCGGCGCTGGGCAGAGGTTACCCTAGCAAACATCGACGCGAGCCTTGTCGAATTGATGCCGTCGCTGGCTCGCTTTGCTCCGCCGGCGCAAGTTCTCGACAAGCACGTCTATTCACCTTGGACGGAGGGACAACTCGACGCGCTGCTGCGTGGATCGGGCATAGATTCTTTGGTGATAACGGGCGGGGAGACAGACGTTTGCGTTCTCGCCACCGTACTCGGCGCCATTGATCGCGGCTTCCGCGTCGTGCTTGTAACGGATGCCATTTGCAGTTCCGTTGACACGACACATGACGCCCTGATGGAACTTTACCGTTCCCGTTTTAGCGAACAGGTCGAATTGGTAACTACGGGGGAAGCCTTGGCGAATTGGCCACAGGTGACGTCTGCTTAGTGCGTCGCTGTCCCGGTCGTCGCGACCAGCCGATATGCAAATCGATTGCGGATGTGTTCGTTGAAGAATCGGCCTTTCGAGAAAGCTCCGCGAAATGCCGCGTAGGTTTCGGGGGGTACGGCGTCATAGTCATATCGCTTCCCGCTCGCCACGAACCACAACGAGAGCACCCGGGTTTCAGGGTCGTAGGCGCTCTTGCTGATTGTCGTTGACGGCATGACTACGCTGCTAAAGCGAGGCGGCTCGCGTGTTCAGATATCGCTCTCAAGCAGCCTCATAGATGGCTGTCGCCCGCTGGAAATCCGATAATTATTGGGCCTCGATAAGGATGATGGAGCCGGTTGCCGATCCGCCAATGGTTTGCGGGCCGTGCCGTGTCGCGAGGAGCGCGACGACGAAAAAACACGCGGCCAGGAAGGCTGCGGTGGACAAGGTTCTGCTCATCATAAACTCTCCGCGTTCCAGTGACGGAGCTGGTCCACCACCGTGCGATCATCCATGCATTCGCCGATGCTCCCGACGATCTCCAGAAGGTCGGCCGGAGCGCCGAGACGCCTCAAAGTTTCGCGAGCTTCACGCGGGTGTTCAGCATCCGCCAGAATCATGTCTTCGGGTGTCGCTCCGCACTTGCGCAAGGCTTTGGCAAGCTGCGCATCGATGGCGGTGACTGCTGCTTCGGTGGGCATTACAACCTACCCCATGGCATCAGGATTGGCGGAGATAACGCTAGCCCCTCTATTTAGTTGCCTGGTCTTCGCGTGGGGGATGCTTTGCGAAACCCCGCATTGTGGTGCGAAATGCAAACCGATGGTGCAGCGCGAGATGCAGATTGTCCGAACCGAGGTCGTTAACGGGACGAGCGGGAACGGTATGCCTGCCACCCGTGTGACGTTTCGCGGCGAGGATGGCGAGTCCGTCGTCGTTGAAATGCGGGGCAAGGCGGGCAGCGACGATGCTGGCCGTTGAAAGCGCTAGAGCCGCGCTCGTCCAGGCCGCGATGTTTGGGAAATCGGATCCGGACGCTCCTCCTGACGGGAACAAAGTCCGCAGGATCGGTGTTGGCGATTTGTAAGGGAGATCCGAGCAATGCTAGAGCCTCGCAAGCCAAACCCGGACGAAATGCCGAATCCTTTGCCTTCGCCGATCCCTGGACGCGAGCCGATGCCGATCGATGAATCTGAACCCGATCGCCTGCCGGACGAAGAACCGAATCCCAATCCGGATGAATCTGAAAATCCGCCGTTACAGCGCATGGCATCACCACCGCGGCCCGTCCCGACGGACCCGCAACCGCCAATGCCTTCGGGGCCGCGGCCTGATCCCGGCCCAGATCCGTCACCCGTCCCGACGAGGCGGCATTTATCGCGGCTTCCAGAGTTTCTGTCAGTAAAAAAGGCGGCCTGGACGGCCGCCTTTTGAAATCATGGATTTATGCCTCAGTAGGGAGAGCGGCACTGTTTCCGCGGCCCGTTGTTGGGCTGGAACGTGTTGTCCGAAGCACGGTAGCTCCGATAGTGGTCGTAGCACCACTGAACATGTGCGCTGCCGCCACGAGGCTGATTGGCAATTGCCCCGCCGATCGCCGCTCCCAGTCCGAAAGCCGCCAACGGATACCAGAAGCCATCGGAGTGTCGCCGATAACCCGGGCGGCGATGACGTTGGCCGCTATAGCCTTTCCAATGACCTGTCCGGTACCTTGGGCGCTTCTTGTACTGGATCGTCTGGATATCGGAATGGACCGTGGGAGTGGTTGCCTGGTTGATTGGGGCGACTGGAGCCGCCTCAGAAGGCACAACGCCTGTCACTCCAAGCGCTACGCTAAGCGATCCCACACAAAGTGCTGTCATGAACTTTTTCAATTGTGCCTCCAAATGCTGTCGGTGCCGGTTGAGGTTCGAAAACACCAATGGGTGGAAAAACAATTCGTTCCATCGTCACTGAAGCATCCGGCGATCCGACCCCATAGCACCCGTAGCTCGGGATGGTGCTGCACGCCGAGCGCTGCGGTTGCAGGTTAGTGCCCGATGGAGTGGCGTCACGTTTGCGTTAACAACTGTTAAAACACTGGAACCTAGCCACACCGCTTCGTGTTTCCCCAACCGATCACGTGGGGGACATCCTTATGAAGCCGAACGTTTTCAGTCGCCGCCAAATCCTCACGGCAGGAGCGAGTGCGGCTGCGGCGACTGTCGCATTGGGAGGGGAACCTTCCTCGGCCCGCGAGATCAAGGGCGGCGTAGACGATCCATGGCTTCCCCATCAGGCCGACGCACCGAACCTGCTGCAAGCACTCGAATACAAGTTCTTCACGCCAGACGAGGTGGGCTTCGTCGAAGCCGTGACCGAACGCTTGATCCCGCAGGACGTTCTCGGCCCGGGCGCGAAAGCGTGCGGCGTTCCTCTGTTCATCGATCATCAGCTCGCCGGGGCCTACGGGCGCGCGGGAAGCTGGTACATGCAAGGGCCTTGGGCGAAAGGCGAGGACACGCAGGGTTACCAGTCACGCATGAACCCCGGCGATCTCTACCGCGTTGCCATCAAGGCGATCGAAGAACATGTCGGCTCGCTGCAGAAGGGAAAGCGTTTCGCCGATCTCGCGCCCGAGGCACAGGACGAAATCATCTCCGGCCTTGAGAAAGGCAAGATCGATCTGGGCGGCGTCGACGCCAAGACGTTCTTCAAGATGCTCTGGCTGAACACCAAGGAAGGCATGTTCTGCGACCCGATCTACGGCGGCAACAAAGACATGGCCGGATGGAAGATGCTCGGCTTTCCCGGCGCCCGCTACAACTACCTCGACTGGGTCGACAAGCACGGCGAGCGTTACGACCAGCCGCCGGTCGGCATTCGCGGGCGCCCCGCGTGGAACGGTCAGGGCTGAGCGGATGGCACGCAAGCTTCCTTCCACGGACGTCGTTCTTGTCGGCTTCGGCTGGACCGGCGCCATCATGGCGCAAGAGCTTACCGAGGAAGGATTGAATGTGCTGGCGCTGGAGCGTGGTGGCTGGCGCGACACGGGGACCGATTTCGCGCCCTCTTTCGTCCAGGACGAGATCCGTTACCGTTATCAAGGTCACCTGTTCGAGCAGACAGCACAGGAGACGCTGACTTTTCGCAACACCGCAGACCAGACCGCGTTGCCGATGCGCAGACTTGGCTCCTTCTTGCCCGGCACCGGAGTCGGCGGTTCCATCGTCCATTGGAACGGGCAGGCTTGGCGCTTCCTGCCCTATGACTTCGAAATCCGCAGCCAGACGGTAGCCCGCTACGGCGAAATGATGGTGCCGTCGGACATGACGCTTCAGGACTGGGGCGTCACCTACGACGAACTCGAACCTCATTACATGCGCTGGGAGGAACTCAGCGGCATCGCCGGGCAGGCTGGCAACGTCAACGGACAAAAGCGGCCGGGAGGCAATCCGTTCGAGGGGCGGCGCTCAAAACCCTATCCGACGCCGCCGATGAAACAGACTTACGGGCCGACGCTGTTCGGCGAAGCGGCCGGGTCGCTGGGGCTCCACCCGTTTCCTTGCCCGTCCGGAAACATGTCGCAGGCCTATACAAATCCGCTCGGCGTCTCGATGGCGCCATGCACCTATTGCGGCTTCTGCGAAAAATTCGGCTGTGGGAACTACTCCAAGGCAAGCGCGCAGACGACTATTCTTCCCGTGCTGATGCAGAAGAAAAGCTTCACGTTGCGGACCGAAAGCGAGGTAACGAAGATCAACGTCGACGCTTCCGGCAAACGGGCAACCGGCGTTACCTATGTTGATGCCCACGGCGAAGAGTACGAGCAGCCAGCCGAGTTGGTGATCGTTTGCGCCTACATAACGCACAACGTGCATCTGCTTATGACGTCGGGGATCGGCACCATCTACGATCCCGCTACGGGGCAGGGCACGCTGGGCAAGAACTACTGCTACCAGATCACCCCGTCGGTGAATGTCTTCTTCGACGACAAGCTGCTCAATCCGTTCGTTGGCGCCGGCGCGCTCGGCATGGTGGTGGACGACTGGAATGGCGACAATTTCGATCATACCGGACTCGGCTTCATCCATGGCGGCTACATCGCCGCATACATGACGACGGGCAGGCCGATCGAAACGGAGATGCTTCCCGAAGGCACGCCGAAATGGGGTGCCAAATGGAAGAAGGCCTTCGTCGAGAACTATCTCACCTCGATGTCCGTCTCGCTGATGGGGGCGGTGATGCCCAACAGGGCGAACTATCTCGACCTAGATCCGACATACCGCGACGTCTACGGCCGGCCGCTGATGCGCATGACCTACGACTTCAAGCAGAACGAGTTGAAGATGCAGGACTTCACCATGGGCAAGATGGTGGAGATCGCGCAGGCCATGAAGCCGCGCGAGATCAAGAAATCGCCTCGCGGGCCGCACTACGACATCGATCCATACCAGTCGACGCATAATACGGGCGGAGCGATCATGGGCGCCAATCCCCGCGAAAGCGTGGTGAACCGCTATCTCCAGCACTGGGATGTGCCGAACCTGTTCGTCGTCGGCGCCAGCGCCTTCGCGCATAACAGCGGCTACAATCCGACCGGGACGGTGAGCGCCCTCGCGCTATGGTCTGCGCAGGCGATCAGGGATCAATATCTGAAGAATCCCGGTCCGTTGGTGCGGGCATGAGCAGGCGCGCGCTCCTCTGCCTCGCGGCCGGCACTGTACTCGTCGGGGTCAGCGCGCTTGCATTCGGGCCTCTCGCTCGAGCGCAGATCGGCGATTTTGCCAAGCAGGAACATGGCCGTTATCTCGTAGCCGCCGGAGACTGCATAGCCTGTCATACCGCGGATGGCGGCAAGCCTTTCGCAGGAGACAGGCCGATCGAAACGCCATTCGGCACGATTTACTCCGCCAATATCACCCCGGACGCCGAAACGGGAATCGGCGCGTGGACGGAAGACCAGTTCTACCGCGCCATGCACGAGGGCAAGGACGCGGATGGCAATCGCCTCTATCCGGCGTTTCCCTATCCCTGGTTCACCAAGGTCACGCGCGAGGACGTCGACGACATAAGGGCCTATCTTCGCACCCTCGAGCCTGTTCGCAACCAGCCCAGGGAGAACAAGTTCCCCTGGCCGCTCAATCATCGCCTCTCGATGATCGGATGGAACGGCCTTTTCTTCACGTCCGGCGAATTCAAGCCCGATCCGAAGCAGACTGCCGAATGGAACCGCGGCGCCTACCTCGTCGAAGGCCTCGGCCATTGCGGCGCGTGCCATACGCCAAAGGATATTCTCGGGGCAGCGAAAACGTCAGAGGCCTATCAGGGGGGCGAAATCCAGAACTGGTTCGCTCCGAACCTCACTGGGAGCGAGCGATCAGGCCTTGGATCGTGGAGCGCCGAGGACATCACTGCCTTCCTGAAAACGGGGCACAACGACCGGACGACTGCATATGGGGCGATGGCGGAGGTCGTCAGAGAATCCACGTCGAAAATGACCGACCAGGATCTCAAGGCGATAGCGACCTACCTCAAGGCGCTCCCGGCATCGACGTCAGATGCGCCCGCCGCGCCGGACCGGAATGTCATGGCAGCAGGGCAGGCGATTTACCACGACGCGTGTTCGGCATGCCACCAGCTGGGCGGCGAGGGCGTAAAGGGCATCTTCCCCTCCCTGAAAAGCGACGCGGTCGTGCAATCCGGCGAACCGACCACCATGCTACGCATCATCCTCAACGGAGGACACGCGGCGTCTACGGCGGAGCATCCCGGTTCGCTCGCCATGCCCTCGTTCGGCTGGAAACTTTCCGACGATCAGATCGCGGCGCTCGCCACCTATGTCCGAAACGAGTGGGGAAACAAAGCTGGTCCCGTAAGTGCCGGCGACGTGGCCGATCTACGCGGCAAGATCCAATCCGTGACAAGCGACTATTGAACGCGGCGGCTCGTCCCGCCTTCTGGCTGCCGCATTCCTTGCCAGATGCACTGGACGGGAACGGAAACTCCCGGACTTTGTTCATCAAGAGTCTCTGGAAGGAAGCGGACAGCCCATCCGGGACGCCATTGCAGGATTAGGAACTGATGACAGCCGTTGACAAGACAGAGTGGATCAAGCATCGGGCCCGGCAGCTTTGGGAGGCCGAAGGGCTTGCTTCAGACAGGGAACAGGCCTGCTGGGAAAAGGCAGTTCAAGAGTTCGAAGCAGGGACGCCGGAAGAGCAGCGCGGTCCTGTTCAACCGGATCCGGCAATTGGTTCGGACTCGGACACAACTCCAAAGAAGCCGTAGCCGAACAAGCTGGCGTCGACGAGCCCGTTCTGAGGGTTTGATCTCATGTACATGCCCCTCAACCCATCTGTGGAAGATTTGGCGCTCCGTCTCGTCCTCACGGTCATGGCGAGCGCGCTTATTGGCCTGAACAGGGAAGCGCGCGGACACGCGGCCGGCTTTCGGACGACCATCCTGGTGGGGCTGGCTGCATGCCTGACGATGATCCAAGCCAATCTGCTGCTGTCACTCGAGGGCAAGACGCCGGAGTCATTCGCGGTTGCCGACGTGCTTCGCTTTCCTCTCGGCGTGCTGACAGGGGTTGGCTTTATTGGTGGCGGGACAATCCTGAAGCGCGGCAGCCTCATGCTCGGGGTCACCACGGCAGCGACCCTCTGGCTCGTCACGGCGATCGGGCTTTGCTTCGGCGGCGGCCAGTGGGCCGTGGGCACAGCTGGGACGTTTCTGGCCGTATTCACGCTTTGGGCCTTGAAGTGGCTCGACATGCGCATTCCTCGCGAGCACAGGGCGCTTCTTGCCATTGATGCGGCTGGAGACTGGGCGCCGGTGCCGAACGAGCTCGACCGGATCCTCCGGCCCAAAGGATATCGGGCGCAGTTCGTGGGCCACGGTCGACCGCAAGAAGGAGTCCACAGGTTGAAGTTCGAAATCTCGTGGAAGCAGCCGGACTTGGCGGGATACCCTCTCGTCCTCGCAGAAGCGGTCGAAGACAAGTGGGAAATCGCGTCCATGGAAATGATCACCGAAGGAAACCATTGAGGATTGCGGCTTGCACACGAACGAACCGCGGAGTTGCGGGGCCGCTCGGCCGATAATCTGCCGCTATCAGGATACTCGGCTCACTTCTGACCCGACCGTGGATAAACGACTGTATTGTCTGGGCGAACGACAGCGCCAGGCGTCAACTTAGCGACTTCAATTCGCTCGTTGCCCATAATGTGGAACACCGCCTCGCCACGCGCGATGAGATTGTCGGCAATAAGGCGCCGATGGCAGCGCCACCATACGGCTTCGGAACACATGATCGCGCAGCGCCGCTCGCGTCCTTCCGCAATCAGGCACTCGAGACCCTCACGGAACTGTTCCGAAAGTGCATAATCGGCATAGTTGTGGAAGCTCTCGTTCTCCCAAAAACCGTTAACGTCACGGGGCAGATCTGACGTTTTTCCTCTCAGGCCGCCAAGCGCCGGAATGTGCTCATAGGAAATCTGAAATGGCGCCAAGGCCGCGGGAAAGGCGTCCTTGTTAAACTGTGGATTGGTTCGGGACACAGGGATCTTCCGAACGTCCACGATGCGCTCGATGCGCGCCGCTCTCACGAGAACGACAGACTCCTCGACTGTCCGGTTGGAATGGCCAATCGTATAAAAGGGAAGCGGCACCGGGCGTTCTTACATGCGGTGCAGCGCGCTGCCCTTGTGGGCGGCAACGTGGTCAGTTTTGTCGCTTTTGATTTCGTATTGCGGCTCGTCTTCAGAAGCACGATGGGTGTGCCCCTTGTAGTCGAAATCACGCGTATGCACCTTGATGATTTTCCCGGAGACGCGGCCTGCTTCGGAGTTCCAACTCACGTGATCGCCGACCTTGAATTTCGTTGCCATCTCTAACTCTCCTTGCCTCATATAAAGAGGCGGAAGGCGGCATCGTTCCCCGTGCCTGATCCGACCCATTTGAAGTGCTTCCGGCTGAGCATGAATTTCCTCGCCAGCATGATCGATTCCATCGTATCTACTGCCGGGGCAATAGCCGCAATGTTCGACGCATGAGGGATCTCGGGTGGCCGTATCGCACTATCGTTTCCTCAACGCCGGAGGAGAAGCCTCCCGTGAAATCATGGACTTCGACTGGGCCTCGACGTCGTTGGGTCCGATCGAGGAATGGCCGCCCGTCCTGAAGACGACCCTCGCGTTGATGCTGCGCTCGACATTCCCGAAGGCGCTGGTGTGGGGACCGGAGTTCATCACGTTGCACAACGACGCCTTCCGGCCAATTCTGGGTGAGAAGCCGCCTGCGATCGGCAGGTCTTTCAGCGAGGTCTGGGCCGAAGCGTGGGACAAGATCGAACCCATCGCGCTCGACGCGCTAGCCGGCCGTTCGACCTTCATCGAGAATTTTTCCCTCGTCGTGGAGCGTGACGGCGCGCCCGAGCAGGCCTATTTCACGTTCTGCTACAGCCCTGTCCTGGACTCCGACGGAACGATAATGGGTTTTATGGACACCGTCGTCGAGACGACAGAAGCCGTACACGCCCAGCGGCAGGCCGACGTGCTCAATGCCGAGCTTGGCCATCGCATTCGAAATATCCTCGCCCTCGTCGGATCGATCGCCTCGCAGACCCTCCGTTCGAGCACTGGCTTGGCCGAGGCGGAGACGAGCCTGAACCATCGGCTGAGAGCGTTGGCGAGCGTGCAGGACGCCTTGCGCACAGGAGGTACGGCCGACGCCGAGGTCCACGCAATTGTCGCGACAGCTCTGTCGCCACACGCGCTCGGCGATGGCCGTGTGACTGCGGAAGGACCGAACGTTCGCCTTCCCGAAGAGAAAGCTCTAGCTTTGTCCTTGGCGCTGAATGAACTTGTCACGAACGCGATCAAGTACGGTGCGCTCTCCAACGAGGAGGGGAGTGTGGACATCTCCTGGGGCGTCGAAGGGCCAGAAGGTCAGGATTTCCGACTCTTGTGGCGGGAACGCGGCGGGCCAAGGGTCACTGCACCGCTCAAAGCCGGATTCGGATCACGTCTGATTCAGCGCCATGTTGCCGAAGCTTTCGGAGGGAAAGCGCAAATCACGTTCGGAGCGGAAGGCGTCACCTACGAGATCGGCCCGGAAACTGAGAAGCCGGATCGATGAACCTCCGCCGGCAGGCTGCCGGACCACCGATCAGCGCAGTAATCCTTCGCGTTCGAACTCGTCCCATCCCTCCGGTTTTCGGTTCTGGGCTTTGCCGCCGCCGTCCTCCGGTTCGCTCGCGGCGGTGCCGCTTCTTTTCCGTGCGCGCGCCAAGGCGGCCTTTCCGGCAGCCCGGCGCCTGTTTTCTGCGACGGTCATCGCGTCTTCCTCGCGCCAGACCGTGACCAAATCGCGATCCAGCACGTCTTCGACAAAACGCGGGTCAAACACGTGAAATGTAATTTTTCGAGCGCGCCCGCGAAGCTTTACCGTTCGCGTCCCAGCGCTCCGTAAGCGACCGTCGCCAAGCCATCGATGCCGTTCGGCCGTGGAGATCGCCAGGACGTCTTCGATCTCGCGTGGAATTACGGGCAGACTCTCGACGTTCTCTAAGGCTTTTGCCACGATCGCCGATGCGACGCGGAAGTCGTCGGCATCGTCAGCCGGCATGCGCAGGACCAGCGTTCGCGCTTCTATCCTTAGAAATTTTTTCGAGGACGATGGAAGGCGGGCACGTGCTTCCAGAAAGATTCCTCGTACCCGGACCGAAGACCCCAACGTTGCGGCGGACGAAAGCTTCCATTCCGCTATCAGTTCTGCTGGAACGTTTGCTGTCTGGTGACCCACTAGACCAGTTCCATGGGCAGGTACCGGATGACGATCTTGTCCTGCCGGAACATCTCCCCCAACCAGATTTGCCGCTTGCGCCAGTCCTCCCTGTCGACCTCTTCCACCATCACCTCGAAAATTACGATCTCGTCATTGGCAGCCTGGGCGCCTTGCCGCCAGAGTCCTTCGGCAGGTGACTGCAGATAAGCGGTGACGCCGTCGAAGCGGCGTACCAGGTCTTCCTTGACGTGATCGTACTCCTCCTGGCGGAACGGCCGTCCGGCATTGTCAGTGCGGGGAAGCAGTATCTGTACAAGCTGCATGGCGGACCACCTACCGAAAGGTGAGCAACGATCTGCCTGACCGCGCCGTTCCACCGCGCCGAACGATCCGACGCTGTCGTTATTGATCACACAATGTATCGGTCGGGAACCAATGTCCGCCGGCCTTGTTAGTCCATACCGCACGCAAGTGCACGACAGCGAGGAAGACTTCCATGAGAACGAACTTATTGCTGGCCTCACTGGCCGGGGCGACGGCTATTGCCTTTTCGTTCCCCGCGCTGAGCGCCGACACCGCCCAGGACTTTGTGAACAAGGCCGCCGTGGGCGGAATGTTCGAGGTTGAATCCAGCAACCTGGCCGGCAGCGCGGCGATGGACGACACTGTCAAGGACTTTGCGACGATGATGGTCACCGACCATACCGCCGCGAATACGAAGCTGAAGACGGTCGCCGAGGAGCAGAAGCTCACAGTGCCGACAGCTTTGGACGCTAAGCACCAAGCCATGCTGGACAAGCTCAACGGGGCCAAAGGCGAGGCATTCGACCAGGCTTACGTACAAGCGCAGCGTGACGCGCATGACGAGGCGGTTTCACTGTTCGAGGATTACTCTCAGAACGGCGACAACGCGTCGTTGAAGACGTTTGCCACCGAGACGTTGCCAACGCTCAAGATGCACCAGGAAAAGATCGAGACGATCGCCAGTAACATGGGAACCGGGGCGACGACCGACTCGACCGAAAGCGCTCCCCCAGTGCCCGGAGCGAATAGCTTTACCGAAGCGCAGGCCAAGGACCGCATTCAGGATGCGGGCTACGCTGACGTTTCGGCTCTCGCCAAGGACGACAACGGCGTCTGGCGCGGCCAGGCGACAAAGGACGGCAAGACCGTGTCCGTCGCCCTAGACTATCAGGGCAACGTCACCTCCCAGGCCAACTGACCTAACCAGGAGATACAGAAATGAGAACCGTGAGCGGGCTGTACGACAACTACGACGATGCCCAGGACGCTGTGGGCGAGCTTGAAGCATCGGGCATTCCCAGTTCCGATATCAGCATCGTCGCGAACAATTCCGAAAACTGGTACGCGCAGGACGAACCGTCCGAGACTGCCGAAGACGCTGGTGCGGGCGCAGGAATCGGTGCGGTCGTCGGCGGGGCAGGCGGTCTGCTGACTGGCCTCGGCGTCATGGCTATTCCCGGCGTCGGCCCAGTGGTGGCAGCGGGGTGGCTCGCGGCAACGGCTGTCGGAGCCGTCGCCGGCGCGGCGGTCGGAGGCGCGGCCGGCGGTATCATCGGAGCGCTCACCGAATCCGGCGTCTCTGAGCAGGACGCCAACGTCTATGCCGAAGGCGTTCGCCGTGGCGGCACGCTGGTGACAGCCCGGGCCAACGACGACCTCGCGCCGGAAGCGGAGCGGATTCTAGGCCAGTCTACCGCAGTGGACGTCGCGTCGCGACGGCGCGACTACGAAGCGGAAGGATGGACGGCGTTCGATCCTGCAGCGCCCGCGTACACGCCTGGAGAAGCACGACGGGTTCCATGACGTCACCTGGGGATTCGCCGACCTCGACCTGCTTTGGGTCGAAGTCGGCGTGAGCGAATCCTGCATTCGATGCCGCGCTTCCTGTTGCCATTGTCGACGTCTCCCATGGAGGCGAGGACCGCCAGCGAGATTCCATCCGAAGGCGGTCCTTGGCAGTACGAACCCAAATGGGACGGGTTTCGCTGCCTGGTCTTCAAGGAAGGGCAGGAGGTGGAGTTGCGGGCGAAGTCCGGGAAATCGCTGAGCCGCTTTTTTCCCGAGATGGTGGAGACGTTTCGCAAGGCAGGCCTTCCCCGCTTTGTGCTGGATAGCGAGTTGGTCATCGAGATCGGAGCCGAAAACTCTTTTGATGCCCTTCAAATGCGGTTGCACCCCGCTGAGAGCCGCATCCGAAAGCTGTCCGCAAAAACTCCCGCAACCGCCGTCCTGTTCGACGTCTTGGCTTCACCCGATGATCCGCGCCTCTTTGAAATGCCTCTGTCCGAACGGCGTCCTGTCCTGGAGGGCTTGGTCAAAAGGCTTGGACGCGACGGCGTGCGGCTTTCACCGCAGACGCGGGATCGTGACTTGGCCGCGTCCTGGCTGACGGACCATTCAGGCAAGACCGACGGTATCGTTGCGAAACTGCTCGATGAACCGTACCGCCCCGGTGAAAGGGCGATGGTCAAGGTCAAGCGGTCGCGCAGCGCCGACTGCGTCGTGGGAGGATTCCGGTATCTGAGCGACAGGGCGGAAGTGGGTTCGCTGCTTTTGGGTCTCTACGACGAGCAGGGGTTGCTCAACCATGTCGGTTACACTTCGACCATCGCCAATTCCGAACGTGCGGCGCTGACGAGAAAGCTTGAGGCGATCAAGGCCTCACCGGGATTTTCCGGGCGTGCGCCCGGTGGACCGAGCCGATGGAGCACCGACCGCTCAGGAGACTGGCAGCCTGTGAGGCCGGAACTCGTAGTCGAGGTCCGATACGACCATGTCACGGGAGACCGATTCAGGCACGGAACCAAGCTGTTGCGCTGGCGCCCTGACAAAGCGCCGAAGCAATGTACTTTCGACCAGCTCTCCTGACCGCCGCGTCGATTGATCACGATTTATGACGCGAGGGAACGGTTTTGCCAGATCAGAGCTTCTTCTTGTTCCAACGCCCATCCTGGGCATCACACAGCCGAAGTAACGTAGGCGAGCGCAATTCCGGACCGCAGGGAGGTCCTTTGTTGAGGCTTTCCGATTTCTAGAAGGGACAATGCAATGGGTTTCTTTTCCAAGGACATCAAGACGCTGGACGACCTCTTCGTGCACACGCTGCGCGACATCTACTACGCCGAAAAGCAGATCGTTGAGGCATTGCCGAAAATGATCGAGAAAGCGACGGCTCCTGACCTGAAGGCTGGCTTCGAGCAACACCTTCGGGAAACCGAAGGTCACGTCCAGCGCGTCGAGAAGGTGTTCGAAATGCACGGCGCGAAAGCGAAGGAAGTCGATTGCCCGGCCATCGACGGCATTCTCGAAGAAGCCGACGACGTCAGCGGCGAAGTCGAAGACAAGAATGTGCTGGACGCTGCCCTGATTGCCTCGGCGCAGGCCGTCGAGCACTACGAGATCACGCGCTACGGTACCTTGATCGCCTGGGCGAAGGAACTCGGGCGGGAGGACTGTGCCTCAGTGCTTGCGCAAAATCTCAAGGAAGAAGAGGCGACCGACAAAAAACTGTCCGGCTTGGCCGAAAGCAGGGTCAATCGCGAGGCCGCCTAGCTCTGGGGCGATCTCTCCGAGGCTCGGCGAAGCACCTGCCGGGCCTCGTTGAAACGGAGGCAGCAACGATGCGGAAGAGGTCACGCGGTCCGGCGAGCGCAATGGACGTCGTGCTTCCTGTCGCTTCTGTTGAACTGCCACCCGAAGACCCTGCGGCGATGGAACGTGCGAGATGCGTCTCTATCCTTCGCGCCCGAGCCAGGGATTTCGAAAGCCAAAAGCTCTTCAATCTGGCGAGAGCCCTGTCTGCCGTGGCCGACGAGATCGGTATCGTGGATCCTCTGCAGTAGCGGCCTTTAGGGAGGCTGACATTCGGAGCGCCGCCGCAGCCATGCAAGACGATCTTTTCGGAAAGAAGGACCACCTGCCGGAAGGATTCCGGTATCAGGCGAACCTGATCGCCAAGGACGAGGAATCGGAACTCGTTCGCCAACTGGAGGCTTTGGCCTTCCAGCCGTTCGACTTTCACGGACATCTCGCCAATCGACGGGTCGTGGGTTACGGACTGCGGTATGACTATGACCGACGGGCTGTCGTTCAAGCGGCGCCGATTCCTCAGTTTCTCATCCCGTTACGCGAGAAAGTTGCCGAATTTGCAGGCCGCCCGGCAGCGGCGTTCGCGCAGATATTGATCAACGAATATCGGGAGGGCGCGGGAATCGGTTGGCACCGGGACAAGCCCCAGTTCGAAGAGATCGCGGGCGTTTCCCTGCTCGCCTCGTGCAGTTTTAGGCTGCGTCGCAGGAACGGCACGAAATGGGACCGGAAGACGCTTATCGCCGAGCCGAGATCGGTCTATCTCATGGCTGGACCGTCACGAAACGAATGGGAGCACAGCATCCCGCCGGTCGCCGAACATCGCTACTCGATAACGCTGCGTACGCTACGCGATTGATGAGAATATTCTCCGCGTATCGGGTTCCCCGTCCTCTGGGACTCAGCCGTCCAGAATCTTGCGAACCTTCAATGCCAGTTCATCGATGCTGAATGGCTTGGTGAGCAAGCTGGTCCCGGCGTCCAGCACGCCGTTGTGTACGATGGCGTTGCGAGTGTATCCCGTCGTGTAGAGCGCCTTCAGACCCGGCTGGAGCAGCCTTGCCTTGTCGACGAGCTCGCGACCGGACATCTCCGGCATAACCACGTCCGTGAACAGAAGCGACACTTTTTGGCCGGCTTCGAAGAGCCGCAGCGCCTCGACGGGATTTCCGACTTCCAGGACGCTGTAGCCCAAGTCCTTCAGGGCTTCGACCGAAACCGCCCTGACACGTTCCTCGTCTTCCACGACCATGACCAGTTCGGCCTCAGTGCCCCTGTGTGTCGCCGCGACGTCGAGAGGTTTTGATGGCTCCGCAGCGTCCCCATAGAACCGTGGCAGATAAATCTTGATCGTCGTGCCGACGCCGAGTTCGGAATAGATCTTCACATGGCCGCCGGATTGGCGGACGAATCCATAAACCTGGCTGAGCCCCAGACCCGTCCCCTTGCCGGTCTCCTTGGTGGTGTAGAAAGGATCGAATGCGCGGGCGATTACCTCGTCCGTCATTCCCGTTCCCGTATCCGCCACGGCGACCAGCACATATTGCCCGGGCTCGATCGCGAACTCTCGCGCGAAGGCGTCGTCGACAAACGCATTGGACGTCTCGATGGTGAGCTTTCCTCCGTCGGGCATGGCGTCACGGGCGTTGACGCAAAGATTGAGTACGGCGCTTTCCAGTTGCGCGGGATCGACCTTGGCTTGCCATAGCCCGGCTCCGAGCACCGTCTCGACAGTGATCGGTTCGCCCAGGGTGCGGGCGACCAGCTCGGTCATGTTCGAGACCATCTTGTTGGGATTGACGGGCTCTGGAGCCAAAGGCTGCTGTCGGGAAAAGGCCAGCAATCGCTTGGTCAGGTCCGCAGCCCTGCGCGCGCCGTCGATCGCTCCCTCGACGAAGCGTTCGACGTCAGTCTCGCCTTTCGCCAGCTTGCGCTGGAGCAGGTTCAAGCCGCCGATGATCACCGCCAGCATGTTGTTGAAGTCATGGGCAATGCCACCCGTCAATTGGCCGACAGCCTCCATCTTTTGGACCTGTCGAAGTTGTTCCTCCGCCTTGGCCCGCTTGAGCACTTCCTCGACGACCCGCTCCTCCAGCGTGGCGTTCAGCGCCTGAAGCGCCTCTTCCGCACGCTTACGCTCCGCGATCTCGCGTTCGGCCGCCTGGTAGAGCCGAGCGTTGTCGATGGCGATCGCGGCCTGTCCGGCGATGCCGACCAGCAGTTCCTCATGCTCTTCGAGGAAACGGCCGCGGCCGGAATGGCCGAAAAACAGGCCGCCGATGACCTCGCCGGAACGGGAGACCACGGGCGCGGCCAGATAGCTGCAGACCGGGAGATGTCCTTCCGGCATTCCGTAGTACGGGGCGTTCTTCCCATAGCGGGGGTCTTCGGTGATGTCGTCGGACCTGACCACGCCTTCGCCCTCGAACGTCGGGCCGAAAACCTTCGTGTTGCGGGGCATGGGAAACTTCGAGAAGGCTTCCCGCGGAACGCCCGACAGGGCGTACAGCATGTAGGATTCGCCCTTGTCGTTCTTGACGTTATAGAAAAAGGCGCCGAATTCGGCGCCGACCAGTTCCGTGCAGGCATCGGTGACGATCTGTACGACCGCAGCGACGTCGAGTTCGGCAGCGACCGCCCTTGCTGACCTGTTCAGCACTTTGAACTTGCTCGTTTCCGCGCGTATCGCCGCTTCTGTCTGCCGGGCAACCGTAACGTCTACGTTGACGCCGATCATGCCAACGAACTCCCGGCCTGGCCCCAGGCGCGGCCGTGCATTGGTCACGATATTGCGGTACTCGCCGTCCTGTCCCTTGAGGCGTAGCTCGACCGTGAAGCTCTCGTGGTCGACCATGCCACGGCTGAACGGTTCAAGGGCACCCATGTCATCTGGGTGAACCGTTGTGAGCCAATCGAAATCTGAAAGCTTGTCCTCGGCGACTCCCCAGAATTCGCGCTGTGCCCTGTTGAGATAAAGGCATTTTCCCGCCACGTCGCTCATCCACAGCATGACGGGTGCGTTTTCGGCGACCAGCCGGAAGCGCTCCTCGCTCTCGCGAAGCGCTATTTCGTTTCGCCTTGCCTCGGTGACGTCGTGGCCCTGGACGAAGATGCCGGTCACCCGACCGTCGGACACGACGGGCTGGTAGATGAAATCCAGGTAGCGCTCGTCCTCGTCCGTCCGGTAGCGCAGGTTCACTTTCTGACCACGGCCGACGAATGGCTGGCCGGACGTGTAGACGCTGTCGAGCAATTGCGTGAAGCCCTGCGACGTAACCTCAGGCAGTGCTTCGGCAACTGTTTTTCCAAGGATGTCGCGATGGTCGACCAGAGCCAGGTAGGCTTCGTTCGCCATCATGAAGCGATGGTTCGACCCGCTCAGCATTGCGATGAAACCCGGAGCCTGCTCGAACATGCAGCGCAGGCTCTCGCGCTCGGCCGTAAGTTCGCGTTCCGCCTTCAACTTCGAGGTCGTTTCGACGACGACCGCGATCACGCCGACCGGCTTGCCCTTGTCGTCGAGGAGCGGAGAATAGTCGAGGTCCAGCCACAACTGCTCTGGTTCGCCGTTCCGATAGAGGGTCATGGCTTGTTCGCGATAGGCGAGCGTGCCTCCATCCAGGCCGACCTTCATGACGTTGTCATTGAATTCGGCGACCTCCGGCCAGCCTTCGCGCACCTTGGAGCCAAACAGGGCAGGGTGTCTGCCGCCCGAGAAACGGGAATAGGCGTCGTTGTAGATCATCACGCCGTCTTCGTTCCAAAGCGTGACGATCGCGACTGGCGAGCGCAACACGAGCGCTATCGTGGCCTTGATATGCTCTGGCCAGCGATCGATGTCGCCTAGTGACGTCGAGCCCCAATCGTATGCCGCTATGATGCCCGCAGCTTCGCCCCCGCCCGCGAGAAACGGGTACGCCCCATCCTTTTGGTTTCGCAACTTGCCCCCCTGTGCGCCGCCCAACCTTCCGAAACGACAAACCAGCGAAATCGTTCCGCGGATTTCCCGTCTAAACGATCGAACGCGTAGCCCTCGCGGCTCAGCCTTGCAGGGCCCATTGATCGGCAAGCGTCAGCCCGAACAGGATGGTCAACCAAAGACCGGCGGCAGCGACCGCAAGACGTGGCAATGGCTCCGTCGCGGCCAGATGCATGAACAGGATCGCGATGATCACGGCCTTGGCCGCAGCGATGGCGAGGTTCAGCGCCGAGTTGAAGCCGCCGAGATCGACGAAGGACGAGCCCACCGTCAGCGCCAGCAGCGCCATGAGTGAGAGATAGGAGAGGACGAGACTGCGGATTTCGCTCACGGTTCGGCTCAACGGTTGATCAGGTAGAGGATGGGAAAGAGAAAAACCCAGACGATGTCGACGAAATGCCAGTAGAGACCGACCGCTTGGACACGCCGAGCGCGGCTGGCCGGTTCGGTGCGCCGCCAGAACGCCAGCAGCCAGCCGATGACGGCTATGCCGCCGATCAGATGCAACCCATGTAGCCCCGTCATCGCGAAATAGAGGCTGAAGAACAATTGTGCGTGCACCGGATCCGGCCCGTCGAAGGCGAAGGGCGCACCGAGAACGGGCGCGATGCCTTCATGGAATTCCATCGCGTATTCGGTGCCTTTGATCGCCAGGAAGACGATGCCGAGCAGGGCTGTGACGCCGAGCGAAAGCGCTGCAGGCCGCCAGCGGCGAGCGGTCGAGTACAGGTGCGCCAGCGCCATGGCGAAGCTGGAAGTGATGAGCACGGCGGTGTTGAGAGTGCCGAGCGTCAGCGAGAGATGCTTCGACGCCGCAGCGAAGGCCGGACCGTAGCTGATGTGGGCGATCAGGAAAACCAGCATGATGGCGCCGAACAGCATCGCCTCGGAGCCGATGAACACCCACATGCCGAACGTATCGGCCGCCTCTTCGCGACGCGGCGTATCGAAGGCGATGCTTTCGACCGCTTTCGTCATCCCGCCGTCTCCCGGTGCGGGCTGAAGCGCTCGTGCTCCAGTCCCTTCATCGGATAATCGTAGGCTGGCCGCGTCACCACCGGGGTGACCGCGAAATTGTGCGGCGGCGGCGGCGAACCGGTCTGCCATTCCAGCCCGGTCGCCCCCCATGGATTGTCGGGCGCCTTCGCCCCCCGGAAGAACGACCGGCCGAGATAGAACAGAGGCATCAGATAGCCTGCGGCCAGCACCACCGCGCCCGCCGACGACAGCACATGCCAGAACTGGAACTCGGGCGGATAGGTGTGATAGCGCCGCGGCATGCCGTTGAAGCCGAGCACGAACTGCGGAAAGAAGGTCAGGTTGAAGCCGATGAAGGTGGTGACCGCTGCGACCCGGCCCCAGGCCTCGGAGTAGAGGCGGCCGGTCATCTTCGGCCACCAGAAATGCAGGCCCCCCATATAGGCCATCACCATGCCGCCGACCATGATGTAGTGGAAATGCGCCACGACGAAATAGGTGTCATGGACATGGACATCGACGGCGAGGGCGGCGAGGAACAGGCCGGACAGTCCACCGAAGGTGAACAACGCCAGGAAGAACAACGCATAGAGCATGGGCGCCTCGAAGGTGATCTCGCCCTTGCGCAGCGTCAGGCTCCAGTTGAATACCTTGATCGCCGAGGGAATGGCGACGCAAAAGGACAGGAACGAGAAGACGACGCCGGCATAGGTCGACTGTCCGGAGACGAACATGTGATGGCCCCAGACGAGGAAGCCGAGCACGGCGATCGCCATCGACGCCAGTGCGACGGAGGTGTAACCGAACAGCGGGCGGCGGCTGAAGCAGGGCAGGATCTCCGACACCACGCCCATGCCCGGCAGAATCATGATGTAGACCGCAGGGTGCGAATAGAACCAGAACAGGTGCTGGAACAGCACCGGGTCGCCGCCGAGCCCCGGATCGAAGATGCCGAGGCCGAACACCCGTTCGAGCACGATCAGGATCAGGGAGGCGGCAAGCACGGGCGTCGCCAGCACCATCACCAGGCTGGTTGCGTAGAGGGTCCAGACGAAGATGGGCAGGCGGAACCAGGTAAGTCCCGGCGCGCGCAGCTTGTGCACGGTAACGATGAAGTTGATGCCAGTCATGATCGACGAGAAGCCGACGATGAAGACGCCGAACGCCGCGGTCGAGACGTAGCTGTCGGAATAGATGCTGGAGAGCGGCGTGTAGAAGGTCCAGCCTGTGTCGACGCCGCCCAGGAGGCCGGCCGCCAGCGTGAACAGACTTCCCAGAATGAAGACATACCAGCTTGTCAGGTTCAGGCGCGGGAAAGCGAGGTCGCGAGCGCCAACCATGAGGGGAAGCAGGAAGTTGCCGAGCGTCGCCGGGATGGACGGCACCAGGAAGAACCAGACCATGATGATGCCGTGCAGCGAGAAGAAGCGGTTGTAGACGGCGTCGGACACGAGGTCGCCTGCCGGCGTGACAAGCTCGATGCGCATCATCAGCGCGAAGAAACCGCCGAGGAAGAAGAAGGCCGTCAGCGAGATGAGATAGAGCCATGCGATGCGCTTGTGGTCGGTGGTCAGCAGCCAGGAACCGATTCCGGCCCCTTCCTGCAGGTAATTTCCGGCGCGCAAGGTTTCGCTGCTCATGGGGCTGCCTCGCTCGGAGTCGATCGTTCGGGGGAAAGCGATTTCAGGTAGGCGACCAGCATCTGGAGTTCCCCCTCGTCGATGAGGCCGTCGAAGCTCGGCATGACGGGTTCATAGCCTGCGGCGATCTCCTTGGCGGGCTGCAGGATCGAATCCCTCAGATAGCGCTCGTCCGCCAGAACAGTCTGCCTGTCCGCAAGCGCGACAGGCCTGCCGTAGACGTTGGCGAGGTCGGGCGCGCGCACCTTGCTGGACGGGCCGTGGCAGCCGGAACAGCCCAGCGCTCGGAACAGTTTTTCACCGCCCTGCGCCAAGGATTCGCTCTGGCCTTGCGCCGAAAGCCATCTGGCGAAGTCCTCCGGCGGCATCACGGTGACCCAGCCGCCCATCTCGGAATGCTGGGTGCCGCAATATTCTGCGCAGAAAAGGTGGTAGCGGCCGGGCTCGTCGGCGGTGAACCACAGATGCGTCGTGCGGCCGGGCATGGCGTCCTGCTTGAGACGGAAAGCCGGGACGTAAAAGGAATGGATCACGTCCTGGGAGGCGAGCGAGACAACTACGGGTCTGCCTGCCGGGACGTGCAATTCATTGATTTCACGCTGGCCGCCGGGATGGCGGAACGTCCACATCCATTGCTTGCCGAGCGCCGCGATCTCCAGCGCGTCGGCGGGCGGCCGGTCGCGCTGGACGAACAGCACGGCGCCCCAACCGAAGAAGATGAAGGCGATGACCAGGCTGGCGCTCGTCCAGCCAATCTCCAGCGGCAGGCTGCGGCCACGCTGTCCTGTTCGGTCGGCGGTGGATCCCGCACGGTATTTGACTGCGTAACCGACGACCAGCGTCGTCAGGAACAGGCCGAGCAGCACTGTGAAGGCGAGCAAGGTATAGAAGAGGGTATCCACCTCTCCGGCGACGGAGGAGGCTTCGCTCGGGGCGAAGGGAATGCCGAAGCTCATGTCCGCCTCCGCATCAGAAGAAGGATCGAACCGCCCAATGCCAGCAGTGTTGCGACACCGCCGAGCTTCAGCGCCGCCCAGACGGCGGGCGTGTATTGACCTTTCGACGTGTCGAAGCCCGCGCAGAGCAGGAAGACATGGTCGGCGATAGAGCCGAGCTTTCCGGCGGAGGCTTCCACCAGCGCCAGCCTGAGGTCGCGCGGCTCGAAGCTGAGTGCCGGCAGCACGCGCGAGACTTTCCCGTCCGGCGTGATCGCGAGCACGGCGATGGGATGCACGAACTGGTCAATGCGCGGCCGGGTATCGAAGTTGATGCCCGCTTCGCTTGCGAGCACGGCGCCCTCGGACCCGGTCAGGAAACGCCATGCCTTCAGCCCGTCCGCCCCGGCCGATTGCGCTACGGCTTCTTTCGCCGCAATGGCGTCGTCGCTTGTCTCGGTTTGGTCGATCGAGATGAAGAGAGCCCGATAGGCCGAAGGATCAAGACCTGTCTTGTTCAGGTCGGAGGCGACGGCCTGCTGGGTCACGCCGCACAGGTTCGGGCATTTGTCGTAGCCGAAAATGACCAGTGCCGGCTTTCCATCAAGCACGTTAGCCAAACTTGTTTCCGCCCCGGTCGAATCGCGCAGGGGGCGATCCGGATCGAGCTGCGCGCCGATCTCGGGATCGAAGGACGGACGTTCAACCGCCCAGCAACCCACGGTCGCCGCAAGCACCAGCAGAAATGCCGCGAGAACCCTTCTCATGGCCGGGGCCCGCCAGGCTGGGCGGCATCGCGGCAGTCGACCGCTTGCGGTGCGCGCGGCACGTCATTTGCCAGGAGGCCGCATTCTCCGCTCGATGCAGGGGCCGCTTCGTTAGACCAATGCGGCAGACCGTTCCGGGCGATCAGCCGCATCGCATCCTCGATGGGAATGCGCGCCGTTCCCTTGTCGCGATTGACCCACGCCAGCTTCTCCAGTTCGGCGTC
The DNA here is from genome assembly GCA_051954615.1 of Mesorhizobium sp. Classification (GTDB taxonomy): domain Bacteria; phylum Pseudomonadota; class Alphaproteobacteria; order Rhizobiales; family Rhizobiaceae; genus Mesorhizobium. The sequence goes on along the minus strand of JBQCHN010000031.1, from coordinate 44,882 downwards.
TTCCTGTCGGCGGATGGCGGCAAGGTCCTCGTGCGGCGACGTCGACAGGGCAGGGGTCGCCTCGTTGTCCGACCACTCGGCGCCGGGGGGCGTCCACAGCGCCTGAGGCCGGAACATGAGATAGAGCACCCCCACCGACACGAGCAGGAAGCCGACGAGGCCGCAGGCGAACCACAGCAGCGCCCTCGGCCAGACGTCGCGAGTCTCGGGATGGCGGGCTTCAGCCATGGGCCTTTTTCTCCTGCCAGAAGAAGAGGCGTCGTGGCTCTCTTAGCGCAATGACAAACATCGCCGCCCAGAGGCAGCCGGCGGCGACTGGCGCTGCCAATTCCAGCCATGCGAGCGAAAAGTGCGGTTCGGCCAAAGCGGGTCGGATGCGCCAGGCGGTTTCCAGAACGTGGCCTGCAAGCACGACAACAGCTAGCCAGAGCAAGCCGCGGTGGCTGCGTTTGACGCTGCGCGCCAGAAAGGCGGCGAAGGGCAGGACGAACTGGAGAAGAATGGCGAGCCAGAGCACGATGCGCCATCCGCCGGAGACGCGGCGCAAATACCAACCGATGTCGTTCGGCAGGTCGCCTGCCCAGACAACGATCCATTGCATGAAGGCGAGATAGGCCCAGGTCAGCATAAAGCCGAACAGCATGTTGGCGACGTCCTCGCCGAGCACGACATCGCCTTCGCCGCCTGGCAGGACTTCGATGGAACGTGTGGCGGCAAGGACCAGCAGCGCGAGCGCGGCGGCGCCAACGACCTCGGCCGACGCCTCCAGCATAGCATAGATCGTGGACGTGAATTCCGGGTCGAGCGAGAGCATCCAGTCGGTCGAGAAGACGGTAACGGCGGCGGCGTGGATGATAAGGCCGAGGGCGAAGCCGCGCGTATTCGGCCGGCGCAGTTCCGGATCGGTCCAGCGCAGGACGAAGAAGGCCAACCCCAGCCAGACGACGAAGCAGGCGGCAAAGCGCACCAGGAAGAACGGCACGTTGAGATAGGCCAGTTTCGCCTGCACGACTTCCGGCAATGTCGCGTCGGGGACCGCCCACGGAAAGACGAGGTCCAAGCGCAGCAATAGCGGCAGGAGAAAGAGAAGCGTCAATGGCAGTGTGGTCACTGTAGCCCGCAATGGAGGCTTCATCGCCTCGCCCCAACGGCCTCCCGTCAGGCCGTGGATCATCAATAAGGTCATCGCGCCGAGGGGCAGGCCGATCAGGATCAGCGCCGCTGTCAACCAGGCGGCGAGCGCAATGCGCAAGTTCATCAAAGCGCCGACACCGCAGAGTACCAGGCCTGCCGCTCCGGCGAGCGCCGAGATCCCGATGCCATTGTCGCGTGGAGTCCTCATGGCGATGGCTCCGCCTCAAGCCTGGTGCGGAGGTCGGTCGGCAGTGACGCCACGGGGACCTCGCGCGAAACCTGCAAGGCGCGGATATAGGCGACGATGGCCCAGCGGTCGGCAGGCGGCACGCGAGCGGCGTAGGAATACATTGCGCCGTAGCCGTTGGTGATGACGTCGTAGAAGTGCCGGTCCGGCGCCTGGCGCAAGGCATCCTGATGATAACTCGGCGGTGCCGGGAAACCGTGCCGCACCACGACACCGTGGCCATCGCCGGAACGGCCGTGGCATGGTGCGCAGAAAATCTCGAAGCGTTCGCGACCGCGCTGCAGCAGGTCCATTGTAACCGGGGTGGGGATCGCCTGCTTTATCGGCGCGAGGTCGGCATCGCGCGGGATCGTGCCGGACACCGGCGTGCGCGCCGACATGCCGTCGGAGAATTGATCGCTTTTCTCCAGTGGATCGTAGCGCGGCTGGTCGGCCATCTTCTGGTCGCACCCGCCGAAGGATGGCACCATCAGAACGATGAGGCAGAGGATCGGCTTCATGCCTTCACCTCCGCCACCGAGGCCGCACCCAGCCGCCGTAACTGCGCTTTGGTTGCATCGTTTCCGAAATGCGGATCGGCGGATTCGACCAGAAGATAAAAACCGCCGCCCTTGGCGAACGTAAAAATCTCGGCGTTGAAGACAGGGTGGTAGTAGCGCGGCAGGCCGTTGGCGACGATCATGCCGATGAAGCCGGCGATCGCCGCGCCGAGGATCGCCGCCTCGAAGGCGATGACGATGAAGGCCGGCCAGGAATGCAGCGGTCTGCCGCCGACGTCGAGCGGATAGTCGATCTCGACCGAATAGAGGATCAGCCCATAGGCGAAGGCGCCTCCCAGTATCGCACCCGCTAGCACGATCCAAGGCAATCTCGTCTTCGGCATCACCAAAACCTCGGCCAGGCCGTCGACCGGGTAGGGCGAGTAGGCGTCCATGCGACGATAACCGCGCTCGCGCATGGCGCGCGCCGCGGCCGTCAGCCGGTCGGCGTCCGTGAAGGCAGCGATGACACCATAGAGCGTCATGAGCCCTTGCCCTCCTCGGCCAGTTCCTCGACCTCGAAGATGGTGATCGCGGGCAGGATGCGGACGAACAGGAAGACCAGCGCGAAGAAAGTGCCGAGCGATCCGAACAGGATGCCGTAGTCGAGCCAGGTCAGCGACTGCTCGCCCCAGGCGGATGGCAGGAAGTCGCGGCTCGGGCCGCTGACGACGATGACGTAGCGCTCGATCCACATGCCGATATTGATGATGACCGCGACCGCGAAGAGCAGCGGCATGTTGCGGCGGACGGAGCGCAGCCACAAAAGCTGCAGCGCGACGCAATTGCAGGCGAGCATCGTCCAGAACAGGACGGAATAGGGGCCGACCGCGCGCTGCACCATCATCATGCGCTCGTAGGTCTCGCCGGAGTACCAGGCGAAGAAGGCTTCCGACGCGTAGCCGTAGATGACGACCATGCCCGAGGCGATCATCAGCTTGCCCGCATTGTCCATGTGCTTGAGCGTGATCAGGTCCTCGACCGAAAAGGCCCAGCGCAAGGGAATGGCGATGGTCAGCACCATGGCGAAGCCGGACAGCAGCGCGCCGGCGACGAAATAGGGCGGGAAGATCGTCGAGTGGTAGCCGGGCACGATGGCGAAGGTGAAATCGAGCGCGACGATGGAATGCACCGAGACGACCAGCGGCGTCGCCAGCGCCGCCATAAGGTAATAGACCACCTTATAGCGTGCCCAATGATAGGCCGAGCCGCGCCAGCCCAGCGCCAGCAGGCCGTAGAAGACCTGCGTTCCGCGCGTCTTGGCGCGGTCGCGCAGGATGGCGAGGTCCGGGATCAGGCCCATGTACCAGAACAGCAGCGAGACTGTCGCATAGGTCGAAATGGCGGCGAAATCCCACACCAGCGGGCTGCGCCACTGGGGCCAGTGCATCTGCGTGTTGGGTAGCGGCAGCAGCCAATAGAAGAACCACGGCCGGCCGAGATGCAGGATCGGGTAGAGTCCTGCCATCGCCACCGCGAACAGCGTCATCGCTTCGGCGAAGCGGTTGATCGAGGCGCGCCAAGGCTGGCGCAGCAGCAGAAGCACCGCCGAGATCAGCGTGCCGGCATGGCCGATGCCGATCCACCAGACGAAGGACGAGATCATCGTGCCCCAGGCGACGGGCATGTTTAGCCCGATTGTGCCGATGCCGACGGCGATCAGGTAGGTGATCGAATAGAGGAAAAGCATCGCCAGCAGGAAGCAGACGAAGAAAGCTGTCCAGAAGTAGCGCGGAAGCCGGCCGGCGAGCACGACCGAGGCGATGCGGCCGCTGATTTCGGGACGGTCGTGACGCCCTAGTAGAACGGGCGGACGCGGGGGCGTCCTGGCGGCTGCGGTGACGGTCTCAGCCATCGCCATCCTCCGCATCCGTGGCGTCTGTGTCGGGCTTTCCCTTCCTGTTCCTGATCCTGCCGAGATAGGTGGTGCGTGGACGGGTGTTCAGATCCTCCAGCAACGCGTAGCTATGTGGCGCGCTCTTGTCCTTCGCGACCTGCGAATCCTTGCGTTTGATGTCGCCGAAGCTGATGGCCTGTGTCGGGCAGGCCTGCTGGCAGGCGGTGACGACAGCGCCGTCCTCGATCGGCCGGTTGGCGATCTGCGCTTCGATGCGTTTGGCGCTGATGCGCTGGACGCAATAGGTGCACTTCTCCATCACGCCGCGCGACCGCACGCTGACGTTCGGGTTGCGCGCCGCCTGTTCGGGGCCAGCGGTCTGCTTGTCGAAGTCCTGGAATTCCAAGAAATTGAAGCGTCGCACCTTGTAGGGGCAGTTCTGCGAGCAGTAGCGCGTGCCGATGCAGCGGTTGTAGACCTGCGCGTTGAGACCGTCATGGGTGTGGGTGGTGGCGTTGACCGGACAGACCACCTCGCAAGGTGCCTTTTCGCAGTGCATGCACGGCACCGGCTGGAACAGCGTCTCGGGCGCTTCCGGCGCTCCGGCATAGTAGCGGTCGACGCGCAGCCAGTGCATCTCGCGGCCAAGCGCGCATTGGTCCGGCCCGACGGTCGGAATGTTGTTCTCCGTCTGGCAGGCGGCGACGCAGGCCATGCAGCCGATGCAGGCCGTGAGATCGATCGACATGCCCCAAGCCTCGTCGTCGGACGGCCAGTCCGGATAGAGGGATTCAGTCGGGGCAGGAGGCAAGCCCTTGCGCACGAAATCCGGCGTCTGCCGGAATTCGTCGAGCGAGGCGTCACGCACGATGGAGCGACCTTCCATCGTATGGTGATGCTGGGTCGTCACCAACGGACTGCGGCTGTCTTGTGCCGTCAATATTGCTCCGCTCGCGAACCATGGATCGCGGGCGGTCCGAAGCGCGAAGGCGTCATAGCCTTTCGCCAGTGCCGCGACCGAACCCGCCGCACGCCGTCCGTGGCCGAGCGACAGCGTTACCACTTCGTCCGAGTGGCCGGGCGTGACCCAGACCGGTGCGTCGAGCGAGTTTCGGCCGTTGGCGACCGTAATCGTCTGCCCCGTCTCGAGTTTCCAGCGCTCCGCGGTCGTCGGGGAAACCAGCGCGGCGTTTCCCCAGACGATCTTGGTCAGCGGGCGTGGCAATTCCTGCAGGACGGCGCAGTTGGCGTGGCGACCGTCCCGCAGGAACGGATCCGCGACGAAGCGCAGTTCCATCCCACTGGCGGCTCCGCGTGGCCTGAGACCGCCGAGATCAGGTGCTGCTTGAACGTCGACGGGGCTGCCCGCCGTATCGGCAACGACCCCGTCACGCAGTGCCTTGCGCCAGCCGTCCTCGCCCAGTGCGGGCTGCCAGGTGGCGCGCACAAGCGACAGCGGATCGGCGTTGAAGTCGCCGCCGAGCGCGGCGAGGATTTCGTGGAAGGTCTTGCCGCCGAACAGGGGCAGGATCAGCGGCTGCACGATGGAGGCGGTGCCATCGAAGGCACGCAGGTCGTTCCAGTTTTCGAGGTCGTGCGCGGCTGGTATGTGCCATCCCGCCATCTGCGCGGTGCCATCGCGGTAGAGACCGCAGTGGACAAGCAGTTCCAGGCCTCCCAGAGCCTCGACGACCGGGATATCGGTCGGCGCTGTCTCGACCGGGTTGGCGCCCAAGACGAAGAGCGCCGTGACTGTGCCCGCCTCGATATCCCGGCACAGGACCGCCAGATCCCCATCGACCGGCATGGAGTGCGGCGGTTCGATGAAGGACACGCCCGCCGATCCCAAGCGTTGGTTGATCGTCATGGCGAGCGCATGCACGTAGGAGGTCTGGTGCGCGCCTGCGACAACAACCGCCTTCTTTCCGGCCGCGCGCAGATCGTCGGCTGCCGCGCCGACCCATGGTCCAGCAAGATTCTCGGGCGGGAGCCCTGCTTCGAGGGGGACATTCAAGCCGGTCGCCTTGGCCAAAGCCAGAGCGACGGCTTCGACTGCGCTCGGCTTCACCGCTTCTCTCTGGTCTGCCGCCGCGCCCGTAAGGGTGGGTGTGGATTCAACCGCATAAAGGCGGCTCATCGTATCGTGGGGGGCACGGACCTTGCGGCGCCGGGCGAATTGTCTGGCATAGGCCAGTCGGCCCGGCCCTTCGGCTAGGAAATCCGCATCGAGCGAGACGATCACGTCGACATTGTCGAGATGATAGACCGGGACCAGCGGCCTCTCGAATATCTGCCTTGCGGCGTCTTCCACGGCTGGTGTTTCGAGTGGGTCGTGGCAATAGACGCGCATCTGCGGATATTTAAGGCGCAGGTCCTCGATCTGGGCCTTGAGGGTGGGTGAGGTGTTTGCCTCGATGAGGATCGCAGCGTCCTTGCCGGCGGTTTGCGCGAGATGATCGACCTGCCCGGCGATGTCCCTGAGGAAATCCTCGTAGCTCGCCGGCTCGCCGTCCTTCAGGGGTGTGCGCGAGCGCTCCGGGTCGAAAAGTTCCAGCACCGCCGCCTGCATGACGGCGTCGGTCGCGCCCAGCGAGGCGGGATGGTCGGGATTGCCTTCGATCTTGGTTGGCCGGCCTTCATGGCTTTCGACCACCGCGCCGATGCCATAGCCGCCACTGGACAGCGTGGTGGCGTAATGGAGCGGTTTGCCGGGCACGACGATTTCCGGCTGGCGCACATAGGGAACGATCTCCTGCGCCGGGCTGCAGGCGGCGAGGCCCGCCATCGAGAGAGACGCGCCGGCCAGTTTCAGGAGGCTTCGGCGGTCGATTTCCATCGGAAGGCGCGCCGCGATCGCAGGGAATTCGGCCTCTACGAGCGCGCGGAGGTCGCCCCGCATGGCTCGTTCTTCGAGGCTGCGCCACGGATCGGCCAGCCCCGGCTTCTTGTCACCGGTGGCAGACATAGCAATCCGTCATGGTTTCAGGATGAATGTCGAGAACGCTGATCAGCTTCTTGCGGATGTCCTCGATATCGTCCGGCGGTTTCCAGTGCAGCAAGAAGACGTCCTGCGGCGGCCTGAGGTTGGGTTCGGGGTCGCGGTGGCAGCCGAGGCACCATTCCATTGAAAGCGAATGCGCCTTGGCCATCAGCGGCATGTCGTCGACTTCGCCATGGCAGGTCTCGCAGGCGACGCCCTTGGCGACGTGGATCGAGTGGTTGAAGAGGACGAAGTCCGGTACCGAGTTGACGCGTTGCCAGTGCAGCGGCGAACCGCTGGCGAGGCTCTCTCGGACGGGAGCCAGCATCGCGGCGTTCGTGTAGAGTTGCGAGTGGCACGTCATGCACACTTCAGTCGCGGGCAATCCGGCCGACGCCGAAGTCTCTACCCCGTTGTGGCAATAGCGGCAGTCGATACCAAGCTCGCCGACATGGTGCTTATGGCTGAACGGGACAGGCTGGGCGATGGCCTCGCCGACGCCGGTCGCGAAATCGGAGCGGAGCCACATGGTCGCGAGAACGGCAAAAAGCACCACCGCAGCCACCGCGATTCCGAACAGAAAACGCGTGACGTCATCAGCGCTCTTTGAAAAGACCTGTGGCATCCCCCCTCAGCAGTCGCGTAGAATTCTGCTGATCTAACGCACGATGGAGACCGGCGTTCCGCAAGGTAGTGAGCCATCACGTAATGGTGACGCCGTTAGCAACTAGTTTGCGGGACCCTAACCTGAAACGACCGGGGCAAATTTTGCGCCGTAACCGAGCTTGTCAGATACCTCGTGAAAAAATGTGCTGCCCCGCAGAGTAGACCGTTGTCGCTCCACCTACTGCTGATCGTTGTATGGTTGCTTCGTTTGTCCGACCATTTTCGTCAGGGCAGAGAACAGTGGCAGTTCGCTGTCTTTCTCCCGCCTGTTTGCGGCCATAAGCAAGCGAACTGGGTAGCAGACCGCGTCGCGATTTGCGGGAGACATGTCTTCGTAAAGACGCTCGTCTCCTGTAAGCGAGGCCTCGACTTTGCGTAGCGCAACATCGATCTCATCGACCGAGAGCAGGCCCTTTTGGATGATCGCGTCGTTGACGGCGGCGACTGCCATCATCAGCCCTTCGATCTGAAGATTGGCAACGTTCATGGTGCATCAATCCTCGCCACCAGAGGATACACGGTTCTGTCCGTCCGAATGACGCGTCTTCTCGTTGACGTCCTCGTTCGATTCCGAGTTCCCGAGACCTGAAGGTGGCCTTTTGTTCGCCGCAGCGGCCTGGGAGAAGTTCTCGTTGTCGTCGGGCTGCTTCTTTTCGACCGGATGACGGGCGCCGGTCTCGTATTCACTATGGTCGGGCATTCGGCTTCTCCGGCAATCTCAAAGGGTTGCTGCGGGTCGGACGGGATAGGTGCTCGTCTGCCATTTCGTTGGCCAGGAAGAGAAACCGGGAAAAAGACTTCCTGTTCACCGTACCGTCGGGCCCGGTTGACACGACCCTGCAGCAGATCAGGAACGCGCATACCGCAGAAAGGTTCAAATTCGAGGTTGCGGCCGGGCTCTCGTGCCAAAGACTGGAACGGTTCTACTCCTGACGGATTGTCCCGATGGAGACGAGCGATGTTTGAAAACGGACTGTGGTTTTTCGTTGTTGCTGGAGGGCCGATCATCCTTGCCCTGGCGCTGGCTTATGCACTCCTGCGTCGGCGGCGTAGAACTCTGGCGGAACGTAGGGAATGGGACCGGAAGACCGAAGAGTTGTATCGGGATCCCGGTGGCAAGGCTTAAAGGGCGGCGAGCCTACGCGCGATGAGCAGGCCGCGTGCACGAGGACCGCTCGCGCAAGGTGCGATCCCTATATCTATTAGCCATTCTTCTTGGTCGTGACGGCGTCCGACAGATCGCTTTTTTCGGGGTCTGTGAGGTTTTCGCCGACTGCATCACGATTTTTGTCGGGATCATCCTTGGCAGGGAGGTAGCCCCTTGGCCTGTTTTCCGGAGGACCTTCCCAGCGGGGCCATTGATCCGAGGTTCCTGGCGTTCCTTCTTTCGGGCGGTTGCTCATCACGGTTTTCCTTCGAGGTTTGAAAGAAGGAATTCCCCGCGTCGGATATCGTTCCAGCGTTGTTCTTGGCTAAGATCGCCTGTCGGCTCACTTTTGTCTCGGTTCTTCAAGTCCGGCGCCGGCGATCGTTTGCCTCCCAGCCCGCTGTGCCATCACAGCATCGGCCAGTGTGCGCGCTACGTTCCTGACCTCTTCCTGTATGGACAAGTCCGCGTCGAGTTCGTCGTGGCTGGTCGCATAAGGCTTCCAGTAGCCGATGTAGCGATCGAGTTCGGCGAGCGGACCTGCGGGCGCGAGTTTCATGAAGCGCAGCCAATCGGAGACGGACCGCCGCGCGTTTTCCGCGCCTTCGACGTCGCCGTGGACCACGACCGCAAACAGCCGCCCCGCGAGGTGACGCGGATAATCCCAGCCGTCGAGTTCGACCTGCTTTGCAAGCGCGGCGTCCTTGCCATGGGTCAGAGACGGGTCGGGGTTGCCGCCGTCAGCGCAGACCATACGGTCCATCATGAGTTTTACAGGCGAGGAGACATGGTACCAGTTGACCGGCGTGATGATCATGACGCCATGAGCGGCTACCCACAGCGGATAAATGTCGTTCATCCAGTCATGGATCTGACTAAGCGAGTGGTTGGGATAGCATGAGCACGGCCAGTGGCAGAGGGCGGCGGCCGTCGAAAAACACGCCTTGCAGGGATGAATGGTACGCCCGTATTCCGAAACAAGCCGCGATAGGTCCAGAATCTCGGTTTGTAGATGCGCTTCTCCTTCGATGGTCGCCTGCGCGATCTCGGCAAGGCGGTAGCTTTTGGACATTTCGCCCGGGCATGTATGTTCGCTGCGCGCCGATCCGTTGATGATGAGCACAGTCGGCGGTGCCGTTGAATCTTCGTACCGCTTCTGGGCAGCCAGAACTGCATCGCGCGCGGCAAGCCACTCGATGGAGAGATCGTAGTCGGGATCGGCAAATTCCGGCCCCGCCTTGCGGGTGACAGGGCTTTTGCGGCTATCCGAATACGCCTGCCATGCCACATCGGCAAGTTCACCGACGGCGGCGTCGTGCGCGCGAAAAACAGGGTCGAAGAAATGCTCGCGGTACCGCCGCTTGAACTCAGCCTCATCCAGTCGCGCGCTCGGCATACCTTTCCGAGGCGAGGGCGCCTTAATCCTCTTCTTCTGCATCGATACATCCGAGTGGATTGACGGGGTTGTCACCAACGCGTGACACGCTCGGATGTTGCAAGCGGGAACGAAGGGTGGACGAAGGGGTTGTTCGGTGGCGCGATATTCCCCACGCAATCATCGACAAATTTGGTGAAGCCATGAAAAAGTTCAGCGCGAGCCTCTGGGTGAAGGACGGCGATTTCAACGTCCGCTCGGTCGCCAGCGTGGAGGAAGCGATCGCGTTTCTGGCGGATTGGCCGATAACCGAGCGCACTGCCCTCTTCTATGCAGCCGCGAACAGCGTTGAGAGCGCCAAGGCAGGGTCAATTCCGCCCGACGTTGCCAAAACCGCGCTCGTCGTGTTCCTCGAAGAGGCCGACGCGCTCGCAGAAGGACAAATCGGCCCATGACAGCCGGATGGCAGGGTATTTCCATGCCGCGCTGAAGATCGATTTCGCCTGCTTCAGCACCGAGGAACTTTCATGCCTGGCGACAGTTTGATATGGAAGGAATCTTCCCTATGGCAGTCAGGACGATCCAGTTTTTCGTTATCGTCATATCGGCACTCACTCTCGTTCCTTCTGTGCGCATCTCTTCGCGCTGCCAAACAAGATCGACCTGCCGCAGTTTGAATACCCGATCCTGCAGGACATTTATTACGGCTGGGCAGCACTTGGGATACTCTTGCCTGCCGGAGCCATCGCGAGCGCGGCGCTCGCCGCCGTCGCCAGGCATCAGAACCTGCCGCTCTGGTTGGCAACACTCGCAGCGCTGTGTTTCATCGTGATGCTGATCGTCTCTTCCATTTGGACGTTCCCGGCGAACCAGGCGACCGACAACTGGATGACGCTTCCAAAGAGATGGGAAGCGCTGAGACGGCGATGGAAATACTCTCATGCGGCCAACGCCGCCTTGGCATTGCTCGCGTTTTTGTCTGGTGACAATGTCCGTGCTTTCGTGGCGATCGGAGTAGCTGGAGCAGGAGAGGTATGCCTGTTCCCCGACAATAGCGATATCGCTATGAGTAAACTTTAAGAGCCAATCTTAAGGCTATGATATTTCGGCATTGATAGGGCTCGTCCTGGGAGACGTGCGGAGGCGCGCCAAATCAGAGGAGGAGCCATAGCAATGTCAGTCAGAAGAGAAATTCTCGAACTCAACCGTTCGGGGCGGCTACGCTGGGGTTCGGTCCCGCTCCCGCCTCGGGATGTGGAAGAACTCCGTCGATCGATGCCTGACGTGATAAGCGCCGTCGCGAATCCTGAGATATTTGAGTTCGACTGGCAGGACGTCGCCATCTCGCTCGATGACGGATATGACACGCACTATCCTACGGTCGATGACTGGGAATGGCTGGAGGGAATTGCCAGTCCCGTTCCGCATCCGTTTATCTGGTTGCAGACGCGAGTACTCGATCCCCGTGGCGACGGTGACCGATTCTATATCTGGAACATCGAACGAAAGGGGATGTGCGGATACTCTGCGACGCCGCTTGTCTACCATCAGGGCATTCTTTCCTATTTCGGCACGTATTTTGAGCTCGATCCGAGTGGCGTCGACCCGGATGGTCGGCGCGGGAAGGTGACAGTGTTCAATTCTCTCGAAAGCTATGATCGCGAGTATGAGATCGAAGAGTTCTTCAGGCAGTCGGCGACGCTCGCGCGCTTCTTCCGGATTCTCAACCTGCCTGGTGCGGAAATCGAGATTTGGGAGCCGGAAGAGAAACTGAACCGCGCACGCATCCGGAAGGGAAAGGAGCCGCTTGCAATTCGAAAGACAGTCAGGATCGACAGCACCGCGCTGCTCCGACGGAGGAATGGTGATGGTTCGAAGCACGCGTCGCCGACGGAACACTTTCGTCGGGCACATCCGCGCAGGCTGCCAAACGGACGAACCACCAATGTGCGCAATTGCATCGTGAATCCTGGGAGCGGTCCCGAAGGTCCGACCCCTCAAGACTTTACAGTGCGTTGAGGGCGACAGGGAAGGCTTCCGACGGATCGACAGGAAACCGCGCTCCTGCGATCGTATTGCCCGATCCTTGCAGTTCGTAGCTTTTACTGGCCTTATACATCCTGTCGCGTCTTCGGCGGGACACGATGTTGTCGGTCTACGAAGGAAATCGCACATGGCGTCCGGTACGGTGAAGTGGTTCAATGGCACCAAGGGTTATGGTTTCATCCAGCCCGACGGTGGTGGCCCAGACGTTTTCGTCCATATCTCGGCCGTCGAACGATCGGGGCTCGGCACGCTGGCCGATGGCCAGAAAATCAATTACGAGATCGAGCAGGATCGGCGAACCGGCAAATCCTCTGCCGGGAATCTCAGCAAAGCCGACTGACTCCCCCGGCGCGTACCTTAAGCGCAGAGTTCTCAAGGGTTCTGCGCACAAGCTATCTGCCAAGCGGAGGGCTCGGCGGCTTGTTCAGCCGCCGCCTACCAACTCCTTGTGTACGTGATTTTCGCGGCTCACAACGATGTCCTCTTTGGGGCAGGGGCTTGAGCCCGGGACGTCTTTTTCCCCGCAGGTTTCTTCTCAGCACTTGTTGGCTCGGTCTCCCATCCCAAAACGCTTCGCCCTCCCAGCAGATGTGACTGGTCGAGTTCGCCGGCGACGATCTCCTTCAAGCTCGGTCCCGTAACGTAGCGTTCCATCTGCCGGGACTGGTCGTCCAGCCTCTTCAAGGCCGCGAGTTCTTCGCTAAGGCCCATCTTGGCCTTCGTCACCGCGGATTTCAGGACGCCGATTGTCTCGTCATAGACCTTCAACGGCACTGGAAACGGATGTCTGTCCTTGCCGCCGTGCGCCAGCGAGAGGCGTCCGGGATCCTGGAAGCGGTGCGGCGCGCCATGGACCACCTCTGACACGAGTGCGAGCGCCTGGACGGTGCGGGCGCCGACGCCCGGCACGAGCAGCAACTCGGAAAAATCGGAAGGACCCCGGTCCGCGGCGGCAGCCAGGTTTCCGTGAAGACGGCGCATCATGACGTCGCTCTCGCGCACGTCGTGGTGCGCGGGCATGACCAGATGAGGAAGCAGCGGCTGATCCGGTGGCGGCGCGGCCTTTCCCTCGATAGCGACGAATTCGCTCAGGATGCGGTCCGGCCCCCAGTCCCTCAGGAGGTCGAGCTGCCCGCTGCGGGACGCATGTGCGCGATGGTCGGTGAGATTGACGATCTCGCCCTGGTTTTCGCCTTCGATCGCGGAATGGGGTTCGTCGACGAAGCTCTTCAAGCCTTGCGACCGCCAGTGATACCGACGGGCGGTGCGGCTGCCGTCGTTCATGCCCTGCTGGATAACGACCCATTGGCCGTCGTCCGTCACGATGAAACCATGGATGTAGAGCGCGAATCCGTCCTGGACTGCTGCGCTGTCTACCTTGGCGACGAGGCGGCTGGCGGTGCCGAGCGCCGCTCCGTCAAATCCCACGCGATCGGCGATCGACATAAGCTCGTGAGGCGTCTTGCGCGAATGGGCGCCGCGGCCGCCGCAGACATGGACGCCAAGTTCACCAGACAGCGGCGTCAACCCACGCTTGAGCGCACCGATGACGCTGGTCGTGATTCCCGACGAATGCCAGTCCATTCCCATGACCGCGCCGAAGGACTGGAACCAGAACGGATGGGCGAGCCGATGGATGAGTTCGTCGCGTCCGTAGTGATGGACGATGGCTTCGCACATGACCGCGCCGAGGCGTGTCATGCGATCGCCCAGCCATTTGGGCACGCGGCCGCAGTGAAGCGGAAGATCTGCGCTTCCGGAACGTTGCGCCAAGATTCATGACTCCTAGAATATCGGCCTTATGTAGGCGCCCTGGTTCGCTCGACCAACATGGCCCTCGCCCTATGTGGAAAGAACCGGGCAGCTTGATATCGAAGGAGACCGCGTATGCAGCGATACCCAGGCGGGTGCCTGTGTGGCAATGTCCGGTTCGTGGCGACTGGCAGCCCGTACCGCGTCGGCATTTGTCATTGCGCCACTAGGTAGCAAGCGCCACCAAACCGCTACCGCTGCTCTGGTTCAGGGATCAACGCGGTTTTTGACCGTTGATCTTCTCGATCAACTGCAAGCGTGGACGGTTGCGAGGCATGAGCGTGTCATAGATTTCAGACAGCGCGAGAGAAGCGCCGATCTCAGGCATGTCGATCACGCTTGCGAGGTCATCGTATTTCTCGGATTCCCACGCTCCTTCGCCGTCGCGCCTGTAGAGCTTGACGAGGACGGCGCCCGGCTCGACGAACATGATAAGCCGAACCGCCGGGTGTTCCCGGTATTCGTCGAGCTTGTCGGTGGTGTCCACTGAACTCGTGCCGGGAGACGACACCTCAACCACAAGCGTGGGGCTTTCGGCGACCATCGCGTCCGGGTCGGGATGTCCGCAGTCCACGACGACGTCGGGGTGCCGAATGGTGCTTGCCAGCGTCTGGACGGCTGTGTCGCTTGAAGTCGTTCGGCAGCCTCCAGACTTCGATTGCGGCCCTAGCGAGGAAACGATGTTCGAAACGACGACATTGTGGCCCTGCTTGGCGCCAGCCATCATCTCGATGACATAACCATCAACCAACTCGAAACGACCCTCTTGGCCGAGGACCCACTCGAGGAAATCCTTCGCCGAGACACGCCCGTGTTCCACAGCTTGCTTGTCGTGCTCCCCTTCTTCTTCTTCAGGTCATTATAGCACATCATTGCCGCCATGCACTGACCACGCTCCCGGCTCAGTTGGTGGTATCTGCTACCGAATAACGGACGGAACCAGGGAATGGTACAGTTAGGGAAAGCGCATTCCTGCGCCTGGGGCCGGACAGCGCAGGCTTGGTGCAGGACACGCAAATTCTTTACGGCTCCGATGAAATGTCCCTCAGTCGAGGATATTGTCGGCGCCTTCGGCTTTCAAACGGGCCAGACCGTCTTTCATTTCCTGCATTCTCTCAGGAGAATGCCCTTGCCACTTCGTCACTTCGGCGATGACTCGCACAGGGACGCGGGACCGATAGGACAATGTCGGGTTTCCGGGGAATTTCTTGTCGGTCAGGTTGGGATCGTCCTCGATCGGTCCAGTCGGTTCCACGACATAGAGGCGTTCCGGGCCTTTCCCCGCCGCCAGTTCGGCACCCCAGATCGCGGCATCCAATGTGCCCGCAAAATACACCCAAGATAGCGACCGAGCTTCCGCGAAGTTCGATTGGTGGCCCACAGCGATCACGTCGCCCGGCTGCAAGTCGGCCTTCGTCCCATGGAAGAAGGACTGGGAAAACGTGTGGGGGACGCTGACATGGACGAACTCCTTTGACCGAGCCGGCGCCGAAGTCTCGAACGACTCTGGGCGCCGCCGACCGCGCTCTACCTGGACAACGATATCGAAGATAGGGCTGCTTTTTCAGGAGAAGACGGGCGCTAATGACGGAAATTCTCGCAGCCTTGAAATCTAGCCCCGGTACCTCGTTTGGAAAGGTAGTGCCAAGCCCCTGCGGCCACTGCTCCGGCGGCGATGCAGACGGCGATGCCTATCGGCGTGTTCCCGCCCGCATACCCAAACATGGCGCCTATAACCACGCCGAACAGAATTCCCCAGGTTAGTTTGCTGGCCATGGATGAGCCTGTGGGTCGAGGCACCTCAATCAGGGGTTCTCCGTCGGCGGCGTTTCGTCGGGAGGTGAAGCAGTCGGCTGCTTTGGAGTGATCCGCCACACGGTATTGGCCATGTCGTCGGCAACGATCAGCGCGCCTTTGGGATCGACCGTCACGCCGACGGGGCGTCCGCGCGCTTTTCCGTCTTCGGTCAGGAAGCCAGTCGCGAAGTCGACCGGATCGCCGGCCGGCTGGCCATCCTGGAACGGCACGAAAATTATCTTGTAGCCGACGGGCGGAGTGCGGTTCCAGCTTCCATGCTCGCCGACGAACACTCCGTCGGCGAATTCAGCGCCCATCGTGGGCGTCGAGAACGAAACGCCCAGTGCCGCGACATGCGAACCGAGGGCGTAGTCGGGCGGGATGGCAGAAGCCACCTTTTCGGGATCCTGTGGTTGCGCTCGGGGATCGACGTTCTGGCCCCAATAGCTGTAAGGCCAGCCATAGAAGGCGTCCTCCTTCACCAAGGTGAGATAGTCCGGGACCAGATTGGGGCCGATCTCGTCACGTTCGTTTGCCACGGCCCAGAGTTGCCCGGTGCCGGGCTGGATGGCGAGTGCGGTCGGGTTTCGGATCCCCGTCGCATAAGGCTTGTGCGCGCCGGTCTGGACATCAATCTGCCATACCCGCGCGCGGTCGACTTCGGCGTCCATGCCGCGCTCGGTGATGTTGCTGTTCGAGCCGATGCCGACGAAGAGGATACGTCCGTCGGCGCTGGCCGTCATCGCCTTCGTCCAGTGGTGGTTGATCGCCGACGGCAGGTCCGTCAACTTCTCCGGAGGGCCATTCGCCTCGGTCTGGCCGTCGCTATAGTCGAAGCGTACCACGGCGTCCTGGTTGGCCACGTAGATGCTGTCGTTCACGTACGCCAGACCGTAGGGCGCATTCAGGTCGCCTGCGAAGATGCCCCGCGTTTCATAAGCGCCGTCGCCGTCGGCGTCGCGCAGCAACGTCAGGCGGTTGCCGCCCTTTACGTCCGTCTTGCCTTGGCCCTTGATATAGTTCGCGATCAAGTCCTTGGGGCGCAGGGTAGGCGCTCCGCCGCCCGAGCCCTCGGCGACAAGGATGTCGCGGTTGGGAAGCACCAGGGTCTGGCGCGGAACCGCCAGATCGGTGGCGATCGGGGTGATCGTGTAGCCCTCGGGCACGGTGGGCAACTCGCTGCCCCATTGCGCCGGAGGCGCGACCTTCATGTCGGGCAAGAGACCCCGCTGCGGCTCAGGCAGGTTAGGGTTGGCGCCGTATTGTGCCTGCTCGGGTTCGTCGCTGCATGCGGTGAGGAGCGCCGCACAAGCGAAGAGAAGAATGTACCTACGCATCACCTGACCTCCACCGTGCGGAATCCCGAATAGCCGATCCAGGCCGCGACCAGCGCGAGGAGCGTCGCAATTATGGACAGATACAGGCCCGTCGGCATCGTCGCCGCGGCGTCCTTGGCGTGGATCAGCGCGTTGATTAAGCCGAGTACGAACATGGCCAGCAGGACGACGAAATAGATCGGCCGCCGTCCGCCCCTGACTGCCCGAAACCGCAAAAGGTCGATCAACGCCCACAGCGCGGCGAAACCGCCGCCCAGCAGTCCTGCGGCAATCAGCCAGGCCGAGAAATTGGACCACTGGATTTGAAACGTTTGCCAGTAAGCGATGTCGCTTGCCAGTGCCGCCAGGAACATGGGGAAGGGAAAGGCGAGCAGGACCGCGTGAAGCGGATGGATTGGGCTCCAATCCGACGAGGCTGACGCAAATGCCATGGCGACCTCTCCTTGTATGCTAGGCGGAACATTCGTCAGCCTTCGCCACATGTGGAACACATGAGGGCCATCATCGTTCCGTTGCGGATTGGAGGCTGAAGCGAGCAGCTCGTTTGACCGGAACTTTCGCGTACCGGGCGGAAATAGATCGTCTATCGAACTGGCGTTGCGGGCGCTTCGCTTGACCGTTGTCTGAAATAAGCGGCAAGAGCTGCGATGTCGTTATCAGTCAGGTTTTTTGCGGCGTTGCGCATCAGATGCTCGAAGCGCGTGCCGCCGCGCTTTTCCGACCGGAAGAGCTTGAGCTGCCCCTCAAGATATTCGACAGGCTGCCCCGAGAGGTCCGGATAGACCGGATTGCGATCAGACCGTCCATGACAGCCAAGGCAGGTCGGGATATCGCGCTCCTGGACACCCCGGTTCGCGATGTTTTCGCCGCGCGCCACCAGCGCGGGGTCTGACGTTTCGGGTGGCGGCGGTTCCAATCTGGAAAAATGCCGTGCGAGTTCGTCGAAGAGTTCAGGATCGACGGCGGTCGCGGCTACGCTCATCGCGCCGCTGTTGCGATGCTGTGAAACATATGCCCTCAGGCTTTCCACGAGATAGGTCTCGCTCTGTCCGGCAAGGACAGGCGTCATAGGGCTGCGGCCAAGACCGTCCTCGCCGTGACAGCGCGTGCAGTCTGCGAGTGCCCGCCGGAAATCCGGCGTCTGGCCGATTCCGGGCGCAGGCTGTTCTTTGCCGTAGGCGAGATCGCGCCACCGTGTTTCGTCCATCCCGGGTAGTTCGCGCAGGAAGGCGACCATCGCCCAGACCTCGTCGTCGCGCTGCTGTGTCGGCCAGGCAGGCATGCCGGTGAACCGAATGCCGTGCTTGACGATGCGAAAGAGTTCCGCGTCGGTCCAGGAACCGACCTTTGTTGCGAGGTCGGGCGGTTGCGGGAGCATCAAGTGGACGACCGGGGATCGTGGTTCACCCGGCGCGCCGTGGCAGACGGCGCAGCCGCGCGCGAAATGACCTGCAGCAGGCTGGATCGCGTAACGCGGCAGTTCGTCCGGAACGTCGACCGCGAGCGCATAGGTGCGGATGGCCGAGCGCATGGCGAAATGCAGGAACCATTCGGTGACCTTCCAGTGGCCGCTCGAAGCGCCGACGTTGAAGAAGCCGATCCAGGTCGCGATCAATACCGCGAAGGGCAGGGCGCCGAGAGCGATCGCGAGATGTTTCCAGTTGATCCGCATCAGCCCGCCAGCCTTTCGCGCTTGTCGGACAGAAGCCGGGAAAGAAGGAAGACGCCGCCTGCCAGGTAAACGGCGGCGCCAATCATGAGCATGATGACCCCTCCGAGCGCCTGATCCTGTCCTGCGCCGAGCACCAGCCCGAAGCAGGTGACGTCGGCGACGCCGTAGAGCGGTCGCGAGGCGAGCGACAGCAGCGCACCGAGCAGCGTCATATGGATGGAGGTGAGAAGCAGCGCCAGCGCGCCTGACGCAGTTTGAGCAGGTTTTTGCGCCGGCGCGAGACAGGTCAGCCAGAGGAACAGCCCGGCGATCAGGAAGCTCGCTTGCTCGAGGGTCGTTGCGAACAGGGAGGTCTCGGCCCACAGGCGGGCCGCAGGCGCATGCCAGCCCCATACGACGATCAGTTCGACCAGCGAGGCGATCAGCGGCAGCGACGGTTTCACGGCAGGCATCTTGTCCGAAGTGCCAATGGCGATCAGCGGCCCGGCGATGGCGACGACGCCTATATGGGCGAGCATGTGGGCGGCGAAGGAGCCGCGCCACGCCGAGAGCAGCGGTCCAGCCCAGATCAGGACGAGGGCGAATAGGCCGAGGATCAGGCAGGCTCTCTTCATGACGCGCATCCGTCAATGAACAGGAACGGCAGCGCGACATACAGCACGGCGATGAAACTGAGTGCTGAAAGCAGCAGCGTCGCATAGCCCTGGAAAAGCCTGCGATCCTGAGCGGTGGCGTCGTCATGCGGTGGGTCCTGCGTTCCGAATCCCCACTGCCGCCATGAAAGCCACGCCGAGAGTACGATCAGGGAGAGCGCGACAAGCGTGACGGCGCCGAGGCCAGCCTGCAGGAGCCAGAAGTCCAGGCCTCCGCGTTTGGCGCACCAGACGGCGGCGGTGATGTAGCAGGCGAGGAAATGAACGGCCCAGATTGCCGGCCCCGTGAAAAGCGTCCAGAGCGTTTCGACTTGTCTCGGGATGATCCGCATCGCCGCCTCACATCGCTTCCGGGAAGAGGCCGATGACGGCGAAGGCGATCGCTGCGGTGATGGCCATGAAATGCCAGTAGAGCACGACGTTGTGCAGTTCGAGGTCGTGTCTGGCCGTCAGCCGCCCGGCGAGGCTGCGGGCCAGGCAATAGAGCTGCATGATGACGCCGACCGCGGCGTGCGCGAGCGTCCAGGCCACGAGAATCCACACGACAGCCGGATAGACGTGGGCGGTCGGTTCCATGGCGTGCCGCCACGGCCCGCCAACGGCCGCAGCCGAGGCGACGAGCGTCAGAAGTACGGCGGCCAGCAGGGCCAGACGCATGCCTGCGATGGCGCCACGCGCGCTCAGTCCGCGCGCGGCCAACATGGCCGCCCACGAGGCGCCGAACAACGCGAGGGCGGCCATCGGCCATTGCCAGCCGGGGCCAGCCTGCCCGGCGGTGAAATCAGAATGAACGGTCCAGTAGAAGAAGTAGCCGAAGACAAGGCTGGCGAAGGCCGTTCCGTCGCCGATCATGGTGATGAACATCGCCCACCAGCCGACGGAGGCGGGCCCTGACGTGTAGAGCGGCAGCCTGAGGCCGAGGCCAACGTCTTTCGTCTGCTTCTCGGGAATCTCGCCCGTTCCCGTCCACAACCACCACAGGACGGCGGTGAGCGTGCCGATGCCCGAAAGCAGCGCCACGATCCAGAGTTCAAATGTCATCGCAACGAAGACGCTGCCGAGAAGAGCGGCCGTGATGATTGTGATGACGGATGGTTCGGCAACGCGCTGGCATTGGACGGGCCGCGCATCCAGAACTGAGGTGATCAACGTCTCGCGGCGGCCTTCTTTCGCGCCCGCCAGGTAGTAGGCGCCCGCATTGGCTTTCTCGGCCAGCCCTTTTTGCTCCCATAGCGGGTAGCGGCTTTCGATAATTGGGATCGAACGGACGCCCCAATTCTCCTCCGGCTCGTTCAGCCATTCGAGCGTGCCTGCGTTCCAGGGGTTCTGTTCGCCACGGGGCTGATGCCGTTTCGGGCGAACTACATCGATTACGATAACCAGTACGCCCGCTGCGAAGACGAACGCGCCGCTCGAGGAAATCAGGTTCAGCCAATCCCAGCCGATGTCTCCCGGATAGGTGAAGACGCGGCGCGGCATGCCGCGCAGGCCAGTCAGATGCATCGGGAAGAACGCGACGTTGAAGCCGATGAACATTAGCCAGAATGCGATCCTGCCGAGCCGCATCGACAGCATTCGGGCGTTGATCAGCGGGTAATAATAGTAAATTCCCGCGGTCAGCGGGAACAGCATGCCGCCGATCAGCACGTAATGCAGGTGGGCGACGACGAAATAGGTGTCGTGCGCCTGCCAGTCGAAGGGGGCGAGGGCGACCATGACGCCCGTCAATCCGCCCATGACGAAAATGGCGATGCCGCCGGCGCCGAATAGCATCGGCACTGAGAAGATGACGCGTCCGGCCAGCATGGTAGCGATGAAGACGAATATCTGGACCCCTGTGGGGATGGCGACGGCTTCGGACGCGGCTGAAAAGAAGGCCAGCGATATTTGCGGCAGGCCGGTTGCGAACATGTGGTGCACCCACAGGCCGAAAGACAGGAAACCTGTGCCGACGGCGGCTAGTACGATCCACGAATAGCCGACGATTGGCCGCTGCGCGAAGGTCGGCACGATCATCGCCATCAGGGCGATGGCAGGCAGGAAGATGATGTAGACCTCCGGATGGCCGAAGATCCAGAAAAGGTGCTGCCACAGCAACGGGTCGCCGCCGCGCGTCGGATCGAAGAAGGGCCAGTCGAACATGCGCTGCATCTCGAACAAAAGGTCGCCGGCGATAAGCGGCGGGAAGGCGAACAGGATCATTCCGGCGACGATCAGCAGGTACCAGGCGAACAGCGGCATCAGGTTGATGCGCATGCCGGGCGCGCGACACTTCATGATGCCGACGATCAGTTCGACCGCGGCGGCGATCGAGGCGACCTCGATGAAGGAGAGGCCGAGCAGCCAGATGTCGGCGCCGATGCCGGAAAGCTCCTTGTCGGTGGCGAGCGGAGGATACATGAACCAGCCCGAGGAAGGAGCGGCGTCGAAGAAGATCGAACCGCAGACGAAGATGCCGCCGATGAAGAAGCTCCAGAAGCCGAAGGCGCCGAGCCTAGGAAACGGCAGTTCGCGCGCGCCGAGCATCGGGGGCAGCAGGAAGATCGCCACCGCCTCGAAGATCGGCACGGCGAACAGGAACATCATCACCGTGCCATGCAGGGTGAAGGCCTGGTTGTAGAAGTCGGCCGTCACGAGGTCGTTGTCGGGTACGGCGAGTTGCGCGCGCATGATCAGCGCCAGCACACCCGCGAACAGCATGAAGGCGAAGGCGGTGCCGCCATACCACAGGCCGACCTGCGTGTTGTTGACGGAGGTCCAGTAGCGCCAGCCGTGCGGCGTTTCCCAGACGCGGCGAAGCTGCTCCTCCTCCGCCTTTCCGGCCGCGGCCGGCACGGGTTTCGCCCTGGCACGGGTTTTGGTGGCCGTCGTCATTCGAGCCCCTTCAGCCACGCTGCGATTTCGGCGATGTCCTGTTCGGGAAGCATCGAGAAACCGGGCATCCTTGAACCGGGCTTGATCGATTGTGGATGCGCGATGAAGCTTCGCAGGGCCGCCTCGTCGTTCGGCAGGATGCCGGCGCCCAGCGTGGCGCGCGATCCGACATGGGAAAGGTCCGGTCCCACCTCGCCGTTGGCCTCGGTGCCGTCGACGCGATGGCATGCGCCGCAGCCGTTGCGAAGGAACAGGTCGCGTCCCGGCGATCCCGCGCCGGTGGAGGGCGCTGAGCGCGCCGCTAGCCATTGCCGGAAGGCCTCGGACTCCATCGCGACCGCGGTGAACGCCATCAGCGCATGGGAGGTGCCGCAATATTCCGCGCATGCGGCGCGGTAGGTTCCGGGCTTCGTCGCCAATAGGGAAAGGCGGGTCTGGCGGCCGGGGATCATGTCCATCTTGCCGCCGAGGGAGGGTATCCAGAAGGAATGGATGACGTCGGTGCTGTTGAGCAAGAATTCGACGCGCTCGCCGACCGGAAGCCTAACCTCGTTCGCCGCGAGCACAGACCTGTCACTATCCGCAGGGCGATAGGCGACCCTCCACCAGAACTGTTCGCCGGTCACATCGATCTGAAGAGCGGAAGTCTCCGCTGCCCGCGCAAAGGGCCGGAGGCTTGGCATGAGCCAGAGGGCATACCCAAGGAGGAAGAACAGCAACAGCGAGGGCAGGGCAGCGCCGCACCAAAAGATCAGCCGTCCAGCACCGTCCTCTCCGAATGCTTGGCCTCGCTTGTGGGACGCATATACCAGGAGGCCGACGACCCCGAGCCAGATCGCTCCGCCTGTGCCGACCATGACCCAGAAAAGACGCGCGACCTCATGGGCTTCCTCGCCAGCCGGGTCGAGTGCGGACTGAACTCCCGAGCAGCCGGAGGTGCAAAGGCATAGCGCCAACGCAGGCAATCGCCATGCGAGGTTCTTGGAATCGAATGTGCCGAAACTCGCTGGCGAACCACCCTCCCGATCGCTGATGCGGCTTATTGCAGAACGCGTCCGTCGTCGACTGGTTGCGCAACGCCAGTTTGTTGGATGCGTGGCGTGCTCCCAGTCTCGACTTCAGCCGGAAAAGGACGCGCGAATGCCAGCTATATGCATTGTCAATCTGGAGGATGTCCGGACGTTTGCTCGATCGCAGGGCGAGCGGCTTCCAACCGAGGCGCATCAAGAATGGCTTGAGCGCGCGATCTTTCGCTATGTCATCAGTAATTCCGAAGATCTGCAGCCATCTGCTCCCTCGCGAATGGAACTGGCGTTTTCCCACGTAGCGCGGGCTGCCGCCGCGGCCGAGACCACGGTTCCCTTCTTGCCGTCGGCGCGATTGGCCAACAACGCAGCGCTTGTGGTCGACTGGCTGGCTGGACTGTCGGAACGCGATCCACGGCTCGCGGGGCAGCTACGGCGAGTGACGTTCGAGGATGCGCTGGCAATGTCGCAGCGCTGGCATCGACAACTCCCGATGACTGGCCGGGAGCAGGCTCTGCATGGTCTGAAGGTTACCTGCCACGCATCCATGACCGCACACGGGAACTTCGTGATCGCGGAGTCGTTGGCAGGAGCGTAGATTTCAACGGTCCGAAAGGCTTCCCTGATGGTGCTCGACGAAAGCTCGGCGGAATTGGACGCTCCAATCGACGCGACCGCGGCGCAACACAAGCAACTAGATATCTCCGTTCATTCTCGCGACTGGTGGACGCTTCAGCGCGGGGCGTCACCGATCCTGGCTACGGCCATCCACAACGGGCATGCCGTTCGGGCGGAGGTCGAGGCGTTGATGGCGATCTCTGCCGACGGCCGGCTGCGCGAAGAAGACCCCTTTACCGAATTCGTCATCAGGGACGTTCCGAACCGCATTGCGGTGCACCGCTCCCGGTTCGAAATCGATCTCAACCGCTCGCGGGATGCGGCCGTGTACCTTTCACCCGAGCAGGCATGGGGACTGAATATCTGGAGGCGGTACCCGCCAGCGGACGAAATCGAACGGTCGCTTGAGGTGCATGACGAATACTATGCGATGCTCAGGCAGGTTCTGCAGGGAATTGAAAAGTCCCACGGGCGGTTCGTCGTCCTCGACATCCACAGCTACAACCATCGACGCAACGGGCCGAATGCGGCAGCGTCGGAGTCGACCGGAGCGCCGGAGATCAATATTGGCACGTTCTCCATGGACCGGAAGCGCTGGAGCCACGTCGTCGACCCCTTCATGAATGCCTTGGAGGCCTTCGAGTTTTGCGGTCGTCATGTCGACGTCCGCGAAAACATTGCTTTCGAAGGAAGAGGAGAACAAACCCGCTTCATCCATGACACTTTCCCCGAAACGGGATGCGCGATCGCCGTGGAGTTCAAGAAATTCTTCATGGACGAGTGGACGGGATCGCCCGACCGGGAAGCCCTGGTGGCAATGCGGGCGATGCTTCGCTCCACGCTGCCCGTGCTTGAAACCAGCCTCCGACAGCAATGATGAGCGAGGCTGCGTCCAAACCTCGAAACGGGATCGAGCTAAAGCCCCTCACGGTGATCGAGAAAGCGATTTCGGCCATCAATGAAGGGAAGCCGGTCCGCGAGGATTTCGAGGATGGCGGTCGCCTTCACGTTGACCGTCCCCTTCCGTTTATTTGTGTCTATCTAGGTGAGAGCGAAGATTGCGCGGCACGCGGCGTCGCGTCCGCGAACGCGTCTTACCTAATCGCGCCGCATGCCGACGTTGCCGCTTCGATTATCGAAGCCATCGGTGTCGTCATGATCGATCG
Organism: Mesorhizobium sp.; assembly: GCA_051954615.1. Lineage (GTDB taxonomy): Bacteria > Pseudomonadota > Alphaproteobacteria > Rhizobiales > Rhizobiaceae > Mesorhizobium. Next base: position 19,957 of record JBQCHN010000031.1, on the reverse strand, counting down.
ATTCGGCCACTTCATGATCATCGACGTTGGCGAGCTCGAGCAGGACAAGTTGCTCTCGGCAGACACTCCTTATCTGCCGCCGTTCGAAATCTTGATTTCCGGCACGGACCAAGCCGCCACCCAAACGGCCATGTCCGCGTTCAAAACCGCGGTGGAAAGCGTTGAAGTGAAATATCGCTCGCCACGGGTAAGCGCGGTCCAGTCGGCAGACGACGTCCATGCCTGTCTGGCCGCGCTGCTACCCGATTTTTCTGTAATCACGGTTCGCTTCGCGCCGATCTACAGACAGCCGGATTCCGACGAAATCTATCCAGACCTGCGACGGCGTACAGTCGCGAACATTTTTGATGCCGGACTGCGAGCTGTGTCGGCTTTCATCGAAGCGAACCAAGTGTTGGAACTTCCGACCCATCGCGCGCTCGGACGAAAGGCCTTCGTCGATGCAGTCAGCCGTGCCGATCGAAGCATGGACGAGATTGCCGAGAGCTTCGATTTCCTCCTGGCCGTCACGCCGATCAATGCTGACGCGGCCTGGTTAGAATTTCGGTCGGGTGGCTTCCAGAGGGCGCCGCGGTTCCTCTATCGACCTTTGACGGTCCAGGTTGGGGCTAGAAAGCGAACACTGTTTTCGATCGCCCTGGAAAACCTCGAAGATCCGGTCCTCTTCGATCTCTACCGAGAGAAGCAGCAGGAACTCGATCTCCAGCTGTCGATGCTTTCAGCCAGGGAGACATCCGCCTTCGTTGAATTGGGACGTGCTCTCTATGGGCGCGTCGAACCCAGCTTGCTGGCCGCTGCAGAAGATATCCTCACGAAGACGTCGACCGGGGGAAGCAGAGCCGGAGAAGGCGGCACCGGCGGCGGCGCCGATTGCCATTTCGTCGAACGGCATGCTCAGGCAATGATCGACGACTATCATGCTCAGTATCCCGGCTTCGAGGCGTCGGTTGCCCTGCGAGATGACCTGCCGCCTGGATTGATGGTGTCGGGAGACTGTCTTCTTATTTCTCGCAGCACGAAAATGGCGCGGCATAGGGTCGAGGCTCTGCTCAGCCATGAGATCGGCGTTCATTTGCTGACTTACTTCAACGGTTCTGCCCAGGGCCTTCGACTGTTTCGGTCGGGACTCTCTGGATACGAGGGACTCCAGGAGGGCCTTGCAGTATTTGCGGAATACCTGGCGGGCGGCTTGACCACCGGACGGCTCCGCCTGATAGCGGCTCGCGTCGTCGGTTGCGCGGCGATGCTCGACGGGGCGTCGTTCGAGGAGACGTTCCATGTGCTGGTGGACGATTATGGCTTTCCGGAACTGGGAGCCTTCAATCTAGCGCTGCGGCTTTACCGAGGAGGAGGCCTTGCCAAAGACGCCATTTACCTGCGCGGCCTCTACGAAGTGCTCGACCATCTGGGAAAGGGCGGATCGCTCGATCCCTTCTGGATGGGAAAGATTTCCGCCTCCCATTTCGGTATCATGCAGGAATTAAACACGCGGGGGCTGTTGAAAGCGCCGCAGGTGAGACCTGCCTTCCTGTCTCATGTTGGCGCCAGGCGCCGCCTCGAAAGAGCGCGGCACGGACTGTCGCCGATAGATTTGCTCAAGGGTTGAGGGACCATCATGCGCATCGCGTTCTTCGTCAATTCGATCGAGGGCGAACACCCGCACTACACGACCACGGCGCTCGCGCTTTCGGCCCTGAGCCGAGGACATGACGTCCGCTATGTCACCCCGGGCGACTTCGTGCTCCGCCCGGATGACAGTCTGATGGTTCGCGCGCTGAGCCTTCCCGGCGCCAACTACAAGAAACCCGAAACGCTGCACAAAGACCTGCAGGGTCCGGACACAACAACGGAGACGATCGACGTCGCCGAGCTCGATGTCCTTTTTCTGCGCAATGACCCGTCGCAAGACGCCGCGGACCGCCCTTGGGCCGCTTACGTCGGCGCGATGTTCGGCAGGCTCGCCGCAGATCGTGGCGTTCTGGTCGTCAACGACCCCGAGGGCCTCGCGCTCGCGCAGAACAAGCTCTACTTCCAGGATTTTCCGGAGAGCGTCCGCCCGGCCACTTTGATCTCCAAGGACATCGATGAGATCCGCACGTTCATCCAGCAACAGGCCAAAGGTGCGATCGTAAAGCCGCTTCAGGGATCCGGCGGCAAGAATGTCTTCAAGATCGATTCCCCGAAAGACGCCAATCTCAACCAGATTTTCGAGGCTGTCAGCGGCGAGGGGTACCTGATTTCCCAAGGCTACATACCGCAGGCGAAAGCGGGTGACATCCGCCTCTTCCTCTTGAATGGAAAGCCGCTGGAGCGCGATGGCAAGTTCGCGGCTTTCCGGCGCGTGCCCGCGAAGGGCGACGTCCGGTCGAACATCCACGCCCAGGGCACCGCCGAACCGGTCAACCTCACCGACAAGGTCCTGAAGATCGCCGAGGTCGTGCGCCCGAAACTTGTCCAGGACGGGATGTTTCTCGTTGGGCTCGACATAGTCGGTGACAAAATCCTGGAGATCAACGTCTTCACCCCCGGCGGACTTTGGAGCATCTCCCAGATGTACGAGACCGATTTCGTCGAAACCGTAATGCTCGCCCTGGAAGATAAGCTCGCGATCCGTGAAGCCTATCCAAAGTCAATTTCGAACCGTCGCCTCGCGACTCTCTGAGGTTCTGTTCGACCGTTTGGCCGCTGGATACCTGCGTCGATGATGCTCTTCTGTGGGACTGAACGTCCGGCGGTGTTCGATCCGGAGTTCCGTTCGATCTCAAGCACTTTCGTCGACGACGGTCAGACCGTGGTCGGCGGCGAGCCGTGCGACAAGTTCCAGGAGCTCACCGTCCGAAAGACTGCAATCAACGAGCAGCGTACGGATGGCTAGCGTGGCACGGGCCGCAGAGATTGGTCGCAGATCGTGCCGTCGCGACTCCACGTAAGCTCTTGCCACGCTCAATGGAGAGCGGTCGATATGAATTTGCCCCTGCGCCATGATTTTCCTCCCAGCTGAAAGCAATGTCGCCCAGTCGAGTTGGTTCCCGACAGGCTGCGCAGAAATGGAAAAGCGGACCGGCCAGAATGGCGATCCGCCTTTCCTCTCACCGGGGAGGGGAGCGGTGAGGGCCTTCAAGAACGGCCGATACTGGATTTCGTTCCTCCGTGAGAACCGGACATTTGCAAACGACGGAACATTCGGCGTCATCCGCAGTTGCCCTTTCAAGTCGCTGCATCCTGCAGCGAGATTGTTTCGCCGTCCGCAAGGGAAGGCAGGTGTGTGGCAATGGCCGAGTTCATTGATAGCCTCATTGCCGAGCTAAGCTCCAATGTCGCCCTTAGCCGGAATGTGCGGACTTCTCACCCAAAGACGGAGGCAAGGGAAATGACCAGTGAGCCGCGCAATTCCTCGATGGATCGTGAAGAAAACATCAGGCGGCGGGCGCATGAGATTTGGGAGCAGTCCGGCCGCCCGGAGAATTCGCATGAAGAGAACTGGGCAGAGGCTGCGAAGCAGATCGACGCCGAGCTTGGCGAGGAAAAAAGCCCAATTCATCCCGAAACGAGCGGATCGTCAAACACCGACGAACCAGCGCTCCCGGATCCGTTTGCCAAGCGCGGCACGACTGCACCTGTTGCTGGCGACAGCCCGCGCCCGAAAGAGTCCGGACGCTCGAAACCGTTGAAATCCCGATAGGAGGATAATGTGCCAGCCGCATCTCCGCTTAGTGCCTTCGCCATAAATTGCTCTCTCAAGTCTTCCGAGGCTTCTGAAAAAAGTTCGACCGACAAGCTGGTCGGCGACATGTTCGACGCTATGCGACCGTATGGGGTGACGGGCGAGGTGGTGCGGGGCGCCGATTTCGACATCAAGCCAGGCGTTCTCTCCGACGAAGGCGCAGGAGACGAGTGGCCGAAATTGCGCAAGCGTATCCTTCAGGCGGATATCTTCATTCTGGCTACCCCCATCTGGCTCGGTCAGCCTTCGAGTATCGCCAAGCGCGTTCTGGAGCGAATGGACGCGTTCCTGTCGGAAACTGACTCGGCAAGCAGAATGCCCGCTTCAGGCAAGGTGGCCATTGCCGCGGTCGTCGGAAACGAAGATGGCGCGCATCATTGCCACGCCGCGATGTTCCAGGCTCTAAACGACGTCGGTTTCACGATTCCCGCCAATGCGGGTGCTTACTGGGTTGGCGAGGCCATGGGGGACGTGAATTACGTCGACTTGGAGAAGATACCGACGGCGGTAAAGGAAACACTGGACATGCTCGCTTCCAATGCGACGCATCTGGCGCGTCAATTAAAAGCCGCTCCCTATCGGGGCCTTCCAGAGGGTTAGGAGTACTGGTGAGCTACCGCTGCTCCACGACGCGATCCGCGATTTTCAATGCCAGCGAGACCGCGATCACGATGCCAAGCAGGACAAGGGTCATGCCCGATGCCCAAAGAAACCGCTCTGCCAGGGAAATGGCGTCAAGCTGCCCCTCTTCGCAGACATAGTTGCCGACCAGGTAGCGCAGGTCCGGAAGTGCGATAAATACAATAAACGACAGGGTACCAAAAATCGGACCTCCGAGCGCACCGATCAATTTCGAGAAATAGAATACCGAGACGCTTGTGATCTTTTGCAATTTTCAGCCCCAGCTTACGTAGCGTAAATTTTCCCGCACGCTTTCGCAGGGCGCAACCACCCTAAGTGGCGGCTTCACGCTCGATGCCGACTGCCGCGCGGACCGCAGGAGATGGTCGACAAGCGCACCAAATCTTATGCCAGCCGAAACGTAGTCCACCGCCGAGCTTCCGCCGCCATTTACCATGTGCGCCCCTCCGATTTGACGTCGATGGAAATGTTCTATATTTGTTCCGTCATCATGAAACAGGCCTCGCACCTCATACGCTGACCGATCGCTGCCGCTTCGCGGCATTCGGTCCCCTGCAGCGTATGGAATGTGACGTGACTGCCTCCCTTGAAGTAGAAATCCCATCATTGCAGAGCGTTTGGGGCGCAGCCTCCGCCTTGCGGTTCGAGCCGCTTGGGACGGTACGATGCGCCGGAACACCGCTATTTCGAACCCAGCTTGCCCGTGATCTCGGATGTCTCTTGGACCTCGATCCCGAGGTCACCTCGTGGACGTGCCTTCCCGTGCTTTTGCAGTGCGGGAACGAAACCCACGTGCCGGATTTCCAGGTCGTAAGAGGGCACAGTACTAGCTTCCTCGACGCTCTTGAGAAGGGTGAGGATACACGATGGTCGGCCTGGATCGACGAGGTCGCTGCCCGCGCCGGCCATCAACGCGAGACTTTTGTCGAGGCTGAAATTCGGTCCGGCTTCAGGCTGGCCAATGCCCGCGATCTGCTTCGCTATGCGCGATGGCGGTGCCCGCTCGGCGATCGGGTACGCCTGCTCGGAGCCCTCGACGAGATCGGCTCGATGACCGTGGCCGAGTGCATGTCCGCCTTTCAGGAGACGGCGCCGATACCCGGCCTGTCGTCGCTGATCCTGCATCGCTTCGTGGAAATCGACCTCGATGACGCGCGGATCGGCCCCGAAACCCCGGTCCGGCGCCGCCGCGACTGAATCCGGTCCGCCGGCCTCACGCGGCAGCCATTCTCCTACCATCGGTAAAACCATGACTCGATTTCCGTACTTGGAAAACGCCAACCACGAAAACAGGCGCAATTTCCGTCGCAAACTCCGGCAGTCGCTCCCTCGATTTCTCGCCTACTGCGCGATCATGCGGGCATGCCGCTCGGTGCCGCAGTTTCGGATGTACAAGCCCGTGGTCGTGGGTCTGATCCTTCCGGAGGGTGCGGACATGGACCTCTACGAGGATGCAGTCGCCTATGCGGCAATGGGGCCGTCCGTGCTCTACGGGGTTCGCGACGATACGCTCATCCTGACGATGAGTGCCGACAGCAAGAAGCGTGGTCGGGACGCCGATTTCATGACTGCGCTTGGGAAGCAGCGGCGTGTCGTTGTCCTGGCCCATAGCCAGGATAGCATGCCGGAGAATTTTGCTCTTTTCGCCGACGGCATCGTGCAGATCGAGCCCTTGAAGGCGCGTCACGTCATTGCCGGAGCAAAGCTCTGCCTTCACCTGGCAGTCACTCCAGAGCAGGCGGAATTCATCTCCAAGGTTCCGCTGTCCATGATCGTTGCGACCCTGCGCCGGGGCAGGCCAGTTCCGGTTGCGATCGAACTCATGAAGAAGGCCATCGCCGCCAAAGCCACGAAAGACGTTGCCGGGCCAACGCTGGATGACCTCCACGGTTTGGGGGAAGCAGGCGACTGGGGCCGCGAGCTTGCCGTGGATTTTACGGACTGGCGGTCAGGCAAGATCGACTGGCAGGAGGTTGATCGAGGCGTCCTGCTGAGCGGTCCTCCCGGCACCGGAAAAACCACGTTTGCAGCTGCGCTCGCACGGAGTTGCAATGCTCATCTCGTGCTGGGGTCCCTCGCTCGTTGGCAGGCAAAAGGGCACCTCGGCGATTTGTTGAAAGCGATGCGCGCTGCCTTCGACGAGGCCAGAAAGAATACCCCGTCCATCATCTTCGTCGACGAAATTGACGCCTTCGGCGATCGAGAGCGCTTCGACGACCATAATCGCCAGTACAGCATCGAAGTCGTGTCCGCGCTTCTCGAGTGCATTGACGGCACGGAGGGGCGGGAGGGCGTCGTTGTCGTGGGTGCTTGCAATTTCCCCGACAGGCTGGATCCCGCTCTCGTCAGGGCAGGACGCCTGGACAGGCACATTCAAATCCCGCTACCCGATCCCGGTGCGCGAGAGGGCATCTTGCGATGGCACCTGCAGGGGCAACTCGCAGACGCCGATCTTTCCAGCATCGTGGCGCGGACGGATGACTGGAACGGCGCGTCTCTTGAACAATTGGTGCGGCAGGGCAGGCGGAGAGCACGACGCGAACGGCGGGAACTTGTCCTCGATGACCTTGCTGCCGGATTGCCACTTCTTGTTCCCGTACCGCCGGAAATGCGTCGACGCGCAGCAATCCATGAAGCCGGTCACGCCGTCGTTGCGCTCGAGCTCCGACACGGCGTTCTTGTCTCGGTGTCTGTCGAGAGTGCGATCCCCCACGCCCCCAACCTGCTTCAGAAAGGAGGGGGAGTCAGAATGCAGGACCATGGCATCACGGAACGCACCCATGCACAGCTTCTTGACGGTATCGTCGTCAGACTGGCTGGCGTCGTGGCTGAAGAAGTCGTTCTCGGGGGCCGTTCAGCAGGCGGAGGCGGTCGCCGTGGTTCCGACCTGCACACGGCGACGCTTCTGGCACTGGCCATCGAAGCCTCTTATGGCCTCGGCGAGGGCCTCGCGTACCTCGCTTCCGAAGACGAGGACGAGTTGGTCGGCCTTCTCCGGTTCGACCGTTTCCTGCATGCGCGAGTCGAGAAAGTGCTGAAAGCACAGAACGCCCGCGCGAAACGCCTCGTCGAGGATCATCGCACGGACATCGAGCGGATTGCGCAAGTGCTGCTCGATAAGGGAGCGCTGTCTGCTGAAGAAGTCAGGGATCTTCTGTCACAGCAGCCTCGGCTCAGATTGATCGAAGAGCCGCGGCAGAGCGAACGCTAGAATTCTCGAGCCGTAGCTGTTGGCTTCCCAGTAATCTAATTGGAATTGAGTGACATGAAAATCTGGCTTCTATCGGACTTGCACCTGGAATTCGCTGACCTGTGCCAGCCGTTGTCCATTCCGGTCGCCGATGTCTGCGTGGTCGCCGGCGATCTGTGTCGGGCGCCAGCCAATGGGGTGCATTGGCTGGCAAAACACGTCGCCCGTGCAATGCCCTGCGTCTATGTTGCTGGCAACCATGAGTTCTATAAAAACTCAATCAAGGAAGGCTTGGAGGACGGGAGGTCCGCCGCCGCGCAATTCCCTGATGTCCATTTCCTTGAAGATGGTCTTGTCACGATCGACGGCGTCCGCTTTGTCGGCGCAACGCTCTGGACCGACTATCGCATTGAAGGGCATCCGGAGGTGGCCATGTTCCACGCGCGGGAGCGGATGAACGACTATCGCCAGATTGCCAGACAATACCATCCCTGGCAGCGCTTCGTACCCGAGACTGCGTATCGGATGCACCAGCAGTCACGTCTGTTCATCGACACCGCGCTGAAAGCGGCTCCGATCAAAACGGTCGTCGTCACTCATCATTTACCGCATGCGCGGTCCATCCCGGAGAGGTTCAAGGGCGATCTTCTGAATGCGGCCTACGCGTCGGACCTCTCCGACGTCATTGAAGCTGGCGGACCCACGCTCTGGCTGCATGGTCACACGCATGAAAGTTGCGACTACATGATCGGTGAGACCCGTATCGTCTGCAATCCACGTGGTTATGAGGACGAGAACGGCAATTTCGACCCGGCTTTGATCGTGCAAGCCTAAGTGCAAGCGCCGGAAGAATGTTTGGAACACGCCTTCGTTTTCCACATTGATATCGCAGATTGGAAAATCACATGGTTCACGATACGCCGATGACGCGTGTCGGAGGATCGAAGCGGTCGTTCGGGTTTTTTCATGCTGCCTCCGATCGAGATGAATAGGGTCCTAGAAAGCCTTCCGCTCAGGATAGGCGCCTATGTTCCGGACGACCTGTTGGAAGATTGGTTCGCGCCCGGCACAGGGATGAATCCTCCTTCGGAAACGGCTTTGGCCGCTGCCGCCACCTACGGGGAAAAATTTGAGTGCGAATTCAAGCACTACCCCGACCGAAAAGAAGGCGTGTTCTGGAAATGGGTTCCCGCGATATGACCGATACACCTCTCGAAGAGAAAGCCATCACGGCGGTGATCGAAGAGCTTGAACGACAGGCCGCCGAGAATCCGTCGAAGCTCGAAGTTCGCCGTAACGGAGACAAGATATCCGTGCACGGCGAGGTCGACGTCGACGCTGTCGTCATGGTTGTGGTGGGGTCGATGGCCGGCGGGCCATAGGCGATGGCCAGAAAACCCAGTCGAGGGATGTCAAATGGCGTCGTAACGGTCTTCGGTGGGACCGGCTTCGTCGGTCGACGGATCGTAAAACATTTGCTCGCACAGGGACTCGAGGTCCGAACCGTCTCTCGCCATCCACCGCGGGGAGAGGCCAGCCTCGTGCTCGGTGGGAAGGCGCCGCAGAGCATCCAGGCAAATATCCTTGATCCATCCTCGATCGCAGGCGCCATTGCTGGCTCTATCGCCGTAGTGAATGCGGTCAGCCTCTACGTCGAACGAGGAAAAGAGACTTTTGAGCGTGTCCATGTCCAGGCGGCGTCCGACCTGGCGAAAGCCGCCCGCGACGTCGGAGTCGAGAAATTCATCCAGATATCGGGGCTTGGTTCCGATGCCCGATCGCCGTCCGCTTATATCAGCGCGAGGGGACGTGGCGAGGAGGCGGTGAAGGCGGCATTTTCATCCGCTACGATAGTGCGGCCTGCAGTCATGACTGGTCCCGATGACGCCTTTCTCACGGCGGTCGTGCGGCTGGTGCGACTCCTGCCTGTCTACCCGTTATTCGGAAACGGCGAAACGCTGCTTCAGCCAGTCTATGTCGAGGACGTGGCCGAGGGCATCGCCCGGATTGCATCCAGAGCACCTGCCACCGACGGCGCGAATTTCGAATTTGCAGGCCCGCACGTCTACGCCTATCGCGATCTTGTCCGGGAGGTCGCCACGCTTCTTGGAAAGCGGATCGCGTTGATGTCGGTGCCTTTCCCCCTGTGGACCGCCACGGCGACCGTTGCGGAATGGCTTCCTGCCGCTCCTCTTACGCGCAACCAGGTCGAATTGATGCAGGACGACAATGTCCCGTCGGGTGACTTCCCTTCTCTGGCCGACCTGGGCATTGACCCGAGCGATATCGACGAGATTGTCCGCATGATCGAGCACAAGCGGTGAGATCCAGTGTGTCTCCGCCTTTCATTGCCCCCGCATGTCGGCATTAGGCCCAGGAAAGGTTGGCTCGGACGGGATTTCGGGCGGCGTTCCCGGCGGCACCTGGATCGGCTCTTGGTCGGGTGCCGGAACCGGGTCGGGAGAGGGCGGCGGGATGCCAGGCGGCTCGGGCGTTGGATTTTCCGGAGGAGATGGCGGTTGAACGGGCTCGGGATTAGGATTGTCGGGCGTCGGGTTTGGGTCGTTTGGATCCGGGGCAGCGGCATTCATCGTGAACTCCGTCAGACTAGTGATTGGCAGAACGTCAATTCACTAGGCCGCCGAGCGTTCCTTCCGGAAGTGAATTGCCGACCTTTCATATAGAGGCTCGTGCATTAGTTAGAGAGGCATCGCCAAGAGCTCAGGAGGGTGCCGATGGCACAGGACAAGGCTTCGAACACGGGCTCCGACAGCTCCGCCCAGCTGGAACTCATGGATCGGTATTGGCGCGCGGCGAACTACGTGTCCGTAGGCCAGATCTACCTGATGGACAATTCGCTTTTGCGGGAGCCGTTGGTCGCCGAGCATGTGAAGCCCAGACTGCTGGGACATTGGGGCACCACCCCAGGATTGAACTTCCTGTACGTTCACTTCAACCGGGTCATCAAGGAACGTGACCTCGACGTCCTGTACGTGTGCGGTCCTGGCCATGGAGGTCCAGCCATGGTCGCGAATACCTGGCTCGAAGGCACGTATAGCGAGATTTACCCGGAGATCGGCCAGGACGCGGAGGGGATGCGGAAGCTGTTCAAGCAGTTCTCTTTCCCGGGGGGCGTGCCGAGCCATGTCGCGCCGGAAACCCCGGGTTCGATTCACGAGGGCGGCGAACTGGGCTATGCGCTCGTCCATGCGTTCGGAGCCGTGTTCGATAATCCGGAACTGCTCGCAGCCTGCGTAGTCGGTGACGGCGAAGCGGAGACCGGGCCACTGGCGGCTGCGTGGCACTCGAACAAGTTCCTGAACCCGGCCAGCGACGGCGCCGTGCTGCCGATCCTGCATCTTAACGGCTACAAAATCGCCAATCCCACGCTGCTGGGCCGTATGGACGACGAGGAATTGCGGAGTCTTTTCGTCGGCTATGGCTATGAACCGTTCTTCGTGGAGGGCAGCGATCCCGAATCCATGCACAGTGACATGGCAAGGACCCTCGACGTCGTTTTGGACCGTATCCGGTCGATACAGGATCGCGCGCGGTCAGGCGGGTGGTCTGGCGAACGTCCCCGCTGGCCGATGATCGTGTTTCGCAGTCCCAAGGGCTGGACCGGGCCGAAAGAGGTCGATGGCAAGAAAGTCGAGGGCTTCTGGCGTTCACACCAGGTGCCGGTCTCGAACGCGCGCGAGGATGCTGACCACCGCAGGATTCTCGAGGGCTGGATGCGCAGCTACCGTCCGGAGGAGCTCTTTGACGAGGAAGGCCGCCTGCGGCCGGAACTGGAAGCGCTCGCACCTGGCGGCCGCAAGCGGATGGGCGCAATTCCCTATGCGAACGGCGGCCTTCTCAAGCGCGATCTCGTCTTGCCGGACTGGACGGCTTTCGCGCTTGATCTCCCTGGCCCAGGGGGAAGAATTGCGGAAGCAACGCGGATCATGGGCGCCTACCTCCGGGAGGTCATCCGTCTGAACGGCGAAGCAAGGAACTTCCGGCTGATGGGGCCGGACGAAACGTCGTCCAATCGTCTGGACGCCGTCTTCGACGTCACTGACAGGGTGTGGATGGAGCCGATCGAACCGTATGACGAGCATTTGTCGAAAGACGGACGCGTCATGGAGGTTCTGTCCGAGCATCTTTGCCAGGGTTGGCTGGAAGGCTATCTGCTGACGGGCCGCCACGGCCTGTTCTCCTGCTACGAGGCGTTCATCCATATCGTGGATTCGATGGTCAACCAGCACGCCAAGTGGCTGAAGACGTCGCGCGAGCTCTCGTGGCGCAAGCCTATAGCTTCGCTCAACTACCTGCTGACGTCCCATGTGTGGCGTCAGGACCACAACGGCTTCAGCCACCAGGATCCGGGCTTCGCCGATCTGGTCGCGAACAAGAAGGCCGACACCGTCAGGCTCTATTTCCCCCCGGACGTCAATACACTTCTATGGGTGACCGACCATTGCCTCAGGACATGGAACCGCATCAACGTGATCACCGCGGGCAAGCAGCCAGCGCCGCAATGGCTGACTGCGGAAGAGGCGGAACGTCATTGCAAGGCGGGCGCGGGAATCTGGCATTGGGCAGGGAGCGGGCCTGAGGGCACAACGCCGGATGTCGTAATGGCTTGCTGTGGCGACGTTCCAACGCTGGAGACGCTTTCTGCGGTCGACCTGCTTAGGCAAGCCTTGCCGGAATTGAAGATCCGGGTCGTGAACGTCGTTGATCTGATGACCCTTCAGTCGGAGACGCAGCATCCGCATGGTTTCAGCGACGATGCTTTCGATGCGCTGTTCACCCGGGATCGGCCTGTCATCTTCGCCTATCATGGCTATCCCTATCTCATTCATCGCCTGACTTATAAGCGCGCCAACCACGACAACATGCACGTGCACGGATTCCAGGAGGAGGGGACGACCACCACGCCGTTCGACATGGCCGTCATGAACCAGCTCGACCGCTATCATCTCGCGCAAGCCGCGATCAGGCGCCTGCCGGAACTGACTGCCAAGGCGGAGGATTTCGTTGCCGCGTTGGATAGGAAGCTCGCCGAACACGCCGCCTATGTCCGGACTCACGGCGAAGACATGCCGGAAATCCGGGATTGGACCTGGCCGTATGGAACGGCTGCCGAGGCCGGCGACTGATGCGGGACGCAATCCTCGCTCTCAACGCCGGATCGTCCAGTGTCAAATTCGGTCTTTACGACGTCGAGGGCCAGGACAGTCTCCGCCTTGTCGCACGCGGGACGCTTGACGAAGGGAGCGCTCCCAGGCTCGTTGCCAGGGGCCCCGACGGAACGACATTGTGCGACGTGCCCATCCCAGGGGGCGGCGGGGCGGCGCCCGTTCGAACGCTGGTCCGGTGGATCGAGGAAAAACATGACGGGCGGAAGCTTGCCGCCTGTGGTCATCGCATCGTTCATGGCGGTCAGCAGTTCGCCGATCCAGTCCAGTTAACGCCGCCCGTGATGTCGGCCCTGGATGGACTCACCCCGCTTGCTCCGCTTCATCAGCCCCGCGGCCTTTCGCCTGTTCTCTCTCTCGCAGACCTGTGCCCGGACCTGCTGCAGGTAGGATGCTTCGATACCGCCTTCCATCGCACGATCGAGCCAATGGTCAGCCGATATGCGCTGCCTTCGGAATACGAGGAGAAGGGCGTCCGTCGCTACGGGTTTCACGGCCTGTCCTATGAGTATGTCGCCGCCTGCCTGGCTGATGAGGGAAAGGAAAAGCGGACGATCGTCGCCCATCTCGGCAACGGGGCCAGCCTCTGCGCGATCAAAGACGGAAGAAGCGTGGATACCACCATGGGCTTTTCGGCCCTCGACGGCCTCGTAATGGGGACGCGCTGCGGTTCCATCGACCCGGGCGTTCTGCTCTACCTGCTCCTTGAACGGCACATGTCTGCCGAAGAGGTTCAATACCTGCTTTATGAAGAGTCCGGTCTTCTTGGCGTTTCCGGCATCTCGGCCGACATGCGTGAGCTCGAAACAAGCGCCGATCCTCGCGCCCGGATGGCGATCGACATGTTCGCTTTCCGCGCTTCCCGAGAAGTGGCTGCGCTCGCGAATACGCTCGGTGGGGTGGAATGCCTCGCATTTACGGCAGGCATCGGCGAGCACTCAGCCACCTGTCGCGCGGCAATTTGCGAACGTCTTGGCTGGCTGGGCGTGACCGTCGACCACGCCGCCAATAACGCGCACGCGGAGATCATCAGCCTTCCGCATGCTCAGGTCGAAGTCCGGATTGTTCCGACTGACGAAGAGATCACGGTGGCGCGCCACACGGCGAGCTTGTTGCGAGCGTCCTGATCTTCCGGAAAGCAGACTCGTCCGCAAATTGCGGAACGAACCAGCGTGTCGAAGCTTGAATCCGATCAGTGCGTCACGCTCAGGGCGGCGCATTCCGGAACACGGAGAGCCGAGATGAAATCGAAACTGGTCGCCCAGGAAGCAAATGGTAAAATCCATGTGATGGTTCTCGATCCGGGCGAAGAAGCATTCAAGTCGATCGAGGAGTTCGCCGCAGGAGAAAAGGTCGCGGCCGCGTCGCTGACTGCGATCGGCGCGTTCTCCCGGGCGACGGTTGGCTGGTTCGATATCGAGCAGCGTACCTATCTGCGTATCCCTGTCGACGAACAATGCGAGGTTCTCAGCGCAGTCGGAGACGTCGCCTTGGGGGAAGACGGCAAGCCTGCGGTCCACGTCCATGTCGTATTGGGGATGAAAGATGGATCGACCCGAGGCGGCCACCTTCTTGAGGGATACGTGCAGCCCACCCTTGAAGTCGTGCTCACGGAAATGCCGCGGCATCTCCAGCGTCGTAAACGCGCGGACTTGGGAATCGCATTGATCGATTTGACAGAGTGATCTTCCTATTCAGAGATTCCTGCCAAATCGTTGAAGCATTTATATCTTTCAGCTCCAGGCGGCGCGCATCCTAGCTCGCAGATCGATACTTGTGCGCGGCCTCGCTCCGCCGCTGGTCTCGGCTCGCGCTTCCGGCCATGTCATCTGTTCGAAATACGGGAGCGCATGATCCGGAATGAAGCGCGAGCGCAACGCGTAGACATGACGATCGCCGCGGGCGACCTGATTTTCAACATAGAAGCGTTGCGGCGTCATGAGATGCAACGAATCCTTGGCCCTGGTCATGGCGACATAAAGCAGCCTTCGTTCCTCCTCGATCTCCTTGCGCTCACCAGCGCCGAGGCACGCTGGGATGCATCCATCGACGACATTGAGCACGAAGACATTCTTCCATTCCTGGCCCTTGGCTGAATGGATGGTCGACAGGAACAGATAGTCGTCGTCGCGGTGCGGCGGACCTGCGTGATCGCTGCTCGCGGCAGGGGGATCGAGTGTAAGGTCCGTCAGGAAGCGCTCCCTTGATGGATAGCCCGTCCCGATCTGCTCCAGTTGCATAAGGTCGCCGCGGCGCGCCCCAGCGTCCTCGTGAATGCGTTCGAGATGTGGTTCGTACCAAAGCCGCACGCGTTCGAGGTCCGACGGCCAGCTTGACGATTTGCGCCTAAGCTCCTCGAATAGCGTGACGAACCCTGACCAGTCTTCGGTTGCGCGTTGGGGAACTCGCAATGCCTGGAGGCCCATGGTCGGATCGAGCGCGGTTTGCATGGCGTCGATCGCCTGTCCGGCGAAGGAAGGGCCGATACCCGGAAGAAGTTGCAGCACACGAAAGCCCGCGACGCGGTCGCGGGGATTTTCGGCGAAACGCAACGTCGCCAAGACGTCTTTCACGTGCGCGGAATCGAGGAATTTCAGGCCGCCGAACTTGACGAAGGGGATGTTGCGACGCGTCAGTTCCACCTCGAGCGAGCCACTGTGGTGCGTCGTCCGGAACAGCACCGCCTGCTCCTTCAGGCGCGTGCCGGCTTCTCGCTCGGCGAGGATGATGTCGCAGATGTAGTTCGCCTGAGCGGTGTCGTCGCGGACAGTGACAAGAGCGGGCTTGGCGGGCGACTTGCGCTCGGTCCATAAGTCCTTGGTGAAGCGCTCCTCCGCTTCGGCGATCACGACGTTCGCGGCCGCCAAGATGGCGTCGGTCGAGCGATAGTTGCGGTCAAGGGTCACGACCTCCGCTTCCGGAGAGAAGTTCGTCGGAAAATCAAGGATGTTGCGGACTTCCGCCGCGCGGAAGCCATAGATCGATTGTGCATCGTCGCCGACGACTGTCACGCCGCGGCCGTCGGGCTTCAGCGCGAGCAAGATCGCGGCCTGCAGGCGGTTGGTGTCCTGGTATTCATCGACAAGGATATGGTCGAAGCGGGAGCCGATCTCCTCCGCAAAGGCGGTTTCTTTCGCCATTTCGGCCCAGTAGAGCAGGAGGTCGTCGTAATCGAGCACGTTCTGCGCCTGTTTGGATTCGACATAGGCGACGAACAGTTTCTTCAATTCTTCGGCCCAGGTTCTGCACCAGGGAAAGTCATCCGCCAGCACCTCTTCCAATGGCGCCTGCGCGTTGACCGAGCGGGAATAAATGGAAAGGCAGGCCTGCTTCGCGGGGAAACGGCTTTCGGTCTTCGACAGGCCGAGTTCGTGCCGGGCAAGGTTCATCAAGTCGCCGGAATCCTCGCGGTCGTGGATCGTGAATGCCGGATCAAGACCGATGTCGAGAGCATAATCGCGTAGCAGCCGCGCGCCGACGGAGTGGAATGTTCCGGCCCACGTCAGGCCATCGGTCATGACGGATGCCTTGTCGCCCAGCACCCGAGCCGCGATGCGTTCGACCCGCTTGGTCATCTCTACGGCGGCACGCCGCGAGAAGGTCATCAAGAGGATACGCCGGGGATCTGCTCCGTTGACGATGAGGTGGACAACGCGATGGGCGAGCGTATTGGTCTTGCCCGATCCTGCGCCGGCGATGATGAGAAGCGGTCTGGCAACCTGGCCGCCGCCATGCTCGACGGCCGAGCGCTGGCGCTCGTTCAGGCTCGACAGGTAGTCGATAGGCGTTGGCGAATCAAAGGCGATGTTCATCGCCACATGCAGCATTGTTTCCGTTTCGTTCGCAAGAACGGAAGTTGGCCTTTGCCGTCGCAGGGTTTTCTCCTGTCGGCGCGGAGATTTCGCCCCCGCCCAGGATGGCGGTATCCTGCGTGGCACGCCTTGCCACACATTGGAGTACGGCGAATGTGCAATGATTACGAACAGCATGTCGCATGGGCGGAATACCAACGCTTGATGCTGGAAATCGCGCTCGAGATATCGACCCAGCAGAACGACCTGAATCTCCCCAAGGCGGACGACGTCGGGATCGGTGATGAAGGTCCGGTAATGCGAAATTCCGGCGAGCAGGTCGAACTCGTCTCCATGCGCTTCGGTTTTCCACCCGCTAAGCCGAAGGCGGGCCCCGTCTTCAACTTCCGATCGGAAGGATGCAGCTTTGCCAACAGCAAGCGATGCCTGATTCCGGCATCAGCATTCTTCGAGTTCACCGGGAGCAAGTATCCAAAAACGAAGCACGGTTCACGCTGAAGGGCGCGCCGTTTATGGCGATCGCGGACCTCTGGCGGGAAGGGACTGGAAACCAGCCGTCCGCTTTCACCATGCTGACGACGGAGCCGGGTGCGGACGTCGCGCTCACAATCGTCAGGTCGTCGTGCTGCGGCCGGAGGATTGGCGACACTGGCTGGAGTTGTCCAAGACGGAAAGCGAATTGCTTCAGCCGCTACCCGAAGGATCGCTTAGCGCCGAAGTCGTGCGACAGGGGGCGTCCTGACCTCCCGTCTTTTCAACAAGTTCGATCGATATGGACGCGTGATCGCTGGAACACCGGCGGCGGTTAGTCGACCGGCCGTCTCGTGACTGAAACAGGAAACGCACAGCCCGGCGTCGCGCGTAGAGCTGCCACAGGGTGAAAGCCACCCCGCAACTACGGAACATGTCGTCATGTCCGACATTCATGGAATAGCGATCCTGTTCCGGCGAGGCATCCGATGGCGAAAGACAAGCTCTCCACTTACAAGGCCAAACGGGATTTCAGATCCACGCGGGAGCCAAGTGGCGACGGAGCGGTCAAATCATCGGACCGCAATCGCTTCGTTATCCAGAAGCACGACGCGACGCGACTGCATTATGACCTGCGACTTGAACTCAATGGCGTCTTCAAATCCTGGGCCGTGACCCGCGGTCCGTCGCTTGATCCGCACGACAAACGTCTCGCCGTCGAGGTTGAAGACCATCCGCTCGACTACGGTGATTTCGAAGGGACCATCCCGAAAGGCCAGTATGGCGGCGGCACGGTCATGCTATGGGACCGGGGATATTGGGAGCCCGAGGGGAAAAAGAGTCCGGAACAGGCGCTGGCCAAAGGCGATTTCAAGTTCACGCTCGACGGGGATCGGCTCCACGGCAGTTTCGTACTGGTGCGAATGGCGAACGACCGCGACCGCGGCAAACGCACGAACTGGCTGCTGATCAAGCATCGCGATCAATACTCGGTGGAGGAAAATGGCGGCGCGGTTCTGGATGAGAATGAGACCTCGATCGCCTCCGGGCGCAGCATGGAGGCGATCGCTTCCGGAAAAGGCCGCAAGCCGAAGCCGTTCATGCTGGGGGGCGGCAAGGTCGAAGCCGACGCCGTGTGGGACAGCGGCACTGGGCTTGCGGCCGACAAGCGGAAGCAGAAGACTCCCGCAAAGAAGAAGCCGAACACCGCCAGCGCCGTCGATCTGCCCGACTTCATCGCGCCGCAGCTTTGCGAAACCCTCACGCGACCGCCCTCCGGAGCGGGTTGGCTGCACGAGATCAAATTCGACGGCTATCGCATCCAGATGCGGGTGCTTGGCGGCAAGGCGACCCTGAAGACGCGCAAGGGTCTCGATTGGACTGCCAAATATTCTGCTATCGCGCGCGCTGCCGGCGACCTGCCGGACACCATCATTGACGGAGAGATCTGCGCGCTTGACGAGAACGGTGCCCCGGACTTCGCTGCGCTGCAAGCTGCTCTTTCGGAAGGCAAGACCGACGATCTTGTCTATTTCGCGTTCGATCTGCTGTTCGACGGCGGCGAGGACGTGCGCGGCTTGCCGCTTTCTGAACGAAAGGCCCGCTTGCAGAAATTCCTATTCGACGCAGGCGAAGACGCCCGAATCCGTTTCGTCGAGCATTTCGAGACTGGCGGCGATGCCGTCCTGCGCTCGGCTTGCCGGATGTCGCTCGAAGGCATCGTTTCGAAGCGCGCCGATGCGCCATACGTCTCCGGACGCACGGATACCTGGGCCAAATCCAAATGCCGAGCTGGCCACGAAGTCGTCATCGGCGGCTATTCGACCACTAACGGCAAGTTCCGATCTCTCTTGGTCGGCATCAATCGCGGCGACCACTTCGTCTACGTCGGACGGGTTGGGACAGGCTACGCTGCCGCCAAGGTTAAGGACCTGCTGCCGAAGCTGAAGGCGGTCGCGGCCGCGAAGTCACCGTTCACCGGCATCGGCGCACCAAAGAAGGAGTCGGGCGTGACATGGCTGAAGCCCGAACTGGTGGCTGAGATCGAGTTCGCCGGCTGGACATCGGACGGCCTCGTGCGGCAGGCGGCATTCAAAGGATTGCGCGAGGACAAGCCGGCAGGGGAGGTCGAGGCCGAGAAACCTGCGGCGCCCGCAAAGACGGACGTGCCGGAGCCGACCGCGCCGACGTCATCGAAGACCCACCGCCGCGGCGGCAAGGTCAACGTCATGGGCGTGCTGATCTCCAATCCGGACAAGCCTCTGTGGTCAGACGCCAATGACGGCAAGCCAGTCACCAAGGAGGAATTGGCCCGCTACTACGAGTCCGTCGGCTCCTGGCTGATCCAACATATCCGCGGGCGGCCGTGCTCGATCATTCGCGCGCCAGACGGGATCGGCGGCGAGCAGTTCTTCCAGCGTCATGCGATGCCTGGGACCTCCAATCTGCTGGAACTGGTGAAGGTGTTCGGCGACAAGAAGCCTTACCTGCAGATCGACCGTGTCGAGGGCCTCGCGGCAGTTGCCCAGATTGGCGCGCTCGAGTTGCATCCATGGAATTGCGCGCCGCAAGAACCGGAGATGCCGGGGAGGCTTGTGTTCGATCTCGATCCCGGTCCGGACGTCCCGTTTCCCAAGGTTGTCGAAGCGGCAAAGGAAATGCGCGAGCGCCTCGACGATCTCGGTCTCGACAGTTTCTGCAAGACGACCGGCGGTAAGGGACTGCACGTCGTCACGCCGCTCTCGGTATCCAAGCGCAGCAAGCTGACCTGGCCGCAAGCAAAAGGCTTCGCGCACGACGTCTGCCTGCAGATGGCCCGCGACGATCCGGAACTCTATCTGATCAAGATGGCGAAGAACCAGCGCCACGGGCGCATCTTCCTCGACTATCTGCGCAACGACCGCATGGCCACGGCCGTCGCGCCGTTGTCGCC